>SLSZ01000112.1 GCA_007130125.1 Bacteroidales bacterium
TCATTCAGCTAAAAACTCGTCAGTTACTGCTGCTTTTGCAATTTGCTATTTCTATAGCATTAATAGTAGCAAGCCTGATGATTTATTCGCAGATGAGTTTTCTTACAAACAGATCACCCGGATATTGTTCGGAAAATCTGTTTTATATCAAAAATCCATGGGATAGCCAGTCTGCCTCACGTGCTATTTGGCTGCGTGAACAATTGCTGCAACATCCCGATGTGGAGCATGTCAGCCTTTCTCATAATGTTCCTACTGTAGTGCCAAATAACTATGCAAACTTATCATATGACTCTGATGATGGACAAAAGCAAATGCATGTGGCAGTGATCTCTTGCGATACTGAGTTCTTTGAAACACTAGATACACGTGTTCTTAAGGGGCGTAATTTTTCTTCTGATATGCAAACCGATATGCAAATGGCTGCAGTTATAAATAAAACAGCAGCCTCAAGAGTTGGTGTTAATGACCCTGTAGGTATGACTCTTAATGGCTTTTATGATGAAAAACCCAGGCAAGTAATTGGCGTGGTTGAGGACATACATTTTTCTTCAATGCATGATGCGGTAAAACCAACGGTTTTCTTTATTAGCCACGAGAATTATCCTCAAAACTGGCTAAACCTGCTGGTAAGGTATAATGAGGGGAAATCATCAGCCGTTCTTGATTACCTGGATAACATATGGACTGCGGAGGTTCCGCATTGGCCGTTAAGTTATTCGTTTATTGATCAGCGGCTCGAATCACTATACCAGGACGATAAAAGAGTTATGAATATAGTCGGTTCATTTGCCGGGCTTGCAATATTCCTTTCAACTTTAGGTTTGATTGGTCTTGCTATGTTTACTGCTAATGCCAGAACACGAGAAATAGGAATAAGAAAAGTGTTGGGATCAAGTGTACGCGATATTATCAGGATTATATCCAACGAATTTGGTATGCTGGCATTGATAGCCAACCTTTTAGCTTTACCTGCGGCATGGTACTTTATCAACAGATGGCTGGAAAACTTTGCCTACCGCGCCGATACAAACTGGCTGGTATTTATAATCCCCGCAGTCTTAGTCTACTTGGTAGTATGGGCGGTTGTAGGTTTGATCTCATACAGGGCGGCAACACTCAATCCGGTTGATACTTTGCGTATCAGGGGGTAGTTCAATAAAACACCTTCTTCACAGCCTTGTAATAGTTTTCAATTATATCGCCGGCCAGTAGTGCTTCATAACCTTTACGTCTGGCAGCTATATCGGCTGCCAGGCCATGGAGGTATACGCCGGCCACTGCGGCTTCAGAGGGCAAATAGCCTTGTGAAAGCAGCCCAAGTATGATGCCGGTTAATACATCACCACTACCACCTGAAGCCATGCCGGGATTGCCTGTAGAATTAAAATATGCTCTGCCATCGGGGAAAGCAGTTAAAGTAAATGCTCCTTTTAAAACTATAAATATCTGATGTTTAAATGCCAGCTCCAATGCTTTTTGCATACGCTCATAGCTGTTGGTGCACTTTCCGGCAATTCTTTCAAATTCCTTAATATGTGGAGTAAGTATAGAGCCTTTCGGCAGAAAGGACAACCACGTTTGATTATTGGCAAGGATGTTTATGGCATCAGCATCCAGAATAATAGGTGCTGCAAAGTTTTGTATAAGCAGCTTTAACCCAGCTTCCGTTATTTTGTCGGTACCTATACCCGGTCCAATAGCTATTGCATTAAAATTGCCAGTATCTTTTATTCCTGAAAACAAGGTTTCGTGCTCATCAATACTACACATGGCTTCGGGAATGCTTGACTGTATGATCTCATAACCACATTTGGGTATATGAACGGTAAGCAAACCAATACCTGAACGCAACGCACCTCTTGCACCGAGAATGGCAGCACCCATCTTGCCATAGCTGCCGCTTATTAACAAACCATGTCCGTAGTTTCCTTTATGGGAAAACTTGCTACGTGGTCTATAAAGTTTTTGTATATCTTCTTTTAAAACAAGATGTTTTTTGGCATCAATAGAATTGATAAAATCCCTATTCAAACCGATATCAAGCAAATGCCATTGCCCAATAAATTTATCGTTTTCCGGAAACATAAATGAAAGCTTTGGTACCTGGAAAGTAAGTGTGTAATTAGCTTTAATTATGTTTTTTTCTATGTTGCCGCTGTTGTCTTCACAAAATAATCCGCTTGGAAAATCTATAGAAACAACCAAAGCATCCGATACATTAATATGGTGTACTATTGATGCCGGAAAGCCTTCCAGTGGCCTTTTTAATCCGGAGCCAAACATAGCATCAATTACGATAGCATCTTTATCAACCGGAGGCAGGGAGTTATCCTCAGATACATATTCAATTTTAATTCCTTTAACTTTTTTCAACCGAGCTTCATTAATCTGGAAATCCTCTGAACCCTTTTTTGTGTGTTTGATAATAAATACAGTAACATCGTAACCTGTTCCACCTAACATTCGTGCAATAGCTAGTCCGTCACCACCATTGTTGCCCATGCCACAAAAAACCTGAACTTTCTTTCTTTTTTTAAAATTACTCTTAATCCAGTTAAAGCAAGCTTTTGATGCACGCTCCATAAGATCAATTGATGCAATAGGTTCGTTTTCAATAGTATAAGCATCAGCCTCACGAATTTGTTCCGAGCTGAGAATTTTCATAAGCGTTAATGTGTTTTATTCGTTAATCTTGGAAAGTCAAAGATAATATTTTGTGATGATTTTTTTGTTGGTTAATAGGTTTATGGGTTTAGAGGTTTAGAGGATGAGGGATGACCAATGACCAATTACCAATGACCGATTACCGAATACTGATTACAGGTTACCAAACACATATGACTTCCCTCCAATATTACCTTTTTAAAATTAGTTTCTCATTTTTAATACCAACTCGATTACTTCATTTAAAGTTCCGGCCGGTAAAAACAATCCGTTATATCGTTCATCCAGGTCTTTACCTGCCAGTTCCTTAGTCCATCCTCCTATACCCGTATAGCATATAACAGATTTGCCGAGTTGCCATGCAAAAGACAACTCAGAAAGTGTTCCGGACCCGCCACTGACACTTATTAATATTTCTGCAGTATTAACAATAATCTGGTTACGAGCAAAACCCATTCCTGTGGGAATTATAATATCACACCATTGGTTTGCTTCTTCACGGTGCGGTGAAGGCAGCACACCTATTGTGCGCCCGAAAGTGTAATTGTCAGATATATGCGCTCCTTTGCATACTGCTTCCATTATGCCCTCCCGGCCACCGCATACTATAAAACAATCATTATCAACTAATCTTTGACCCAGCTCCATACCAAACTGATATCCTCTGCTATTATGTTGTAATGAATTTGAACCTATGACACCTATTATTCTCAGCATTTGAATGATTTTAATTAGAAAGTGAAATATTCTAAAAATCAAAATTAAGTGTTTCACCTACTTTTTAAGTAAAACACTTAAAAAGTTATTAACAATTATATCTAGTAGCATTGTATAATATATCGAAGAATATTAACTATATGTATTAAAAATCAGTAAATTATGTGGATTTTGAAAAATAAAAAAGGAGCTGAAATTTTTTTTAAAAAATTATATGTTTTTATATTTCGAATCGAAAATGTTAAAAACCAATAACAAAAAACGCACATAGCAAGGGATGTACATCAATTTAGTTTTAATTGATGTATTTCTCTTAATTAAATATAATATTAACCAAAATTAAACTAATGAGATTTTTAAACTTACTTATTTGTGTTTTTTTAAGTGCTTTTATGGCATTATCTTTCACTCCTTATGTTGGAAATAGTTCACAAACAGGGGATGCAAATGATGCCTTAGAAGAATTACAAACAAGAGTTCAGGCTGATCAAGCCAGATTGGAAGCCAAGTATAATGTGGAACGCGGGGAGCGACCTCCAATTGACTTAAACAGAATTCCTGACGATTCTTACGAGCAGGGTGTTATTTCCATTAAGCTTAAGCCTTATATGGATCAATACTTTAATGAGAGATCCATCCCTACCGGGAAAAGTGGTTACGTTGAAACCGGAATAGCTTCCTTTGATGAGATTAACAGATCGATAGGAGCTGTTCAGTACACGAGAAAGATTGATGTGTTATATGATAATTCACCGGCATCCTTGCAATACAAAGAACGTCACCGGGCCTGGGGATTAAATCTTTGGCATGAGATAAGGTTTGATTCAAAAGTGGATGTTATAGAAGCTGTAAAACAATTTTCTTCACTTGACGAGGTGGAAATTGCGGAGCCTTTATATAAGACCAGAAAGATTGAGCCTGTTGATATGCAAAATATTAATGAGGATAAAGGAACATCAACCAGGTGGACACCTAATGACCCTTATTATGCTGATCACCAGTGGCATTTTAATAATACCGGCCAGGATGGTGGTCGTGTGGGGTTTGATGTAAATGCTGAAACAGCATGGGATATAGAAAAAGGTAATTCTGATGTTATAGTAGCAGTTATAGACGGTGGTGTTCAGTACAACCACCCTGACCTGGAAGGTAATATGTGGGGACCTATTGGACCACAAGGTACAAATACAGAACCAGATGACCATGGTTCACACGTTGCCGGTACTGTTTCCGGTGTTACCAACAATGGTGTGGGTTTGGCCGGATTAGCAGGTGGTAGTGGCAGTAATGACGGAGTTAGGATCATGACAATTGACCTTTGGGGAAATCATGGTTTGAGCAATATGGAAATTTTTGCTTATGCAGCTGACAATGGTGCATCAATATCTCAGAACAGCTGGGGTTATACGTCCGCAGGTGTTTATCAACAGGAAGTGCTGGACGCAATTGATTATTTTAATGCCAATGGAGGCGGTAATGAATTAATTGGTGGTATAACCATTTTTGCTGCCGGTAATGATAATCATAGCGGCGACTGGTATCCGGCTTATTATGAAGGTGCTATGGCTGTGGCTTCACATGACAGGCATGGAGAAAAATCAAGTTTTTCTAATTACGGAAGCTGGATAGATATTACTGCGCCGGGAACTGATATTGCAAGTATGAATGGTAGCAGCAACTACGTTTATATGAGTGGTACTTCAATGGCTTGTCCACATGTTTCAGGTGCTGCGGCACTCGTTGTTTCTTATGCCCCTGGTCAGCTTACTAATGACCAGCTGTGGGATATTCTTATAAATAGCGCAAATGATGAACTTTATCAATATAATAGCAGCTACAACGGCTTGCTGGGATCAGGAGCTCTTGATGCCTATGAAGCTTTGATATTAACTGATGATTATATTGGTGGAACAACAAATTATAATCTGTCTATAAGTATTGAGGGCCCCGGAACTACACAACCAGAACCAGGTACTTATTCTTATGAAGAAGGCACGTCTGTTACTATTAGTGCTAACCCTTTATCCGGTGCATCATTTGACAGATGGGAAATCAATGGAAGCAATTATACGAGCTCACAGTTGACACTTACAATAAATCAAAATGTTACTGCTGTGGCTTATTTTTCAGAAGATCAGGGTGGAGATTGCCCTGTATATGAATTGCCTTTCACAGAAACATTTGATGGAACAACAGCACCTGATTGCTGGGAAGTGACTGACAATCAAGGTAACGGCCAGGTTTGGCAGTTCGGAACATTTAGCGGTGGCTTAAGCGGTACATCAGGCAATTATGCCTATCTTGACAGTGACGGGTATGGCAGAAATAATACTCAAAACTCTGACCTTGTCACACCGACAATAGATATGTCAGAGTATAGCTCGGTAAATCTTTCATTTAAACACTATTTCAGGCAATATCAAAGTGTTTCAACAGCAACATTGTCATACAGTGTTGATAATGGCCAAACATGGTATACTGTACAACAATGGACAAGCAACACTTCGAATCCTGCTACATTTGATATGGATATAGATGAGGTTGCAGGCCATTCGGAGGTTAAGTTTAAATGGAACTATACCGGCACGTGGGGTTATTACTGGAGTATTGATGATGTTGAAATTACAGGGGAAACTGCAGCCACCGAATATCAATTAACAATAGGTTCTTCAGGTCAGGGCACAATTGACCCTCAGGAAGGTACATATACATATCCGGAAAACACCGGTGTGCAAATTTCAGCTACACCTCATCAGGGATGGGAGTTTTCTCACTGGACTGTTAATGGCTCTGATTATTATGATGCACAGCTTAACATCACAATGAACCAGGATATAACTGCTACCGCTTTTTTCGTGGAAGAACCGGGTGGTGATTGCCCCGTATATGGCTTACCTTTCACAGAAACATTTGATGGAACAACAGCACCTGATTGCTGGGAAGTGACTGACAATCAAGGTAACGGCCAGGTTTGGCAGTTCGGAACATTTAGTGGTGGCTTAAGCGGTACATCAGGCAACTATGCTTATCTTGACAGTGACGGGTATGGCAGCAATAATAGTCAAAATTCTGACCTTATCACACCGACAATAGATATGTCAGAGTACAGCTCGGTAAACCTTTCATTTAAACACTATTTCAGGCAATATCAAAGTGTTTCAACAGCAACTTTATCATACAGTGTTGATAATGGCCAAACATGGCATACTGTACAACAATGGACAAGTAACACTTCAAATCCTGCTACTTTTGATATGAATATAGATCAGGTTGCAGGACATTCGCAGGTTAAGTTCAAATGGAATTATACCGGTACATGGGGTTATTATTGGAGTATTGACGATGTTTATATCACCGGAGTTGATGATGGTGGCGGTGATGACGGTCCTCCTTTTGGTTTGCCATATGTGGAGACATTTGATGATACTACAGCTCCTGATTACTGGGAGGTTACAGATAACCAAGGTAACGGACAAGTTTGGAAATTCGGCACCTTCAATGGTGGTGTTTCAGGAACGGAAGGCAATTATGCATACCTTGACAGTGATGGATATGGAAGCAATAATTCGCAAAATTCTGACCTGATCACACCAACATTTGACCTGTCAGAATATAGCAATATGTACCTCTCTTTTGAACATTATTTCAGACAATGGAATGATGTATCTACGGCAACTTTTGCTTATAGTGTTGATAATGGCCAGTCTTGGACAAATATCCGCCAATGGACAAGCACAATAGACAATCCTACCACTTATAACCTGGATATATCTGCTTTGTCAGGCCAATCTCAGGTTAAGTTTAAGTTTAACTATACGGGTACATGGGGCTATTACTGGAGTATAGATGATTTTACTATCACTACCACTCAGAGTTCTCAGTTTATGACGCATCAAGGGATAGAACAAATTGATGAGTTAGAATTCTTAGTTGATGTGTATCCAAATCCTGCAAGCGATAGGTTTTATATTGAATCAACTGAAAAGATCAAACAGTTGAGACTGATTGATCTTAACGGACAAGTAATAATTGATATTACTGTAGAGGATTATCAAACCGATATAAACGCTAATAACTTGCAGACAGGAGTGTATTTCATACAAATATTAACTGAAGATGACGTACTTAATAAACGTGTTCAGGTAGTACGTTAATCAATTAACCCTAACCACAACTATGATGCTTGATGTTTCAGGCATTATATAAAAGGGAAAGACAATTCGTCTTTCCCTTTTTTTTTCACAACAGGTTATTTATCAAAAAATATAAAATGAAATAAAAAACCATTTACATTTGCACTGAAAAAATTATAATCCTATATATTTTTTGAAATGAATATTCTAATCGCCGGCAATAGTGAATTGGCCTTGCATTTATGTAAGTTGTTTTCAGCTGAAAAACATAATATTACATTAATTTGCCCGGATCGTGAGCTGATCAGGGTTGTAGAAGCCAGTACTGATTTGATGACTGTTGAGGGTGATTCAACTTCACTTACCATATTAAAGAGTGCTAATGCCAAAAAAGCTGATTTACTGCTAAGTATGCATCTGGATGGCAGAGTAAATATACTTACATCAATATTAGGTAAGCATTTGGGTGCTAAAAAGTGTATAGCAAAAGTAAATGAACCGGAATATACTACCGAAAAGAGCAAAGCATATTATAAAGATTTAGGTATTGACTACCTTGTATCACCTGAAAAAATAACCGCTGAAGAAGTAACTAATCTTATCAAAAACACTGCTGCAACTGAGATATTTGATTTTACAAATAATCAATTATCAATAATGCTTATCAGGCTTGATAAAGATGCGTTGGTGTTAAATAAATCTTTAAATGAAATAGCCCATGATTATAAGAAATTAGATTATCGGGCAGTGGCTATTCACAGGCGTTCAGAAACATTTATACCCCATGGCAGTGATGTATTCCGGGAAGGAGATATGGCTTATGTGGTTACAAAGCCTGAAGGTATAGATCACCTTTTGAAGCTTGGAGGAAAAAAGCGTTTTGCTATTTCAAATATAATGATAGTTGGAGGTGGAACTGTAGGTAGTCAGGCAGCTATAATGCTTGAAAAAAAGTTCAATGTTAAGCTGTTTGAAACAAGCAGGGATCGTAGTGAAGAATTAACAGAGGTTTTAAATAATACTCTTGTGATCAACGGTGATGCCAGGGATATTGATCTGCTTGAAAATGAAGGCATCCGCTCTATGGATGCATTTGTTGCGGTCACAAATAACTCTGAAACGAATATTCTTACTTGTTTGCTTGCCAGAAAATATGGAGTGAAAAAGACCATAGCACTGGTAGAAAACCTGGATTTCATTGAAATATCTCAAAATATCGGTATTGATACCATAATTAATAAAAAACTTGCTACTGCAAGTTATATTATTCGTTTTACAATGACAGCTGAGGTTATTTCTACAAAATGCTTAACAGGTATTGATGCGGAAGTATTTGAGTTTGTGGCTAAGGATAATTCGCCGATTACCCGCAAACCTATCAGAAAATTGAAATTTCCCAAGGATGCTATCATTGGTGGTATAATTAGAGAAAATGAAGGTTTTATAGCAACAGGTGATTTTCAGATTCAACCTGGAGATAATGTTGTGGTTTTTGCCTTGCCAAAGGCTTTTCATGCTGTTGACAAATTCTTTTAACATCCATTGAAATGTTCAACCGGTCAGTTATAAATTATCGTTTGATAATTAAATTTATTGGGATACTCCTGATGATATTGTCGGGGTTCATTATTGTCTCCTCAGTATGGTCAGTATATTATGATGAGCCGCAAGTTACACGGGCATTTTTTATAAGTGGATCTATAACTTTTGTTGTTGGCTTGATACTATTTTTTATCACACGAAGCCATGATCAAAGAAATATTGGTAAAAAAGAAGGATATATAATAGTCACCTTAACATGGGTCAGTATTTCATTGTTTGGAGCATTGCCATTTTATGTTTCTGGAGCAATTAGTACATATAGTGATTCATTCTTCGAAACCATTTCAGGTTTTACCACCACCGGAGCAACCATTTTAGAAGATATAGAATCAGTATCCAAGGGATTGTTGTTTTGGCGAAGCCTGACTCAATGGCTTGGGGGTATGGGAATAATAGTTTTAACTCTGGCTATTTTGCCTATTCTTGGAGTTGGAGGCATGCAGCTTTTTATTGCCGAAGCACCGGGAACTACACCTAACCGGCTGCATCCTCGAATTAAGGAAACAGCAAAAAGATTGTGGGGTATATACTTTTTGTTCACCCTTGCATTGGTTTTCCTTCTAAAACTAGGAGGGATGAACTTATTCGATGCATTATGCCATTCTTTTACAACAATGTCAACCGGTGGTTTTTCCACTCAAAATGACAGCATTGCCGGTTATTCAGCTTTTATACAATATATTATCATTTTATTCATGATAATTGCAGGAATGAATTTTTCACTACACTATTTTATTGTTAAAGGACAGTTTGATAAATTTCTTAATAATGAAGAGTTACGTTTTTATTTGAGAGTAATTGGAGCATTTGCCCTGCTATTCACAGTAGTTGTTTTTTTGCTTTATAATATTGATCTTGAAAGTTCATTCAGGCATAGTTTGTTTCAGGTTGTTACTATTGTTACAACTACAGGCTTTATAAGTTATGATTATTTGCAATGGAATGATTTTTTATGGTTTACATTGTTCTTGCTGATGTTTACCGGAGGATGCATTGGTAGTACAGCGGGAGGAATCAAGATGATAAGGCATCTTATACTTTTAAAGAATACTACACTCGAATTTAAACGATTGATACATCCCTTGGCGATAATCCCTGTAAGGTTTAATGGTAAAACGATCCCAAAGGAAATTATACAGAATTTTTTAGCGTTCTTTTTGATATTTGTATTGATTTTTGCTGCAGGATCAGCTGCAATGACTGTCATGGGCCTTGATTTTAAAACTGCCGTGGGGTCAGTTGCAGCTACATTGGGAAATATTGGTCCTGGAATTGGTGGGGTAGGGCCTGTTGAGAACTATGCTTTTATCCCTTTGCCGGGAAAATGGTTTCTTTGTTTTTTGATGTTGCTTGGAAGGCTGGAGTTGTTTACAGTGCTATTACTATTCTCAAAGGCGTTTTGGAGAAAGTGAGAGTGAGCTATGATATAAAAAAATTCACGACTAAACAGCTCAACGACTAAACAACTTAACAATAAAAAACTATGCTTAAGTCAAATATAAATAATGCAATTTTTTCGACTGCGTATCTTCCACCGGTTGAGTATTTTGTGTATCTGTTACTTAGTGATAATATTTTTATCGAAACTCATGAAACTTATCCGAAGCAAACTTATCGCAACAGATGTTATATATCTGGCAGCAATGGTGTTGAATCGCTTCATATTCCTGTAATTAAACCTAGAGGCAAACATTCAAAAACCAATGAAGTTTTGATCAGCTATAAGCAGAGCTGGCAACGTAATCATTGGAGGGCAATTAATACTGCCTATAGTAATGCCCCGTTTTTTATTTATTATAAAGATTTTCTTGAATCGTTTTATGATAAACGCTTTGAAAAGTTACTGGACTTTAACACCAGGTTGTTAAATTCTCTGTTATCGGAAATTGGAATAAAAAAGCAAATATATTTAACTGATAATTTTGAAAGGGAGCCTGGCGGTTGTATAGATTTCCGTACGGTTATCAATCCCAAAACAAAAACCCCTGCTTCACTTCATTCTATACCTTTTCATATTTATGACCAGGTATTTATACATAAGTATGGGTTTGTTGAAAACCTAAGTATAATCGACTTACTTTTCAATAAAGGCCCTGACACGAAAGAATATCTGTCAGATTGCGCTAATGCAGTAAATACTATCTTTCTGAAGGATATGCAATCCTAATGTGAAAAATGTTGTTAAGCTTTTGTTTGAAGATCTTTTTCACAGTAGTGATGTCTTTAAAAGTAATATCAGCATTATCAAACTGATTTTCTTTTACCTGTTCATCTATAATCCTTTCAACCAGTTCATTTATGGATTCTTCATCCGGTTTATCCAGGCTTCTTGATGCGGCTTCAACACCATCAGCCATCATTACAACAGCTGTTTCTTTATTAAAAGGTTTTGGTCCGGGGTAAGTAAACTTTTTTTGGTCCACATCATCTGCTTCCTGATTCTTAACAGACATTGAGTAGAAATACCTGGCTTTATTGGTACCGTGATGAGTTCTAATGAAATCTATAAGGTACTCCGGCAGGTTGTATTTTCTGGCTTTTTCCACTCCCTTTATAACATGGTCAATTATTATTTCAGCACTTTCCTCAGGCTCAAGTTCGTCATGAGGGTTAATGCCTGATGATTGATTTTCTGAAAAGTATAGAGGCGAATCCATTTTTCCTATGTCATGGTAAAGCGCACCTGTCCGGGTGAGCAAAGGATTACCTTCGATCTCAATAATAGCTTCCTCAGCAAGGTTGGCAACCTGTAATGAATGCTGAAAAGTGCCGGGTGCTTTCATACTCAAATCACGAAGTAACCTATTATTGGTGTCTGATAGTTCCAAGAGTGAAAAGTCAGTAGACATTCCAAATATACGCTCCAGCAGAAAAATTATTGGATAGGAGAATAAAGTTAGCAATGCACTACCTCCAAAATAGGCATAATTAATACTTTCTATTTCCCCAAAAGAACCTGTCTGCGCTAAAGATAAGCCTGTGAAAACTGCTATATAAGTAAGAAATATTAATCCGGCAGTAAAAAATACCTGGGATCGGCGCCGAAGTGTCACCATGCTTAATATTGCAATAATGCCGGCAATAAATTGCAGAAAGACGAACTGAAAGCTTTTGGGAACCATAAAGCCAATAAGGATTATGGTTATTATATGAACATATAATGCCAGGCGATTGTCGAAAAACGACCGGATCACTATTGGAACAATACATACCGGAACAAGATATAAAAGGTCAATATTATGCTTAACCACCAACCCGGTTAGTAATACCATAAACAAGATTGAAACCAGTATGAGTATTATTTTGCGATTGTCGGCATATACATCTTTTCTGAATGTCTTTAAGAACAAGCTCAGCACAATCATTGACAAACTGATCAAAATAAACTGCCCCAGGTAGATTATATAATTAACTGAGAGATCACCGAGTTGTTTATTATACTCTTTTTCGAAAGATTTCAGCACCTGGTATTTGTCAGAAGTTATCAGCTCACCTTTTGAAATTATTTTTTCACCCTGCTGAACCATGCCCCTTGAAGGTGAAATTAATGCAAGCTGTTCTTTTTTGGCTTTCTCGTTAAGCTCTTCATCATAAAATACATTATGTGTAAGAGCATCTTCCAGTAAAGGTTTTATTAAATCAACATCAACAGTATCATCTTGTTGTGATATTGTTTCCATACGAGAGTTAATATATTCATATGCTTCACTTATTGTGTAAAAATCGGATAATGTTCTTACTTCTGCTACTTGCCCTTCCCGAAGGTTGATTTCATATTCCGGGCCTTTATTTGCAAGAGTGTCGTCTAAAAATATAATACCTCTTTCATAATACAGGTGGTCCAATATATCGAATATGACCTGTGAATTATGTTTTTTCTTTTTGTCAAACTTTTCATCAGTACTATATTTTCTTTTCCATGCTGTTTCAAAATCATCGCAAAGTTCAGCAAGCTTTTTATCATAGACAGTGTAATCAATTTTGAAATAGTATCTGAAGTCACTCAAAACCTCTTTTCTTTCTTGCTCCAATTCTTTTTCGGTTTTTAATATTGCAAAATCAAAAGGTGCAAGCAGATCTTCATACATCCACGGCCTGGCTTGCTGATACTCATATTGAAATCCTGCCTGACGCGGAAATAGTTGCAGAATCAAAATAATACTTATCAAAAACAAAAAAACTTTGTAGAATACCGGTAAATGTGACAAAATGAAATCTATAATTCGTTTCATGGCTTTGGCTTTAGTAATTTAGTTTATGAGAATACAGGATTTTTTTCTGTTTTACACCTAATATTTTCTCATTATGTATTACGAAGTTAAAAATAAAAATATAATCTTATATTGTTTGAAAATTATTTGTATAAAAAACAATTTAGTAGAATAAAAGGTAAAATTTATGTAAATTTGCAAATAATTAAGTTAAAATATAAATTCGTAAACATATAATAGATTTTTCAATGGATAAAGGGATTTGTTTATTAGGTGTTATACCTGTCAGGAAAAGCCCCGAAAGTATGAGTGAGTTGGTAACTCAACTGTTATGGGGTGAAACTTTTAAAATACTTGATCAAACAAAGAAGTGGTATTTTATTAAATCGTGCTTTGACAATTATGAGGGGTGGGTTTATGAAAACCAGGTATCACTTTTAAATGATAAACAAATTGATTGGTTATCATCTGCAGAAAGTACTGTAACTGAAAGTATATTCGGGAGTGTTACAGAACTATCAACGGGTAAGGTTTTTATAGTGCCTGCCGGCTCAGAGCTGTTTAATTTTAACGATGGTGATTTTTTACTGGGAAGGCAAACATACAAATATGAAGGCTCTGTAGTTTATAATTCTAACCAGAAGAATCCATCAGATTATGCCAGGTTATTTTTGAATGCTCCTCATATGTGGGGTGGACGTACAATTATGGGGATTGATTGTTCAGGATTAACGCAAATAGCATGTAAAATGGCAGGCATAAAAATTAGCCGTGATTCTTATTTGCAAGCTGACGAAGGCAAGCTGGTCCACTTCCATCATGAAACAAAACCCGGCGACATTATGTTTTTTGATGATCGTGAGGGTATTATAAATCATGTTGGAATAGCGCTTGATAATGGGTTGATTATCCATGCGTGCGGAAAAGTCAGGATTGACTCAGTTGACCAGCAGGGGATATATAATGCTGAAAAGAAAAAATATACTCATCAACTGCGGTTCATCAAAAGAATGATGTCATAAACAGCCTCTCCGGATATACATCTTTATGCGTAAAAAATATTAGTTTTATTACCAATATGTGTTAATAAAACCGTATCTTTGCGCCCTGAAAAATTGAAAATTCTCATGATTAAAATAACATTTCCGGATAATTCTGTTAAACAGTTTCCCAAGGGTATAACCGGCCTCAATATTGCTAAAAGTATAAGTGAGGGCTTGGCTCGTAATGTTCTTTCTATTACTGTCAATGGAGAGGTGCGGGATATAAACCGCCCTATAGAAGAGGATTCAACGATAAAACTAAATACCTGGGATGACAAGGAGGGACGTGCTACAATGTGGCATTCATCGGCTCATTTGATGGCTGCTGCAATTGAAGAACTTTACCCAGGCACTAAGTTTGGCATTGGTCCTGATATTGACAATGGGTTTTATTATGATATTGACCTGGGTGACCGTTCACTTACATCAGAAGATCTTCCTGCTATAGAAAAAAAGATGAAGGAGCTGGCAAGTAAGAAAATACCAATTATCCGTAAAGAAATGCCTAAGCATGAAGCCTTAAAGTATTACAAGGAGAAAGGTGATGAATATAAGGTTGAGTTGATAAGTGAATTGGAAGACGGGAATATTACTTTTTATGAATCAGGCAAATTTGTTGACTTGTGTCGCGGGCCTCATCTCCCTGACACCGGGCCAATTAAGGCTATTAAACTATTGAGCCTTGCCGGTGCATACTGGAGAGGTGATGAATCCCGCAAGCAACTTACCCGGGTATATGGTATTACTTTTCCAAAGAAAAAACAACTGGATGAGTACCTTGAGATGTTGGAGGAAGCAAAAAAGCGTGATCATAGAAAAATAGGCCGTGAGTTAGAGCTATTTGCATTTTCGCAAAATGTTGGTCAGGGTTTGCCTATGTGGCTTCCAAAAGGTGCCCAGATGCGTGAGATACTGGAAAAATTTCTTAAGAAGATACAGCTTAAAGCAGGGTATTATCCTGTAATTACACCACATATTGCAAACAAAAACTTATATATACTTAGCGGGCATTATGAAAAGTATGGATCTGATTCATTCAAACCAATTAAAACACCTGCTGAAGGGGAAGAGTTTTTTCTTAAACCAATGAACTGTCCGCACCACTGTGAAATATTCAAAACAAAGCAGTATTCCTATAAAGACCTTCCTGTAAGGCTCGCAGAGTTTGGTACGGTATACCGTTATGAACAAAGCGGTGAACTGCATGGGCTAACAAGGGTAAGAGGTTTTACACAAGATGACGCTCATATTTTTTGCAGGCCTGATCAGGTTAAAGAGGAGTTTATCAAAGTTATTGATATAGTACTTTTGATATTCAAAGCACTTGATTTTAAGAACTATAATGTTCAGATATCCCTGCGTGATCCGGATAATATGAAAGATTACATAGGTAATACCGAGAATTGGGAAAAAGCCGAAAAAGCCATTATAGAAGCTACGGAAGAAAAAGGTATAGAAGCAAAGATTGTAACCGGGGAAGCTGCGTTTTACGGGCCAAAGCTTGACTTTATGGTAAAAGACGCTCTTAACCGGGAATGGCAACTGGGCACTATACAGGTCGACTATAACCTTCCTGAACGTTTTGAGCTGGAATACATTGGTAGTGATAACCAGAAGCACCGGCCCGTGATGATCCACAGAGCTCCTTTCGGATCAATGGAGCGCTTTGTAGCTGTTCTGATAGAACATTGTGCCGGGAAGTTCCCTATTTGGTTAGCTCCCGATCAGGTTATTATACTGCCTATCAGCGATAAATATCAAAAATATGCAGAAAAAGTTTTAAATTTGCTAAATAATTACGAACTTCGCACGCTGATTGATAGCCGCAATGAAAAAACCGGGAAAAAAATCCGGGATGCAGAAACCCGTAAGATTCCGTACATGCTGATAGTAGGCGAAAAAGAAGAATCTAATAATACGGTTTCTGTCCGAAAACACCAGGAAGGTGATTTGGGAAGTTTTTCAATTGAAGATTTTGCAAACAAAATTGTTGATGAAGTAAA
>SLSZ01000173.1 GCA_007130125.1 Bacteroidales bacterium
AGAAACATTCATGTCAGCTGGAAGCCTTACCAAAATTTCATTGTTTTGTCTTTCTACTATCATGGTTGTTTTTTATTTCAAAGTTACATTTTTTTTCAGTATTTCGAAAGTTATTATTAAGAGTTGGTAACAAAATCCACATAAAGCCCAATCATTTCATGAGCTTTATAATTAATATTAAATTCCTTTTCAATACCTTTTCGTGCCTGCAGGCTTAAGTTATTGAGCTTTTCTTTATCATTCAGAAGTTCATCAAGAGTTTTCGCAAGCTCCGAAGCCGAATTGTCATTATAAGTTATGCCTCCCCCTGATTTTTGAATGATCTCCGGGAAAGCACCCCTTGCCGGTTGAACCACAGGAATACCTGAAGCCATAGCTTCCAGCAGATAAATTCCGAAAGCATCTCCCGAACGAACCGGCACAGAAAGAACCTGCACACTGTTTAAAAACTCCTTCCTGCCTTCATTTTCAAAGCTGTGCATAAATACAACATCATCGTTCAATCCCGCATTTTTGATCTTAGCCTTTTGTTCTATGACAAACTTGCTGTCATCTGCAGTGTATCCGCCGGTAAGCAAAAGCTTTACATTTTTGTTTTTTTCATGTTTTTTCAACTCAATAAAGGCATCTATAAGTATATCAAGTCCCTTATCCTTACTTAGGCGTGACAAGTAACCAATGTTCCGGGGTTTTTTAGAAGCATTAATATATTTATAATTATCAGGCTCTACTCCGAGATGCAGTGTTTTAAGTTTTTCTTCTGTGAGCTTAAGCCTGTCTTTCATAAAAGATTTGTAATAATCGCTGACAGATACAAACATATCAACATATTGTGTACTATCTTGCATCAGCTCCCATGCCTTTTTTGCCGCCTCCGGCTTCATGCATTCTACCCAGGTATCTTCATCCTGCAATGAGCAAAAAACGGGTACATTAAGCCTTTCTTTAAGTTTCTTTGCCAAACCAAGCAGCAAAGCATTTGAAATATGAACTACATCAGGTTTGAAATGGTTTTCAAGCCAACTAACCAGTTTTTCGAGCTCGTCTTTTTGCTTGCCATGCTCACCCATCAGCATTGAGATAGTCATATCTTCAAGCCCTGTAGAGCGAGTAGAGCCGGCAAACTTCGCCGCCAATTTAAGCATTGGCCCGGAATTTAGTATCCCGTCAACCCAATTGGGAAGCTTTTGTAAAACAGGATAGCGATGTTTCAGGTAAATACTTATGGCTCCAAAAAAAACCGGAACATCGTCTTTGTTGTTGCATTCCATAAAAAGCGGCAGGTACATTGGCGTAATGACTGCATTATGCCCCTGGTTTCTGATAGCCTTAAACATTTCACCATCGCGCAGACAATTCCCGCAATAAAAACCCCCACCCGAACCCGGGATAATATGAGCTATGTTCATCTTTATATTTTTGTTTTAATTAAGTCTTTTTAATCTTAACATGGCATGAAAACCTCTGTCCCGACTGCCGACTGATTACCAAACACCTATCACCTACTACTTGTCGTTTTTAACTTTAGATCCCGAAACTGAAAGGATTCGGGACTTCCGCTACGCTCCAGCTTTTCACTTTTCACTTTTAACTTTTCACTTTTCACTTTTCACTTTTCACTTTTCACTTTTCACTTTTTCATCTCTCAGTTCTCTTAGCCCCTAAGTCTCCACCCATCATTCCTCCACAAGTCCATAAACACTTCCATCCATTGTTCCAACAACAATCATGTTATCAGTAACCGCCGGATTTCCTGTTATGCCACTTCCCAGTTCGTAAGTCCATACAATGCTTCCATCATTGACATCAAGCAACAACAAGTCGCCTCTCATATTAGCTACGAGTGCGTTTTTGCCATCAGTAACAGGGGAAGCATCAACTCTGCTGCCTGTATTTCTTTGCCACAGCAATCTTCCGTTGCTCTTATCCAGGCAATAGACAAACCTGTCGCGATTAGCAGCAATAACCATACTGCCAATTATTGCAGGTGATGCAATATATGGCAACTCTCTCGATTCTCTTTCAAAACTCCAATTTATTTCCCCTTCTATAAAATCAATAGACCAAAATTTTCCGTCATAGTCGCCAACAAAAGCGAGGTTGCTTTCAAGCACGGCAGAGCCCGCAATATATGAGGCAACTTCTGTTTTTTGTGCCGCCTTGCCTGAAGTTAAGTCAACTACATGCAGATGACCGTCACAGCCGCCAAAAACTGCTTTGTTTCCAGATATTGAAACAACCGAGTTAATGTAATCCAATGCCTCATACTTCCACACAATTCTGCCGGTATTTGCTTCAAGGCAGTAAAGATAAAAATCATATGCCCCTATAAGTATATACAGGCTTTCGCCGTCTTTCCAATAGTTGGCAGCAGCCATTATTTGATTACTTGCTTCGTGTTTCCACTTTTTTTCACCGCTGAGCAAATCAATTGCATAGAAAAATCCTCCAAGGTTACCCACATACACGGTATTTTTTTTTATTAAAGCAGGAGCTTCAACAGCATATTCGGTCTCAAATTTCCACAACAGCGTTCCAAACAAATCAAGGCAATAGACATTGCCATCGTTGCTGCCAATAATTATCCTGCCATCTTTGATAACCGGTGCTGCTTTTATTTCCGCTCCCGTTTGATATGCCCATGCAAGCCCGGCATTGGATGGTATAGCTACAGATGTTTTTCCGTGCAGGTCTTGTCCACCCCTGTATTCGGGCCAATCAGTATGCACAGCCAGAGGTATGAATGACAGATAAATAAAAAAAATTACAGCTCTTTTCATAATATGGTTAAATGTGTTTTTCCCTGATATTTAGTCCGGAAGTTGGAAGTTCTTACCGGAGCATTTACAAAAATAATGTATTATTAGTATTGCATGGCTTAATTATTAAGATTTTAACTCTATGTCACCCCGCTGGGGTGAATTGGTATGTATGTTAGGCGTTTTGTTCTATCGTTATTTCACCTCTATCGAGGTGAGGATTGATTATAATCTTTTACTGGAACTGGAAGCTTCCGGTATGACCGAAATTTTCCAAAAGCCGTGTTAGCGGTAATATTTATGGTAGCAAATTGAAAGATAACAACATTTTACAAAGCCGCGTTAGCGGTGATATTATGGTAGCAATTTTGTATGATGCAATCCTATATTCAGCCGCGTCAGCGGTGGCAGTATGGTAAACTACTGTCGCCGCTAGCGTGGCTTTTGAGAATTTGTGTATTGCCTTAATTTCTACCATATTTTCGCCGCTAATGCGGCTATCGATCACCAGCTCTGTCATGGTATTGACCTGGTCAAGATTCTACAATACTTTTACCGTTAACGCGGCTTGCTTTAGGCCTTATAGTAAACTTTGCAGAAAACTGAAAGGGAAAGTTGATAGTTGGTGGTGATCTATCCAGAAGCTGGCAGTCTCTGCCGGGAGCTGCCAGTTCTTACCTGAGAAAGGAACTTCCAGCTCCTGAAAGGACTGGAAGCTACCGGATAAGAACAAGAGAACTGGAAGCTTCCGGTTAAAAAGAAACTGGAAGCTGAGTTTGCAACATTTAAAACCCACACAACGCCCCCGTCGGGCAAGCCTCCGCAACCTCACGGGCAGTTTTCTCCAAAGCCGCTTCTAAACTCCGGTTGAAGGGAGCCCCTATTTCAACATCAAAACCTCTGCCTATAAAAGTAAATCCGAATTTTTCTTTTTGCTTAGCGGTAATTCTCACACATATGCCGCATTTGATGCATTTTCCGGGTTCGTATACTACTAAATCCGTTTTAATATGCTTTTTTACCGGTTTACGCTTTGTGTATGCAAATCTTTTTTTTGAAACGTCATACTCCTCCGCATAATTTCTCAGTTTGCAGTTTTCGGGTTTGCGGCAATCACAATGTATGCACCTTGCTGCTTCTTTACGTGCAACTTCAAGGCTAAAGCCATCATTTCCCGGCTCATAGCGATTGTCAGAAGAAGCCTCGTTCAGATATTCCGGGAATTCTTCACTTATCAGCTTGCCAAGTACAGAGTTAAACTTTCTGCTTTTTCCCTTTATGACACCTTCTTGCAGAAGCTCAATAACAATTTTTGCAACCTCCTTTCCTTGTGCCAGTGACCTTATTGCCAGTTTCCCTGAACGGTTTACATTACCTACAGCAAAAACTTTTTCAATATTTGTCAGATAAGTTGACTTGTTAACCAAAAGAGTTTTGCCATTGTTTTCGAGCCCCCAACTACCAATCTTGTCAGTGTAATTGCCTGTGGCAACAATAACGGCTTCATAGTTTTTTATTAATTCTTCAAATCTTTTACTATCAATATTGCTGTTTTGATGAAAGGTAACTCCGCAATTTTTAATTACTTCAATTTCTTGATCCAGGACAGCCTTATCCAATTCTTTCTCATCCAAATCATATCTTAGCGAGCCTCCCGGTTTTTCGTGATTATCGAATACTTCAGCCTTAATGCCGGCTGATTGCAAAAAGAATGCAGCAGCTAGTCCTGCAGGGCCGGCTCCAATGATTGCTACGGCTTTGTTTTTATCAGGCTTTGAGGGTTGGGCTATAAATTTAAAATTGTCGGCAGCAAATCTCTTCAGCAGGCATACTGCCACAGGTTGGTCAACAGCTTTCCTTTTGCATGCGCCCTCACAAGGCGCAGGACATATTCTACCCAAAACACGTGGCAGTGCAATATCTTTTATCACAACTTCAAATGCGCTTTGAAGATCTTCCTGAGCTATATGCCTGTTCATTAGCGGGATATTCATAAAGGCCGGACAAGCTATTCGGCACGGTGCTTCACAATCGCCGCTATGCTCCGAAAGCAACAGCTCAAGGGCTGTTTTTCGTGCTTCAAAGATTTCCTCATCTTCAGTCACAATATCCATACCTTCCTGAGCCTTTACAGCACACGACGGCATGAGAGCCCCGCCATTTCGGTCTTTAACAACACATACCATGCATGAAGTGAATTGCTCCAAACCATTATAATTACACATTGCAGGCACATCAAACCCTGCAGAAGAGGCTGCTTCTAAAACAGAAGAACCTTCTTTTGCCTTTACCTGTATATTATTGATTTTCAAATTTATCATTGTCACAATATAGCTTTATTCAACATAAACAGCTTCTGACGGGCATTCCTGTCTGCAGATATCGCATTTGGTGCATTCATCAACATCTATTTCGTGTATTTCATGAGGCTTAAAAGCAATTGCTTCTACCGGGCAGTTCTGGGCACAAATTGTGCAGCCAATACATTTATCATTAATTTTGTATGTAATAAGCGGTTTACATTTGCCTGTAGGGCATACTCCTTTGATATGCGCCATGTATTCATCGTGGAAGTATTGCAGAGTTGAGAGTACAGGGTTTGGGGCTGTTTTGCCCAATCCGCAAAGGCTACCCTTCTTTGTCCATTCTGCCAGGGATTTTAGTTCATCCAGGTCTTTCTCAACAGCTTTGCCATCATGCAATTTTTCCAGAATATCGAGCATTCTTTTTGTTCCCACCCTGCAGAATGTGCACTTTCCACAAGACTCATCTTGAGTAAAAGAGAGAAAATATCTTGCTATATCAACCATGCAGTCGGTTTCATCAAGCACTACAAGCCCTCCCGAACCCATCATAGCGCCTGCTTCTTCCAATGAATCAAAGTCAACCGGCTTATCGGCAAGAAAGTGAGGAATGCATCCGCCTGAAGGACCTCCAATCTGGACAGCCTTAAGCCTTTTGCTGTTTTGAACACCCCCGCCGATATCTTCAACTATTTGCCTGATAGTAATACCCATAGGCACTTCGATAAGTCCTCCACGGTTTACTTTGCCGGCAAGCGCAAAAACCTTGGTACCTCTGCTGTCTTTGGTGCCAACAGAAGCAAACTTGTTATAACCTTTACTAAGTATATAGGGAACTTGTGCAAAAGTTTCCGTATTGTTGATAAGTGTTGGTTTATTCCACAAACCTTTCTCTGCAGGATAAGGAGGCCTGTACCTTGGGAATCCCCTCTTACCTTCAACAGATGCAATCAAAGCTGTTTCCTCGCCACACACAAATGCTCCTGCTCCTTCTTTAATTTCAAGATTAAATGAAAAACCCGAGTTCATAATATTATCACCGAGCATACCTCTCTCATAGCAATTATCCAAAGCTTCTCTGACTCTGATAACAGCAAGAGGGTACTCTGCCCTGATGTATAGCAATCCTTTTGAAGCCCCCACAGCATAGGCTGCAATAATAACACCTTCAATTATTCGAAGCGGGTAAGATTCCAGCAGCATCCTGTCCATAAATGCACCCGGGTCACCCTCATCACCGTTACATATCAGATATTTTTCATCTGAGTTCTGTTCAGCCACCACCTGCCATTTTACACCTGTCAGATATCCTGCACCACCCCTTCCCTTTAAACCGCTTGATGTAACTTCTTCAATAACATCGCCGGGTTTCATACTGAATGCTTTTTTCAATCCGCTAAAACCACCACGTGTCAAATACTCATCAATATCCCCGGGATTTATTATTCCCCGGAACTCCGTGGCAATTGGTAGTTGATTGCCAAGAAAAGCATGAACATGTTTTTCCCGTACATCAATAGAATACTTTTCTATACCTTCCCAGCGCTCCTCATATTGGAGCTTTTCAATAAAAGATTCAATATTATTTTTCCATCTTTTAAAAAGATTGTGAGGTTTAAAATGCGCATCAAGAATAGGCTTTATATCTTCGGGCTTCACATGTGCATAAAGCCGGCTATCTTTGTTTTTATTTGCAACTATTTCTACAAGCGGCACCTGATGGCACATACCTACACACCCTACATGCTTAATGTTTACATTCAAATCATTTTTATATACAACCTCTTCAATTGCTTCTTTAATATCACCACTACCGCTGGCAATGCAGCAAGAGCCAAGTCCGACACGTATTTCACCTTGCAGTTCGTCCTTAACCGGTTTTAACGTTCGAACAGCCTTGGCTTTATTGTTATTATCAAGAAAATCATTTATAATCTTCTTCGCCATAGATGGATTTACGTGTCCATAAGTGATATTGTCTATTTGAACAACCGGAGCTAATGTACAGCAGCCCAGGCAGCTGACCTTTTCAACAGTAAAAACACCATCTGAGTCAGTATCTTCATCATCGCCAATATCAAGTTCGCGTTTCACCGAATCATAAACCCTGTCGGCACCTTTAACATGGCAAGCTGTTCCAATGCAAACTTTAATGAAATGCTTTCCTGCAGGCAGCAATCTGAACTGTTTATAAAAGCTTGCTATACCGATTATTTCAGCATGTGTAATTTCAGTAATTTCACAAACCCTCTCAAGAGCTTCCTCCGGTAGGTAGTTGTACTCCTTCTGAATTGCCTGCAATATAGAAATAACAGCTTCCTTTCCGGTGCCAGTAATGTTTATAATATTATCTATTGTAGAAATCATAGTTTTCTATGTTAGTATGGCTTTACCGGTTTTCACCGATGCAATACAAATAATCATCACTTCTTACATAGATTTTGTTGCCGGCAAAAGCAGGTGTAGCAAACACAAAATCTCCCAATTCGTTGGTAGCTATAAGGTTTGGCTCGTCTCCCGGCTCAAAAATATATGCCGTGCCGCTAGTGTCAAACACGTAGAGCTTATTATCAGCAATAACAGGTGATGAATAAAAAATATCCTCAGCATCGTATTCCCAAACCAGTTCACCTGTTTTGGCTTCAAATGCAGCCACCACTGCATACGTTGTAGCGATATACAAAAGCCCGTCATGATACACCGGACTTGCTACTTCAGGCAGGTAATAGCGGTCTTGCCAAACGGTTTCACCTGTTTTTGGGTTTATGGCAACCATTGTAGCATATTCGTTAGCTGCATACACCAATCCGCCGCCATATGCGGGCGAAGGGCCGATTTCTCCTGACATACAGTCTACAGACCACAGCATGCGCCCATCATTTACCTCATATCCTGACACATCGGGATATGATACCAGTACCAGCTGAAATTTGCCATCAACATTTATAAGCATTGGGGATGCCCATGATATTTCGCTGGTACGTGGAGTTTCCCAAACCGTCTGTCCTGATGAAGTGCTCAGTGCCAGCAAGCGACTACCGCTTTGAGTGTCGTATTGTACGAACACCTTGCCATCCCATGTAAGCAGTGACGATGAGTGGCCATAATGATTGTCAGGTACACCAAGATTTCTTGCCCAAAGCCTATTCCCTTCAAAATCAAAAGCTATAATATCCCCTGTTCCAAAAATGGCAAACACCCTCTGTCCGTCAACTGTAACGGAAGGTGCAGCCAATCCGGTATCATCAGTGGTTTCAGGTGGTGTAGCAGGTGAGCCTGGAATATTGTCCGCCTCCCTCTCCCAAATAATTTCGCCGGTATGACGGTTTAGACAATATACCACCCTTACAGACTCATTAGCTCCGGTGAGGAACACCAGATCATCCCAAACAACAGGCGAATTATATCCATGAACAGGAATTTCTGTTTTCCACAAAATGTTTTTTCCGGAATCACCATCCCATTGAACAGGTAAATTGCTGCGCCGGCTTATGCCTTGCCCCCATGGGCCACGGAATGCATTATGGTTTTGCTGAACTTTTTCTGCTGTCAAAAGTGTTTCTACTCTGGCTTCTTTCTTTTCTTCAGCAAGCTCTTCTTCCTGAGGAACCGTATCAGTAACAGTTTCATCTTCAGGTTCATCAGATACTATCCTTTCAGTAACTTCAATTTGTTCGATTATATCATCATACTTTTCATCTGCAACAACCAGTTGTTCAGTTTTATATTTACCAAGATAATCTGCCGTAAAAAAAGCCGATATAAAAGCCAATACTAACACAACAATGCCTGCTGCAGCTACCCACCGCTGGGTTAAAAATCTGCTTTTAGAATCTTTGACTTTTTCCTCCGAAGGTTTTTCAATGGAAAATTTCAGGTTTAAATAATAACGCAGTATTATCACAAAAACAACCGCCCCAAACAATAAAAGATAAGCCCCTATCCGCAGTTGCCAAATACTGCTAAAGTATGCTTTACGGGCAAGCAAGTCAAGCTTACGAATCTCATCTATCAACTCAGCATTATTCGGCTCCGAAGCCAGTCTTTCTACCAACACTTCCAGTGACTTACTTTCAATCGGATCGGTAGACTTAAGTTGCAAATAAGTTACCAACATCAACAAGCAAACAATTGCAATAAAAGCTCCTGCGATGATAGTAGCTAACCTGAGTTTTTTTATTTTTTCCTGTTTTTCCATTTCTTGTAATTACTGTTTGATCAACGGGATACTAAAAATATTATTTGCATTTAGTTCAATTGGTTATTTGCTTTTCCTGACTTAGCAACTCAACTTTCTCCTGCTCGTTACCAACCGGACAATATTTCATACATCTCCCGCAGCTATAACACTTCTCCCTGTTGGCTTCATAAATAGTTCTCTTTTTATAAACAGCCTGACCCAGAAGGGTGATCCCTATCACAAGTCCTATAAAACCACCCAGGAACCATCCTCCATATCGAAATTTATTTTGTATAACAACAGCATCTTCAATAAGCATTTCAAGAGTCCTGTCAGATGCCATGAAAGTTTCAATATCCACATTATCGGTATCTTGCATTAATTCCGGGCTTTCCACAAGCAAGTTTGCCAGATACACATCAGGGTGGGCTTTTGCCAGGGTTTTATGTGTTCCCGATATCAACCAGCCTCCAACAAAAACAAACACGGGAATAAGAAGAGCATAGGTAATAAACTTTTTTAAATTTCTTCTGTCGGGTTTAATCTCTTTTTCATCAGTAGGTTTATCAATAGCATCAAACGGGCAGGAATCTTTGCACAGATGGCAGTTAATACAATCCTTTGGGGTTATAGACAAATGGAACCTGGAGAATTTTGAGAACACCCTAAGCAAAGCCCCATATGGGCAAATAAAACGGCAGTATGGCCTTGCAACGAACATACCAATCAACAATATACCAATCCCGAGTACTATCATATGCAATTCCGCACCCAATCGAAAAATCCCTACAAAAGGATCATACCTGCAAATAATAAAATCGGTAGCTGTAGCTGCAAACAAAACAGCCAGCCCAAGATATATGAAAGGGAAAAGTCCCAATGCTTTTTGTACCCAGGGAGCGAGCTTAGTGGGTTTGAAGATCACCAGATCCTGAATAACTCCCAACGGGCAAGCAGTGCTACAAAACACCCTGCCGGCAAACAACGCCACAAGCAAAGGTATTGCAAAAAACGCCAGGACTGTCAATGGTATAAAATAGCCTGTGCCAAACAATGCTAATGTAATATTCTGAACACTTCCTACAGCACATATACAACCCAATCGATAAAAGCCAAAATATAATAAAGCAAAAACCGAAACCCATAATATCCATCTGCGTGATCTCTTAAAAAATATCAGCCAAATGGTAAAAGCCAACACTAATATTAAAACAAGCGTATCAACATACTCCATTGAGGCTGCGCGAGGTTCAGAAGTAGATGCTTCAGGTTTCTGATATTCGGTTTGAAACTCCGGCATCGGGAATCGTTGAGGCTGAGCAGAGGTTTCACTTGCTAAACTAGCCAGGAAAAAAATTATAAATGTTGTAATAAAGAAATTCTTCACTTGATGTTTTTTATAGTTCGTAAAAATTGTCGGCAGTCCTCAGTCGGCAGTCGGCAGTCTTCAGTCCACAGTCGGCAATCCCTCCCATTCTTATTCAATCTTTTCAATCTTATTCAATCTTATTCAATCTTTTAAATCTATGCCCTATGCTCTATGCCTTTTCATTACCGATTACCACCTAACCATTGCCCTTAAACAAACTCCCCCTTTATATTATAAGCCTTGTTTGCCGGGACTCGTTTAATGGCATCCGACGGACAAACTCTTGCTATTGCACATTCATTGCAATTGGAACATATATCATGTTTTATTTGCAAATGCAGCGCACCATTACCAAATGCAGTGCATCCGGCCACGCATTTGGCACAGCCAATGCAAAGCTCTTCATTAACTTTGTATTCGTAATATGGTTCTTCAACAAATTTTCTATCCAGAGCATTAGTAGGGCAAAGCAAGTTTTCGGCTGCAGTATCTCTTGCTATATGTCCCGGTTTATAATACCCACCACAAAGGTCACAGAACCCGCAAAGGTCGTATCCATGCAGTGCCTTAACAGCCGAGGGATTAAGCACACAGTGAGTTGCACATCTTCCGCAACTGGTGCATCTGAAAGGATCAATCTGCCATACCCATTGTTTATTAGACGCTTTCTTCAGAGAAAAACCCAATAGCCCGGCCAATGCAAAGCCCAATGAGTACCTGGCAAAACCCTTTATAAACTGACGTCTTTTTATTAACTTGCTCATTATATATTGCTTACTAATGTTTCGGTGTTGAAAATATTATTTATATTCAACCCTTTCAGGGTTATAACCACGATAGTGGTTTAATTTTAATAACCGCAAATGAAATTTGCGTGCATGCTGACAAATAATGATTTAACAACCCTGAAAGGGTTGAATAGGCTTATTAGTCAGCACATTATACAACTGCAAAACATCCGTTACTTATTATCCTTATCTACTAAATCACAATTGTCAACTTTCTCACATGTAGCACAAACTGATTGCAGATCGCAATCAACGGCATTTTCATTTGTCCTTTTCGTTAATACAAAAGCCGACAAAACCACTATTGCTACTACCAAAATAATTCGTATCACAGATTTGCCAATCACTGGTTTCTTCATATTATTAAAGTTATTTATCATTACTGTCCAATAAAAAAATTTGATAATATTGGAAACAGTACTGATTTTCACAATTACAACAAACACTCTGCGCACCTCTGCGGATCTTTGCGAAACTCCGCGTAACAGCTATTACACAGAGTTTCGCAGAGGAGCGCGAAGGTTCGCAAAGAACTATGTGTTTTACCCTCTATACAATCAACCTCACCAGAATTTAAATAAATATAGACACTAATGTACTTTAAAACAATTTAATAATACACAATTAATTATTCATTTATACTATCCGGTTTGGGTTCAAAGAACCGTATGCTTTTTTTATCAAAGTCCAGCAACAATATATTATCGTATTGATCAACAGCTATTGCCGGGGCTTTGCTTCCTCCGGGAAATTTAGCCGGGGCAGCGACTACCGAGCTAAACTCACCTGAAGGCTTGTGGATTTTAACTCTTATCAAGCCTTTTTCACTTGTAACAAAACTTCCATCTGATAAAAAAGCAATAAAGTAGGGGTTGCAACATCCGCTAAAACCATCAAGCCCAAAAGAAGGTTTTCCCCAATATCTTCTTAATCTGCCATTTGCAGCATAGTGTTGAATCGTATGTATCCCAGGGTTAACCACCCACAATTCATCTTCATTATTTACCGTCAAAGAAAAATAACCACTTGGCAGAATAAATCCATGATGATCCGAAACACCGGACTCTCCTTTAAAACTTCCTGTTTTTTTCAACTTTGAATCAAACACTAAAACCTGCTTGCTGCCTGCATCAGCAACAAAAATATTTTCTTTTGAAACAGTAACTGATGTTAAGTCAGAGTTTTCAAATATAAAATCTGATCGTTGAATCTCTTCCCCTTTTGAATTATATAGTACCAGGTAATCCTTAAATGCAACTAATATATTATTACCATTAACAGTTGAAACACTATGAGCAGGCTGCTCTAAAGCAACTTTTGCCAGCTCTTGCCCGTTGGTATTAACTACCTGGAGAAAACTGTCTACAATAAGGTATATTTTGCCGTTATTGTATGTAAAACCATGAATATCATCATTATCAAGATTTATTCGTTTAACTTCAAAATAAGATATAAGGCTTCCATCAACCTTTTCGCTTTCTTCGATATCATACTTAAATGGAGAGTCAGGCCTTTTGCCGGGGAAAGTTGAAGTATAATCATAAACAACCACGGCAATAATTGCGGCTAATAAAAACAGAAGTAATATTTTGATTTTTTTGTTCACCTGGATAAATTTTTATGTTTATGATATCCGTTTTTTGTAAGCCATAATTCTAAATCCAAAGCTCAAAATCCAAAGTTTATGCCGAACGTAGTGAGACAATGAACACCTATTAATTTAAACACTATGTGAATAAATAAATTCAAAGTTCAAAATCCGAAGAGTCCGTCGGCAACCTCCACTGATTTACGAATTACGAATATTACCGATTACTTTTAACTTTTAGTTTTTAGTTTTTAACTTTTCCTCATAGTTCTCACGATCCCACGCTCTTCTATGTCCTATGCTTTCTCAACACCGATTACTGAATACCGATTACCGATTATCCTTCACTCCTCAAATCAATACAAATCATCCTGCCGTCATCTCTCAACACCAGGTATCCATCAGCAATTGCCAATGGAGCCCATGCATCAAATCCTTCAAACAGCTTCACTCTATCAAGTTCTATATACTCTTCGGTGCTTTTATTAACAATTATAAGCGTTGCGTCATCATTAAGCAGATAAAATTTGCCATCAGCCAAAATATAAGGTCCGAGTCCAAATCGTGCTGTTTGTCCGCTGCTCCAAATGATTTTTTCCGGATCAGCGGGGTCAACACAAACAAATTGATTTCTCAATGTACGAGCATCATTTGGCAAAATTCCAAATAAGTGGCCTTCTGTGTATATCGGTGTTTGCTGTTCGCTTGTAAGCCCATGCCCGGGCCTGAAACTGGTTAACACCTCCACATTGTAATTGCCGTCGTTTTCATGCAGTTGCAACAGCATACTGCCGGCGCCATAGCCGGCAGTAAGAAATATTTTACCATCAGGCATACAAACCGGGGAGGGCGCTACTACCGGGTGGTTCCACTCTGAGCTTTTCCATAATACCGTACCTGCATCAGGGCCATCGGCAGCAATGCCAACCACGCCACCAATGGCACTGTAAACATACATCTTACTGCCATTATACTCAAAGGGCATTACAGATGAATGCGACATTTGCCAGTCGTCAGGATTGGGAACTTCCCATACAATCTCACCACTCGCGCAATTCACAGCAATCATCAAAGCACTGCCTCCTGTAGCTATTATTGCAAGACCGTCATCAATAATCGGACATTGACCGGTATACCAGAGTGGAACCTCGCTGTCAAAATCATTTTCGATATCTATACCCCAAAGAAAATCGCCAGTTTCTCTTTCAACACACATAACATGCCCGCGGGGGCCTATAGTAAGAACATAATCTTCCGTAACAGCAGGAACCGTTCTGGACATGCCATGATTTCTCCTGATATGTATATTATACCATCTTCTCCAAAGCTCTTCGCCGGTTTTTAAACAAAAGCTACGCAACATATCTGCTCTTATGTCTTCATCGTAGTCGAGCAGATAAACAACACCCTCATAAATGGCTGCCCCGGCATGGCCTTCGCCAAGATCAACAGACCAAAGAATTTCCGGAGTTTGATTATTAAAATCATTTATTAAGTTAAAATCCGGACTATAAATATTGTCATAATTGTCTCCTTTGAATCGTGGCCAGTTTTCTTCAAGGTTATTATCTGCAAATGCAAACCTTTCAAAATGTTCACCAATGATGATGTTTTCATCTATTTCATCGGGAGAAACGTAGCCGTCACGTCCGGGTTCTGAAACAATAAAATGTCTGGTAGGGTTATAAAAGACCCAAAATATTATAACAGCAACTCCGGCTACAATCAAAATTGCAGGTATTATTTTAAATAGTTGGTCAAAATATTTTTTCATTTATGGCAGATATTAACTCCTTCCGATATCAAATGCCATTAAAGCATTTCCACGTCTGACATAAAGTATTCCATCATTTATAACCAGGTGAGCCCAGTGCTGATCCGAACCAAGAGTAATATTTGTCTGGCTTATAATTCTGAATTTTCCGTCTAAAGGTTCAAGCAGAGCAAGCTCGCCTCTTTCTGTATAAGTGTAAAGCAATCCATCAGCAAAGATGACATTACCCACATCAATATCGCGTGATTCATAAGTTATTTCCCCGGTTTTCCAATCAAGCACAAACCACCTCCTGTTCCTGTCGCCGGAGCCATAAATATAGCCGTCCTTAATAATAACACTTCCCATTTTAGGGTCTAATGTTGAGTTCTCCCACACTTTTGTAAAGCTTTCTCCGGTTTCACTTAATTTAAGCATTTCTCCGCCATGCCCGTAGCCACTTACACAATATAAATAACCGTTTTTATATATTGGTGTATTGGGATGAATGTTCCTGTTATTTGCATGAGGATGAGACCATAACAGTTTTCCTGTGCGGGCATCCAGCGCTACAACATTTCTTTGCATATGCGTTGCAAGAACTTTCCTTCCGTTGTGCTCAAAGAGCAACGGCGAGCAATATGCTGATAGTCCGCCTTTACCTTCACTTGACCATATCAATCGTCCTGTGTGACGATTTAGAGCAACGATATTATATATACTCCCACCGGGGCTGCAATACAACATATCACCATCTATAATCAAGCTTTCTGTAAAACCCCAACGAATGTTCCTGCTATCAAAGTCAGAAAACAAATCCCTTTTCCATTTAATATTTCCGTCATTCAGATCCAGGCATATCAACTCACCCTCGCCGGTAGCTACATACATTAAATTATCAATGATAGTTGGTGTGCTTCTTGTTCCGGGGTATCTTCCTGAGTCTTCTTTTCCGTAAGGGTATTTTTCGAACAACTCACCATCCATAGTCATGATGTATACATAACCCATATCACCTTCCATACCGGTAATATAAATTTTTCCGTTTTTTATAACCGGTGAGGTAAACCCTTTTCCAAGCTCTTCATAAGCCCATTTCATCTCCGGCCCATTCTCAGGCCACTCTTTGAGCAAATTAGTTTCAGGGTAGTAACCATCTCTATCAGGTCCGCGCCAGTCGTTAAAAATTTGAGATTCTCCGGCACAGCTGAAGAGAACAACCGATAAAAGAGTTAGTACAAGTTTTTTCATAAAAAATTGTTTTGGTGACAGGTAAAAAGTAACAAAAATAGGAATTTATTATTCCCTATACGTTTGCTGCTATTATCCCAATTAAAATTAATTTAAATACCATCAAAATTTACACAAATAAAACGAATTAAGTAATTAAATGCTTGTACAACAAAACTAATTACTTTACAGTTTTTATCAAGTTTTTTAACTTTTTCTAACAAGCTGCAATAGTCTTTTACTAAATACCGTTTGTCTTTTAATTGTTGTTCTTTACCCGTTATCCGTTACCCGTATTCCTTTAATTATATTCCGCCCAAATTAATTACTTTTGCAAAAAAACTCATTAATTATATGATATTAGTAACCGGTGGTACTGGATTAACAGGCTC
>SLSZ01000131.1 GCA_007130125.1 Bacteroidales bacterium
AAAAATAAAATAATTAAAATGGAAAACCTGTTTTTAGTTGAAACCAAATATACCCCGGAAGTTGAAGGAGATGTTAACAATAGCTTCCTCAAAATATCGGGCTCAAGCTATCCTGAAAACTCTAATGAGTTTTATAAACCGATTTATAATTGGCTGGAAGAATATTTCAAAAATTATAATGAACTTACAGTGAATTTTTATATTAACTATTTTAATACAAGTACATCAAAATGCTTTCTTATCCTTATTGAAATGCTTGAAGAATATCAGAAGCAAGGGAAAAAGATTTTGGTTAACTGGCATTATAAGAAAGATGATGAGGATATTCTGGAAAGCGGTGAAGAATTATTTATGGGGATGGAAGTAAATTATAAATTTATACAAATAGCGTAAAATCAGAATTTGTTATGATACCTGACAGAACAGAAGAAATAAAGCAAATGTTCTCCAGAGAGTATGAAATACTCGAACGGAATCAAAGTTTGCTTGAAAAAAAAGAACCTTCCAAAGAAGAGCTTTATGAGGGCTTATCAGAGATGGTTAAATATTTCAATTTGTTGTTAAAAGATGCAATGAAAATTACAAAAATTGGGGATGCATCGCAGCGCAAGTTAATGAAGGCAAATGAAAAAATTGAAAACCTGAATGAAAAGCTTCAAGAATCAGAGCAAAACATAAAAGAACTCAACACTATTTTGATGCATTATATTAAGGCAACCGACAGATAAAACTATGAAACTGTTTTATAAAAATAAAGCTGCTTTTTTTTTAATGTTGTGTATTTTGTTCTTCCTTCCAGCAAAATTGAGTTCCTTTACAGAACCTGCCAAAAGTGACTCTCTCCTTTCGATTCTAAATGAAACTACTGATAGCGTTTCTCGCCTTGAGATATATAAAAGTTTAAGCGATTATTGGGAATTGCAAAATGTTGACACAGCAAAATACTACGCTAACAAAGCCCTTGATAAGGCTAAATGGCTGAATGACTCTCTGGAAATTGCTTCAATATACAACCACTTGGGAATTCTTTGTATTCACGTTGGCGATAATCAACAAGCAATGTATTATTTGCAAAAGTCTTTAGCTATTGCTAAGCGTAATAATTTTGAAAATATTAAAGCGAGAAGTTATATTAATATTGGGGCCGTGTTTAATAACGAAGAGAATTATGATAGTGCTCTTGAACACTATTATAAAGCATTGGAGATTAATAGAACTATTAATGATAAACTAGGGATGGCCGATGATATGAATAATATCGCGGTTACTTATAGACGATTGGGTGATTTTGAAAAAGCAATACAATATTTTAACAAATCCTATAATTTATATAAGCAACTTGATGACCTTTCCGGTATGGCCAATACTTATAATAACATTGCCATTATATATTTTCAAACGAACAGGATTAATATGGCCTTGCAAGCTTTTGAAAAGTGTGCACAGATCCGAAAGGAACTTGGGCAATACCTCGAATATGGAAATGTTTTATTCAATATTTCATTTGTATTAGAACATCTTGGTGAATATGAGCAAGCTAAAGAAAAAGCATATATGGGGCTTAAACAAGCTAAGGCAACTACAAATTTACCTTTACAAAGAGTTTGCTATTTAAAACTGGTTGACATTTATAGAAACCTGGGAGATTTTGAACAAGCTTATAAACATCACAAAGAATTCTTTGTTATTGCCGATTCTTTATTTAATATCAATAAGCAGGAGAAACTCATTGAGCTGAAATCGCAATATAATGTTGAAAAAGAAAGATATGAGATAGAGCTGCTCGAAAAAGAAAATGAATTAATGAAAAACAATATCAAGAGGCTTAATTATTATTTAGCGTCTGCAGGAGCGGTATTTGCACTTTTACTGGGTCTTTCAATAATGATCTATAATAATAACCGTGGAAGAACCAAAAGAAACAAAATTATCGAACAAAGAAATAATTTGATCGAAAAACAAAAAGATGAATATGCAGCTCAAAGTGAGAAAATAAGATTATATAATGAAAAACTAAACGCAAAGCAAAAGGAAATAATTAAACAGAAAGAATTGCTGGAAAACCGAGCTCATGCTCTTGAAAAAGCAGTTCGCTCACTGGAGGAAAAAAATGAAAAGATAAAAAGCAGTTTGAGATATGCCGGAAGGCTCCAGGAAGCAATGACTACCAATGTTGATCCACTGCATCAATGCTTTTCGAATGTGTTTTTATATAGAAAACAAAAACACGAAGTTTTTAATTGTTTTCACTGGATATATAATAATGAGAACTATTGCCTGATGGCTATAGTAGATAATCATAATGATGGAGTATCCGGAGCTTTTATCATGATTTTGATAAATGACCTGCTTAACAAGTATGCTAAAAACAATGATGATTTAGATGTTAAGTATTTGATTGATAGTATCGAATCAGGAATTTATTCACCAAGTGAAGAAGATACCAATTATTTGGCAGATGCTTTTGAAAACATTTCTCTTAACATTGTTAAGATTGACTTAAAGTCATTAGATGCATTTTATATAGGTAAGGATTCGCCTTTTATGCATGTTTGCCGTGGAAATAGCAATTTAATTAACCCTGCCAAAACCGGAAAAGCTTCAAAATATTATGAAGGAAACCTTTCTCTCAATAAAAATGATCTCTTGCTATTGGCTAATTATTATGCATTAAAGTACTTTCTTAATAAAGATGAGATTTTAAAAACGGAAGCTATCAAAACGCTTAATTTTGATGAAAAAGGTGTGTCTAAGGATGAATATAAAACGATAAGAAGCTTCATGGATGACCAGGTGGCAAACGAACCCCCAAAGGACGATATATTTCTTCTTGGAGTTAAAATATAGGCCATTGGGATTATATAAGGTGTAACTTATTTGCCTACGATGTTGTTGAGAGAATGATAAAAAATGTTTTTTGGTTTATGTGTAATAGAATGACCGCAATGAAAAAAGATAAAAAAAATATTCTGACTATTATTTCATTTATGATTTGCGGTTTTGCTATGCTTTCAAATTCAGCATACGTATCAGCTCAATCCAAACAGGATACAATTAATTATGAGATCAAACAATTAATTGATAAAGGGAGCAGCATAATACCCGTTCATGCCGGAGCAGCAAAGCAGTATATATTCCAGGCCATAGAAAAAGCTAAAGCCAATGATGAACATAAGCTGTTAACAGACGCATACATGGCCGCATCAGAATGCTATGCTCATGAACAAAGGTTTGATTCTGCAATTATTTACAGAGAACTATACGTAGATCTTATTTATGAACTATATCTTGAATCACGGGAGGAGTTGCTGGAATATTACGATCAACTTTATAGTGATTCAGTAGATTATTTTAGTAAAGAACTGTTATTGACGGAATCAGAAATTAAAAAAACAACTGAACAAACATCAAGAATTGCTGTAACAGGGCTAATAATAGCTGTAATTCTTGTTCTGGTTATTGTTGGGTATCTATTCTTCCAAAGGCAAGAAAAGAGAAAAATACACGATAAGCTTAAAGAAACTAACAATTTGATCATCCAACAAAAAGAAGAGATCATGCTGCAAAACGAACAATTGAGCATGCTAAATGAGGAAATAGAAACTCAGAACAATATTGTTAATGATCATAAGACATCTATTGAAAAAAAGAATAATCAGCTTTTTGATGTTTTAAAAAGAAATGATGATCAAAACAAGATCCTTACACAAAATCTTTTGTTTGCCAAAGAGATACAAAACTCGTTATTGCCTTCTGGCAGAGTATTAAAAAATACTTTTAAAGACTATTTCGTGATACATAAGCCCAGGGAATATGTTGGTGGAGATTTTTACTGGTTTTATGAGTCGCCTGAATATACTTTTGTTGTTTTAGCTGATTGCACGGGGCATGGGGTTCCCGGATCTTTTATTTCTGTTCTTGGTAAAACTTTGCTTGATAAGATTGTTGTAGATAAAAAGCTGTATGACCCTGCCAAAATCCTTATAAATCTGCATAATGAAACAATCAATGCATTGGCAGCAGGACAAAAAAATAATTATATGGAAGATCTGCCAGATGATGGTATGGATATAGCAATGTGCCGTTTTTCAAAAAAAACCCCAAAGCTAACTTTTGCCGGTGCAAAGAGACCTTTGTTTTTCTTTAGTAATGGTGATTTTTTGGAAATTAAAGGTGATAAGTATTCTATAGGGAGCTATTCGCGTCAATCAAGATGGAAACAAAACATAAAGTTTGTTAATCATAATATTGATCTGAACAATAATAGTTTGTGTTATTTGTTTTCTGATGGGTATACCAATCAAATGAGTGAGGATTGGCAAAAGATTGGCCTGAAAACATTTAAGCAACTAATAAAAGATAACTTGTCAAATTCTTTGAGTGAGCAAAAAGCATTATTGGAAGAATTTTTTGACAAACATAAAAAAGATCAAGATCAAACTGATGATGTTTGTGTCATTGGGCTTAAAGTTTCATAACAAGGTTCTCCTTGCCTGCTAAACTAATCCCAAATATTTTTTTGTTATTCATTGTTTTTTCCTTGT
>SLSZ01000059.1 GCA_007130125.1 Bacteroidales bacterium
ATTGTTTTTTAAAAAAAAAAAAAAAAAAGTTAAATCTTTACAACCAATATTGGCATTTAATAATTTTACTAATTGCAAAACAGTAGAATCAATAATTTAACCGATAAACAACTGTTAAACAACTCAAATAAAAGAGAAGCATTGGAAACTTTTTTGGATAATTTTCAGTAAAAAGCAAGACATATGTAAAGTTTATTTAAATAAATAAACAATAAAGATTTAAATTATAATTGTAAAAATAAGTTCATATGATTTTGAAAATTTTAACCTGGATAGCCCGTATAGTATTCGGTATTGCTTTTATGTTTGCCGGATTTACTAAAGCCATAGACCCATTAGGAAGTGTTTATGTTTTTGATGATTATTTTGTTGCTTTTGGCATGGAATGGTTGATGCCTTTGTCCCTGCCCTTGGCAATAATATTAAATACTGTGGAATTTATTGTGGGTGTTGCAATTTTGCTTGGGTTAAAAATGTATTTTAGTGCCTGGGCAGGTTTGTTATTTATGATCTTTTTCACTCCACTTACACTCTACATTGCAATAACCGATGCTGTGCCACACTGCGGATGCTTTGGAGAAGCTTGGGTGATTTCAAACTGGGAAACATTTTACAAAAATATAGTTTTGCTTGCTGCGGCAGTTTTAATTTTTTTAAAAAAAGAGAAGATCCCACCATTATGGTCTCATAAAAAAGATTGGTGGCTGATTGGTGGTATTACAATTATTGTCTTGTGGTTATCGGTCTTATGCCTGAGAAACCTTCCTGTTATGGATTTCAGGCCTTGGAAAGTAGGTAATGATATTACCGAACAGTTAAAACCAGTTCAGGAAGGGAAATCAGAATTTGTTTTTATTTATGAAAATACCAAAACTGGTGAAAAGAAAGAATTTGAGATGGATGACCTGCCTTCTGCTGAAGATGGATGGCAATATGTGGACAGAAAAGAAATTGTAATTAAAAAACATATACCATCACCTATTGAAAATTTTGATATTCGTGATGAATATGAAATTGATCATACCGAAATGTTTATTGAAAACCCTGATTACCAGTTTATTGTTGTTGCCTATGACTTACGCACGACCAATACGAATGCCTTTACAGATAAGCTCAATGAACTTGCAAATAAAGCTATTGAAGTTGGTTATTCGTTTATAGTGCTTACAAGCAACTCGTTTGACGAAATAGATAGCTTCCGCCATAAGCATCAAACTCCTTACGATTTTTACCAAAGCGATGAAAGAGAACTGAAGACCATTATACGATCAAATCCGGGCCTGGTTTTAATGAGAGATGGTATAGTTTTAGGCAAATGGCACTATCGCAACATTCCTTCTTATTATGAAATAGATGAAAAATTGATGCAATAATGTATTCAATTCCGGGTTTGTGGTGATCTTATCCAGAAGCTGACAGTCCTTCTACTGCTTTAGCTGCCAGCTTTTACGTGTAGGAGGAAATTCCAGCTCCAGAATGCATTCAAGATTAGAAGCATCTGGGTAAAATCAAAAAAATTGAAGCTTCCAGGTAAGGAAGACAATATTACGCTGTCTATCAATGAACTAAGCCCTCATAGATGGCAAATAGCGATTGAAAATTATGCTGCGAAGTTCGTTTCCAACCATTTTTTTGAATGTTTTTAAAATTTATAACGTAAAAACACGTCATTTGAAAAATATGACGTATATTTGCGTCATATTTTGTTATTTCGTTAATTCTGCATTACGAAAACAAACTTTGGGCTAAAGCCCATCGATGGATGGACATATTTAATCCGCAGCATGAATGCTCCGGCTATTGATATGTTATAATTTCTTTGTTGTAAGCGAGAATCGGTCAATTTGCGTATTATTATTATCGTAAAGTAGAATTAGGTTTTAATATTAAAAAAAATTATTATCAAATCAAAAAGCTAATATAATATGAAAACAAATTCAATTGGCTTTATTGGAGGTGGAAGGATAACCCGGATTTTTTTACAAGGGTTTTTCAACAAAAGTGCACTACCTGAAAATATAAAAGTATTTGAGCCTAATGATGAGGTAATCAAAAAATTAAAATCTGATTTTCCGGGTATACTTTCGGTTAGTTCGGTAGAAAAAATCGCTACACAACAATTGATTTTTCTTGCTGTACACCCCCCGGTAATGATGGAGACATTGCAAAAAATAAAAGAATCATTGACAGAACCGAACGTGGTAATCTCACTTGCCCCAAAAATTACTATAAGTAAAATTGCCTCTGTGTTGCCAACACAGAAACTGGTAAGAATGATACCCAATGCTACTTCATATATTAATGAAGGGTATAACCCGGTTACTTTTTCATCAGCAATTGGTGCAGAGGAGAAGGATCAATTAATGGAATTATTTAATCTGCTAGGTGAGACTTTTGAAACTGATGAATCCAAGCTCGAAAGCTATGCGATCGTTTCAGCTATGTTGCCAACATATTTTTGGTTTCAGTGGCAGGAAATGGAGAAAATTGCATTAGAAACCGGGCTTACAAAAGAAGAAGCACAAAGCATTATCAAATCTACATTCGAAAAAGCATTAAAGTTATATTATGAATCAGGATTAACTCAGGAAGATGTAATGGATCTGATTCCGGTAAAACCTATAGGTGATCATGAAAGCGAAATAAGAAATATCTTGAATAGCAAACTGTTGGGTCTTTTTACGAAAATCAAACCATAGGTTAAGACAAAATGTTACTAAAATTTATGACGTAAAATTACGTCATTTGGAAAATATGACGTATATTTGCGTCATATTTTTAAATGTCTAAATCATAAATAAGATAAAAAGAAACCATGAGCATATTCCATTGCAAACATTGTGATATTGATTTTGAGAATTCAAAGCCTCAAAAAAAAGAATACAGAGACCAGATTTATGGTTATTGTTGGAAATACATTGCTTATTGCCCAAGCTGTGAAGCTGAATGTTCGGAAAAACCAAAGCCTAAACCCGGCAAGAAGAAACAATCACCCACACAGGATTTGCCCTGTGGAGGCTATTGTCCTGCAAGTGGAAGTTGTGGAGTAAAGTAAATAAAGATAAAACATACGAGGTACGCAGAGCATCAGTAAAAACATTATAAATAACAACGATTACCAATATAATATTAAGTTTTAATCGGGTATAATTGAAAATCTAAAAAAATACATGTATGTCAGAACTTTTTGAAAATTATGGAATAGATAATAAGGGAATTCTTTCTATAACCCCACGTGAAACAAAAGAATTGATAAAAAAGGGTGCATTCCTTTTGGATTTGCGCCATACGGATTTTTCAGATTATAAGGCTTTTGATGTTGAAAATGTGCTTAGTTTGCCAATGGAAAACTTTGATGAGGGAATTGAGAATCTGAAAAAAGATTATCATTACATTCTGGCTGACTCTTCAGGTTTGAAAAGCCGGTTATATGCCGAAAAAATGCGTGGTAAAGGGTTTAAAAATGTTGCCAGTATGAGTGGTGGGTTTGTAGAGTGGGAACGTGATGGCTTTCCTGTAACTGTTGATGTAAATGAACGCTTAACAGGTGCTTGCGCCTGCCAGCTGAAACCAAGGGAAAGAAATAAAAAGTAAAAAAGATGAGTAAGATTAAAAAACTAACATTTGATGCAGGAATTAAACAGCGTGCACGGCTTTTCAAAGCCCTGGCACATCCTGCCAGGCTTACTATAATGGAGTACCTTGCTGAAATTAAGACTTGCATAACAGGCGATATTGCTGAGGAATTGCCTTTAAGTCGTACCACTGTTAATCAGCACCTTAAAGAGCTCAAGACGGCTGGACTTATAAAAGGTACTGTGGAAGGTGTAAAAACCAAGTATTGTATAAATGAAAAAGCAATACGTGATTTTAAGTTGGAGATAAATGATTTTTTAAAGAAAATGGATATCAATATAAATTGTGAATAACTGAATTTAAAAGTTTGAAATAAGCCTGAATATTTTTAGGTATGGCAGCCTTATTTGGGCAGGTATTGGTGGTGTATGAATCTATAAATTTTAAAAACCAACTAGAACTATGAACAACGCACAATTTTATTTCGCAAGGCCGGAAAATGAACCGGTATATTCTTATTCCAAAGGCACAGATGAAAGAATTGCATTGGATGAGGAACTGAAGAAACACAGCAAACAACATATTGAGATCCCTTTGATAATTGGTGGCAAGGAGATTTATACCGGTAAAACCGATAAAGTTGTATGCCCGCATGATCATAATAACGTACTGGCAACCTATCATAATGCTACTGATAAAGAAATTAATATGGCCATTGAAGCAGCTATGAAAGCTCATGAGCGCTGGGCTACGATTAGCTGGATTGAAAGGGTTTCAATTACTTTAAAAGTAGCTGAATTGATCTCTACGAAGTACAGGTATCTTATGAATGCAGTTACTATGCTTGGTCAAAGCAAAAATGCATATCAATCTGAAATAGAAGCTGTGTGTGAAACGGTTGACTTTTTGAGATTTAATGCTCACTATGTATCAGAAATTTACAATGATCAGCCACATTCTGAGAAATC
>SLSZ01000216.1 GCA_007130125.1 Bacteroidales bacterium
TCGAGGCTGCGCATTGCCTGTTTCCGGCCCATAACCCTTCCGGCACCGTGCGAGCAACTCATAAAACTATCCTTATTGCCTTTACCTTTTACAATATAACTATTGGCTCCCTGGCTGCCGGGAATAATGCCGGCAGTATCTTTCCCTGCATAGGTAGCCCCTTTGCGATGCACAACAACCTCTTTACCAAAATGATTTTCAATTGCTGCATAGTTATGCGCAATATTTATCATTGGCGCTGTTCTGAAAGCCGCACCGAAAGTATTCTGAAAAACTTCAATAATGTTTTTCATCATAAGTTTACGATTGGCAAATGCAAAATCAACACAGTAGTTCATCTCCTTTATGTACAGTTGAGCCTCATCGGTATGAATTGGCAGGTATGCCAATTGAACTTTACGTGGAACCGGGCTTTTCCACTTTTCATTCAGGCTTATCGCCAGGCGGTTATAATAGTCAGCAACCTGCTTCCCAATGTTTCTGCTTCCGGAATGTACCATAATCCAAATCATTTCATCAGAGCCTTTTTGGAGTTCAATAAAATGATTTCCACCACCTAAGGTTCCTACCTGGCAAGTAGCTCTATTGTATTCCCGCTGAACTACATTGAGCTCATTAACATCATATCCCTGCGGCATGTATTCATGGCTCTGCTGTTTCTTATGGTGTTTGAAGCCAAGGGGTATTCGCATCCTGATATCATTTAGCAACTTTATCAAAGTCGACCTGTCAATTTCTTTCAAGGATGTTTGTACTGCACACATTCCACATCCAATATCAACACCAACGGCATTTGGTATAATTACATCACGGGTTGCAAGCACCCCACCGATAGGCATACCAAAGCCCTGGTGGCAATCAGGCATTAAGGCTATATGTTTGAAAGCAAAAGGAAGATTTGCAAGATTTTTGGCTTGCTCCATAGCCCCCTCTTCAATCTCATCCACCCACATCTTTATGGGTATACGCTCGGTTTTGATCTCTCTTATCATAATTTATTAAATATTTAATGCTGGCTTTTTTCATTTAAAAAACTACGCATCCACATTAAAAATAACTGATAACACGCTCCAAATTACAAAAAATATTCAATATAAGATTAAGCATTGAATGAATAGAAACTAATTAATTTTCATTACCAGCGTAAAGAAGTTATACAAAGAATCACCTTTTTAGTTGTTGAATCGTTTAGTTATTCCCGATCACTGATTACTGATTACTGACAACTGATCACCGATTACCGATTACCGATTACCCGTTACCCGTCACTCGTTACCCATTACTATGGTCAAATCAAGCCGTTAAAAACATTTTAAACAAATAAAACAATTATTATCCGAATTCTATAACCTACAAACATCAGCTAAAACAGCAGAGAAACAATATTTTTACTATATTTACCAATTAAAAATAACCTCCATGATCTCCTGCCTTAAACCACCCATACTGCTCAATGGCTGGAAGCACCACCTTGGGTTTGTACGCAGGATGGTTAATGATTTGTCTGATAGCGAAATTGATCAGAAAGAGGAAATCACCAGAATACTAAAATCTATTGGCGGCTCTCAATTTGACCTTTATCTGGGTGATTTAGACGAATATTCTATTGGTTGGCAAACAACAAAATACCTGGAAAATGAAAAGGTTTATAAAAAAACTGATTACTTTAAATGGCTAGACACTACAAATAAAAATTTCCGTAATATCATAATTGATGATGGTTCTGTATGGACTATGCTCAAAGGGAACTTTGATGACTATTACATTCATATCCACCCTGCAAGATATTCACCATGCACAATCCGGGTAAAAGCAAATCCATGGAAGTCAGCAATTGCAAGTTTAGTTTACACCAAGGGGGATATTAAGAAAGCATGCCAGCCGGAGATAATTAATATATCACGCCATACAATAGCAAACCTGGAACCTGTTCATGAAAAGTTTGATCATAAAATTGAAGAGCTGATAAGGCTTATTGCTATGAACAAATAAATCTCATGCACAATACTTCTTGTTAATTTTGCAGAACTTTTCTGACAAATCAAATTTGCGGGCTTTACTTTATAATCTGCGACTATCTGCGCAATCTGCGGGAAAATAATTAAAAATGCTGGTTGAAGCTTTGAAATAGTTTGAAATTCACAGAATCAAAAGTTCAGCATTAAACATATTAAACCTGAACCTACTTACTATTGGCATCGTGGTGTATTCTAAAATCCCGGTGAGATTTGAACATATTTATGGTATACAACAGAAGGTTTTTGGTCTCAGATAAAAGATTAAAGAAAAGCAAACTATTGCGTGTTTTAACTTTTTCTTTTTTTATTAGTTTGACTTGCATTCTTTTCAATCTGTCAAGGTCTTCCAAAATATCTTGCTGCAATTGGATTACATTTTCTACCCTTTTAAAATCATCAGTTTTAAGGACTTCCAGGATTTTGCCATATAATAACGACACATTTTCATTTAATTGTAAAAGTTCATTTTCCTGCTCAGGTATAACGGGCTTATGGTTATTTTCAATGTGTTCATGCAGTGGGTCAACAATAAAATTGAGGCAGTGTGCTATTTCACGCAGATAGTCAATAGTCTGAACATAGTAGTGCCCGGTTTCCACTGAGTCTTCCTCCAGCTTACGCAGAGTAAAATATACATCTTTCTTCAGGGTTTTTGTCTCTTTATTGAAATCCTTTATACGCTTCCGGGTTTTCTTCAGTTTTTTTCTTTCTTCCAATAAGAATGAACTAATAGTAGCATTATAAAGTTTTGAAACTGAGACCACCGTTTCAATTATAGTGTTTTTACATTGTTCCATGACATTTTCGCCATCAACCACTTTAATGTCTTTTTCTTTTTCTTCTTCTACTTCTTTCTGCTTGCTAAGTTTTTTATGCAGGTAATGAGTGCGAACGACAAATACAAAAGCAATACAAATGGCAATAATTGCAGCAATAATTCCCCCCCAGCTAATAAAGTAAGCAAACAGAAAAGCAACTGTAAAAGCACTGAATGCAGTAAAGAACCAACCACCAATAACGGTGATAACGCCGGTAACGCGGTAAACTGCACTTTCGCGGCCCCACGCCCTGTCAGACAATGAAGTTCCCATCGCTACCATAAAGGTAACATATGTAGTTGACAACGGAAGTTTCAACGAAGTTGCAAAAGCAATAAGAATACTGGCAATCACCATATTTACCGAAGCTCTCAATATGTCAAAGGATGCTTCATCTTTCTTAATTCTTTTGCGTCGCTGGTATAAAGCCTGATCAAATCTCTTGTCAATAAACTCCCAAACCTTTCCGGGCAAGGCCTTTTTTATGGCTTTATTGAAGTCTAGGGCTTTTCTTACAATTGTTCGGGCAAATAAAGAAGAAGAGAATCGTTCGTATCCTTCAGACTGCCGCGCCAGATTAACTTCGGTTTTGGAAACAGTACGAGCTTTTTTTGAGAAAAACAACGCCAGGACCATTATTGAACCAGCTACCAGTAAATATCCGGTGGGTGTTTGAATAGGTTCAAGCAATGACTCCATAGTCATTGTCATAGGTGTATGCGATGGGTCACTTATATATAATTTAAAAGATTCATAACCGGCAATAGGGACACCTATAAAGTTAACAAGGTCATTACCTGCAAAGGCCATAGCCAATGAAAATGTCCCTATTAAAACAATAACCCGGAAAATATTAAACTTAAACAGGGATATTAGTATTTGTGCAATTATACCAAAACCTATAAAGCAGAAAAGCAACAATCTGAATGTGTTTTCTTCAATCCATTCTATAGTGGAGGGTGTCATAAAAGACGCTCCACTTGCACCTTTCACTAAAATAAAATAAACAATTGCGGTGACTGCTAACCCTGTCCATATTGCTCCAAAAAAGGGCAGTTTTCTTTCATAATTAAAAGTAAATAAAAGCCTGGTAAAAAACTGCACTATGGTACCAACTGTAAATGCAATAACAACCGATAATAATATGCCCGAAATAATCCCTAATGCGCGTGCCGAATTAATATAGTTGCCAATTTCCTGGACACTATCGGGGGTAAAATATATTTTGTATAGTGAAACTGCCACTGCAGCACCAAGAAGTTCAAAGACTATAGAAACGGTTGTAGAAGTAGGAAGTCCGAAAGTATTAAAGGTATCAAGCAGGATAATGTCGGTTATCATTACGGCAAGAAAAATAACCATTATCTCTTTGAAATAAAACTGGTCCGGATGGAAAACCCCTTGACGGGCTATTTCCATCATCCCACTTGAAAATGTAGCACCAAACAGCACACCAAATGCTGCAATGGTAAGAATAACATAAAAAGGGGCAACTTTTGAGCCAATAGCTGAGTTCAGGAAATTAACAGCATCATTGCCAACTCCAACAACAAGGTCGGATATAGCGAGTATAAACAGGGCAATGACAAAAAACAAATAAATATTTTCCACTATCTATCTGTAATTTTATTAGTGTTACTTGACTTTTTTTTCACTGCAAAAGTAAAATTATTTTGTTAACAGATAATTTTTTCGTGAATTTCCTTTTTAACTAACAGCACTTGTTTAATAGAACGCAGATGACGCGGATTAGGCGGATTTTCGCTGATTTATTATCCGTGGACATCCGCCTAATCCGCGTCATCCGTGTTCTAATATAACTCGCAAAGTTTTTATTTCATATTCTTATCCACATACTTAGTTAATCTTTCAAGACAGCTAACATAACCATACTCGTTATCATACCAGCCAAATATTTTAGCATGTGTTACCGGCAGGTTCAAATCCTTATCTACATTAACACCTACAGATGCCATAGCAGATTCGGGCAGGTTTATAAATCCTGTACGTGTATGAGTTTCATGGCCTTCAATTACTACTGCTGCAGAATTCCCCAACATATCAGTTGATACATTTTGTTTTTGAGTAAAGACTAACAGATCTTTTTGCAAACCTTCCGAAGCATTTTTGTAAATATTGTCAATAAATGTTTTATTAATTACCGGCTCACCTTTTTCATCCATTTGAGAACTAAATGTCAGGTTTAATATTATCAATGACACGGTAGAGGTAGGTATCCTGACTGAGTCAGCCATAAACCCAATATCTTTTATATCTGTAATAATTTTTTCCAAAGCCTTTGCTGCGCCGGTGCTTGTAATAATAATATTATTAAATACGGCCCTTGTTTTTCTCAGATCCGAGGCATCTGCTTTCGGTACAAGGTCCAGCACGCTCTGGCTGTTGGTTGCCGCATGAACTGTAGACATGGAAGCAGTAAGTATTTTTGAAGTTTCTTCTGTTTGCAGAAGCGGATACATCATATGGGCCAGACCTGTAGTTGTACAGCTGGCAGCAGACAGGAGGTGATGTTTGTCGGGATCAAAATCAAGATGATTAATGCCATACACCATCATATAGCTATCGTCGGGCTCTTTTTTAGTTTTATCTTTAATCTTAAATGGTGCGCTGAGGATCACTTTCTGTGCTCCGGCTTCCAGATGGCCGCGCAAACTACCTTTATTCTCATCCGCAGGAGCAGTAGGATCATTAAAAACGCCCGTGCAATCTACAACCAATCTTACTCCATTCTCTTTCCATTTTATGTTGCGAGGATTGCGGTCTGATCTCAAAACTTTTATTATAAACCCATTGAAGTCAATAATACCTTGTGACTCATCTTTTATTGAAATATCAATTTCCCCATTACTATGACCATGTATAAACCGGGATAAAGTGCCGTATGTTGAATCTGTTTCAATAACCTGGATAACATCTTCGAGCTTCCGGCCAACCTCCCGGCCAACATTTATTACAGCACCATCAAAATAGCCGTTTGCTATATGACTCCATAATGTGAGTTTGCCTATACGGCCAAGCCCATTTATCCCTATTAAGTTTTTATTATTTATCATGGTATCCATATTTTGTAATTTTATTGAGTTAGACTTCTTTTAACAAAAGTGCAAACATATAACTTTGGAACGAAAAATAAAATTTTAGTAACGTGTAATCCTGAAAAAACAAAACTTTACTACCTCATAACAACCATCCAATAACTACTATCAACTTATCAACCCATCAACTCAATACCTCAACGACTAAACGACAAAACACCTAAACACCTCAACACTCCCCATCATTCCATCAATTAACTATCTCGGTAAGCTCAGTCTTATAGTGTCCTTTGAAGATGTTTCCTGCAAAGCCATCTATTGAAACCTTATCTCCCGGCTGCAATTTTTTACCATTTATTGTGCACATTTTTTGTTTTTCATCAACAACCAATTGGTGGCAGTTTAGCACGCAAACTTTACCAAGCCTGGCTGCCGTGACTGCCGCGTGAGAAGTAGTACCTCCCCTGGCGGCAACCAGTCCGTCACACTCAAAAATAATAGGTATATCGTCAGGTACTGTATCGGGCCTCATTAATATACAATTTTCACCGGGATACTTTTCCCTGACCATTTTAATATCATCCATATCAATAGCAAGCCTGCCGTTTAAAGCGCCACCGCCACCTCCGATACCTCTGGCCATTAGCTTCATTTTTGATGCCTGTGTGCTGAACACTTCCAGCCTCTCGGGTTTTCTTGTATCCTGATCACGAATTTGCAAAATATAAAGATCCTCAGATTTATCGGATTCAAATGTAAACTCAATTTCCTGATGGTTGAACCCCTGTTTTTCAACAAGGTCATAAGCTATTTCATAGAGGCGTTTGTATATTTCAGGCAACTGTTCTTCCAATGATACCTGATTTTCTCTTTTCGTTAGCTTTTTTTGCAATACCGATACCGGCAGGGCATGCACCAGGCCGGCAACAATATCTTCCCCCTGGCTGCACATTGTAAAATCACCGTTAAGATAAATACCCGGTTTTTGCACAAGTGGATTATAAGTAAATACTACACCTGTACCCGAATAATCATAGACATTTCCAAGTACCATTTGCTGTATTACAACAGCTGTACCCCATTCATCAGCAATCTGCAAATGATCACGATACACATTAGCCCTTTCCGAAGACCATGAGTCAAACACACTCATAATTGCTTGCCTGAGCTGTCGCCATGGATCCTCCTCAAACTTAACATTATAGGCTTTCAATACATCTTTATAAGCAAAAGCTATTTCACGCATTTGGCCGGGGGTAAACTGTATTTTTTGCTCTATTTTATACAAATTTTTAAAATCTATCATTATCTGGTCAAAAACATCACGAGCAATGCCATAAGTCATCCCCCAACTTTGCAAAAACCTCCGGTAGCAATCCCAGGATGTCCATTTAAAGTTTGGTTGCCGGCTGAAGGCTTCAACTATTTCGTCGTTCATTCCAACGTTTAGAAAGGTATTCATAGCCCCGGGCATAGAAATAGCCGTACCCGATCGTACTGACAGCAACAAAGGATTTTGTGGATAACCAAACTTCTGTCCTGTAAGCTTTTCCAACTTTTTTAAATGCCTTCTGACCAGCTCATCTACCTCTTTTGATAATGTAGGATTAGACAATATAGCACGACGGCTTCTGAATACCTCAGTGGTTAAAACAAAACCCGGAGGAACAGGAAAGCCCGCCAAATAAAGCTTCTTTTGATATAAAGCCTTTGAACCCAAAAAAATCTGGTTGTCAACCTTTAATGTTTCTTCATACAGTGGACTTATAACAAGGTCAGAATCATAAGACATGATCCGGCGAATTATTTCCGGACTAAAATTATCAACCATGTTTTGTAGTGAATGTATTATCCTGCTTAAAAAATTATCAAGCAACTGTATGAGAAATGAAGAATATAGTATCTCACGATAGAATACTTCCGATTTGCTAACAATAAGTTGATTCAAGTCTTTTTCATCCAGTTTATTATCAGGATCAAAAAGCTGAGGAATGATCATACGTAAAGGCTGATCATAAAAGCTAAAAAAGTAAGTGTAGGTGATCTCCTTAACATTCTTGGCCAGGAATTGAAACAAATTAATAAACTGGTCTAACGAAAAGCTTTCACTGGTAAGTCCATACTTAAGCATTTGCAAATTTGAGTCAAGCCCCTGGCTGGTAACTCCGTCCAACTCAAGCCCTTTTTGAAATAAAGTAAGTATCTTATAAGATTGCTTTAAAGCTTTTGCTGTGATATACTCAGTCTGAAAGCCATTTATTCTCTGTTCCATAAACTTGGAGGCAAGTCTTTCAAGCCTAAATATAAGCCCAAGTGCTTCAAATTTTGTTTCACGGTACTGGCCATACATTGATGGAATACCAAAAGCAATATGCCTTTTATGATAAATGCTTTCCCAACCCTCACTGTATTCTTTGCTGAAAATAACTTCATTAAGCCTTTCCATAAAAATAAAAATAGTCTCAATCGCCTTTTCCGTATTATCATTATCAAAATGCTTTTTGAGCTCGTCTATTTCATTATTATCAAAAAACCTATATTTCTTTAGGTTAGTGATTATATCGGTAGCTTCAAAAGAATATTTTTCTCTTAATAAGTAATAGAGCCTGAAAAGAAGTTTTAACCTTTTCCTGTCATCCTCGTTGCCATTTTGTATATCATTCAGCAACTTTCCAAATTCCTCCTCACTTTTATTTAGTAATTCAGCAGGTTTTAACTTCTCTTTATCACACATTTCTTTAACCATTTTATTCACATTCATAAACCAGCGGCTCTTTTTATCAACAGAAGCATAAACATCCTTTGGAATAAATGGTTTCAGTTTGCTTAAATCTCCATCATACCAGAATTGAAAGATTTTTCCTGAAAGATCAATATGGGAGTTATTGCCTTCAATATGCACCTGTTTACGAAGAAAGTGGATCAGCTTATCCTGCCTGCCGGACACCTCATCCATCATGGTTGTAACATCCCGCAACTCGCCTTCAGCCCCTATTTCATTAAAATAAACCGGAAAAATACGTGTTAATTGTTTTATCTGTTTATATAAAGGAGAAATATCGCTATTGAGCAATTTTGTAATATCTCTTTGAAACAGGTCCGTATCAAAAATAAAAATTCCTCCGAGCCTAAGATTAACTATTAATGCCGACAATAATTTGCGGAATGTGTATGGTGCATGTTCAATAAGTTCCAGCCATACCCTGATGTTTTTCAAATGATTGGGGTTAACTTTCAATTGCCAGTTTTCCTGAATGTAGACCAATCCGGGTGTAACAAAACCAAGTTCAATAAGCTTATTCTCAAAAAAGCTGATAATTTTGCGCTCTTTGACGCTGATTACCTCCTTGCCAAGAGTGAGCACACAGTCAAGTACGGTTGACATGTGTTCATTTTTAAGCTCTTCAAAAAGCACAAAAATATTCTCAATAAAGTTTGTCATTTCATCCGGCTTCAATTCATCATGAATATTCCGCAGGATTTTATTCAGTTCCCATAATAGCTGGTCGCGAATACTCTCCATTCCTTCCAGGTGAAGCAGAAAAATGATATAATAGAACTTTTCAATACTTTTTTCAAATCTGTCAATGACCCTTCTGAAATGGTCTACCATATCATTAAAAAAAGGAACATTTTCACACAACGAATTCCAATCCTCCGCATTCATGATATCTTTATAAACCCTGTCAAAAAAAGGCTTATCTATCAACTGGATATCCTTAGTATAATCATTTTGAAAAAGGTCCTTTTTCTGGCTAAACCATTGGCCGGCATTCGATTTTTGTTTCCAATAATCAAGGTTGGCTAAAGCAATATCTGTAGTGAATTGAAAGGTTTTTTCAATAAAAGGCTCTGTAGCCGCCAACATTTTAAAATGCTTCTTTATCAAACCGGAGTTTTTTATCAACAAAGTTTCTTCATTTACGAAAATCTCTTCTAATGTTTTGAAAACTTTATCCAAGACAGGCTTTTTAAAATCCATTTTGCTTTCAGAGCACGTACCTGCAAATTCCATAAGAGTTCTTAGCAACTGGCCGGATTCGTTATCACCTAACTTTTTGCTTAACAAATCATCGGCAATATCTAACAACATCAAAAAAGCGTATTTCCCCTCCTTGTGCTGTTCATATAACCAAAAGTCACCTAAAAGAATTTTCCGGTATTCATCAACCAAAAATCGGAAATTAGCATACGGGTGATTTAACTCCTGCAAAAATTCTTTGGTTCGTTTATGTATACCCCAGTAAGAACCGGAGTATTGCAAAAACTCATTTTGATCTTCAGGTATTATGATATCGGTCCTGCGTGTTTGAGCAAGATTTATCTCCAGAGCTTGTGAAGAGAACTTTTCTTTTTCCATAAATGTAAAAAGCTAATAATAAACAATATATATTGCAGTTTTATAACTTAATGTTTTAACCCCGGTTATTTTTACCAAACTTAAAACGATTATTCCTAAAAATCAAAATAATTAAAGCATATTTTAGTTAAAACAACTTTATTCCTTTTTTTGGCGGAATTAACTTCTGAAGTTTTTTTAATTTTTCGTTGAACTAAATTGCTGTTTGATGCGTTTTGTTAATAAGTTTATTTTACAAAATTGATCTTATGTATTTAAAAATAATTAATTTCACAACCAATATATAAAGCACATTAATTTAAGAAGAATCTATATTTACGCAATCGTTTAATTTGATAATTTAGCCGACACTTAATTATGTGTTTATCTAAACTTTTTAATAAATTTTTTGTTTGTTTTTGTAAAATGTAATTAAAGATTTCATACCTTTGTTTTGCTTATTAAGCATAATTTTTTACTAATATATTATATTAACCTTACAGGGTAAATATGGAAACATCAGCAAGAAAAGACGTATATAAAGAATTAAAGGCCGCTCCCAAACTAGACTTTTTTTATTTGGAAGGCACTCTTGATTCTCCTGAAGTATTATTGGACAAAGAAGGAGGCTTGATTAAGTTTTCCGGCCGTTCACTACCCGAAGATGCTAAAAGCTTCTACAAACCAATAATGGAATGGATTGAAAACTACGCAAAGTCTAACTTACTCAATACCAGGATAATTTTTCAGTTTGAATACATAAACTCATCATCATCAAAAATGATATTAGAGTTGCTTGATCAAATAAAGCAAATTTTTGAGAACGAAAAAGAAGACCTGTTATACATTGAGTGGCGATATCTTGACGACGATGATGATATGCTGGAAGCAGGGGAAGACTTTGAGGAAAGAGTTGGATTTAACTTCAAATTTGTAAAATATTAATTCAGTAACCCAACACCTGATTAGTAACTAAAAAATAACAAACATTCATATGGAAATGACAGAAAAAACAGATACAGTTTTGGAGCAAGAGCCTAACAAAGATTACGTACAAATGAAAGGGACTTCAGAAACCCCGGAAGTTATGCTTGATAAGGTCAATGGTGCTATAAAGTTTTCCGGCAGGTCGCTCCCCGAAGATGCCAAGTCTTTTTATAACCCAATTAAAGAATGGCTCTCTCAATACGCACAAAATCCAAAGAAAGGCACTCATGCGATTTTTGCTTATGAGTATTTTAATACTGCCTCATCGAAAATGATACTTGAAATGCTGGACATTTTAAAGCAAGTTGAATCTAAAGACGATCAACTTAAAATTGACTGGTATTACCTCGAAGATGATGAGGATATGCTTGAAGCGGGTGAGGATTTTGCAGAAATTGCGGATTTGAAGTTTGAGTTTATTAGTTATGAATAATTAATGGAACTCCTTCAATATACAACAAACCTGATTTTTCCCTGGCATCTTCAAAACTTAAAAAACCTTTTTTTATTCTTCCTTCAACATAATAGCTAATACTGGCAGTATTAATATCACCCAGGTATTTGTGTTGTAACCAAATCCCCTGCTTCTTATCATCATTGTAAATACCATATGATTTGATTTTTCCGCTATCATAAAAAAACTTCCAAAATCCCTCGGCCTTACCGTTTTTATAAACACCAACTTGTTTCAAAGTGCCATTTGGATGATAAACCCTCCAATTGCCTGAAAAATAATCATTTGTGAAATATCCGATTGCGTGCAGTGAGCCATCATTGTAATATGATCTCCAAACACCCTCTTTTTTATTATTCTCATATACTCCTTCCTGCAGCACTTGACCATTGGCAAAATATTCTTTGTATGACCCCTCCAGTATACCGCTTTTATAATGCGCTTTAATTTTAATTTCTCCGTTAGTGTGAAAAGCCCTGTACTCACCCCGGATTATCCCGTCTTCATAATAGGCTTTCCTTTGCAGAGCACCGTTTTCATAATAAACTTTTAAAGTGTCAGTAAACTCGCCATTTCTTTTGAAACCATCATAATTAATATTGCCATTCTCATAATGCATTTGCCAAACACCATTTTCGGCCCCGTTTTTTAATTCAAACCGGCGGTAGATCTTTCCATTTGGGTAAAAGATTTTAACTATCCCCTCCTGAACTCCATCTCTATATTTTGATATGCTTTCTTTTTTTCCGTCAGGATAATATGAAACAAACTCACCATTCAACCTGCCATATAAATAACTACCTTCCTGCTGCAGACTGCCGTTCTGATTATAGGCTTTATAAATGCCATGTCTGACGCCTCTCTTAAACTCAATCTCCTGATGCAGCTCTCCGCTATCATAATACAACTTCCACAACCCTTCAGGCTTATTGTCTTTAAACTGGCCTTTTTGGTTAAGTATACCACCGGGAAGAAAAAACCTGTACTCTCCTTCCCTAATCGTATCTCCTTCTGTTGTAATGTAGCCGTAAAATTTTTCTTTTACCTCATCAGATGAATTGTAGTAAATGGTGAACTTTTGCTTTTGAGCAAAACAGCTTGTACATACTGAAATACTCAGCAAAAAATAAAAGAATATAACACCCGGAAATTTAAACATACAAGCAAATCAGCCTTTTATTCAACTTCAATGGTAATTTGTGTTCCTTTAAGGTTAGTCCTGCTACCGTAATCTATTATAGCAGCCAATGAGTATTTTCCTTTTTCAAGCTCATCAGGCAATGGAAGTTCAATAGTTCGCGACGATTGCGGATACAGCCTTACTCTATGAGTCTGAAACTTTGTTTCTTCCATAGTTCGCAGATTGGAAGCAATCAGGTATAATTCACTCCCGGTAGTTATATTGCTTAAATTGTCAATATTAACGGCAAACTTACGCACTTTATCATCGGCAGCTGTAACTTCCCTGAGGTTTGATATCACAATATTAGGATCTCTTTCAGTTACAGGATTGTAAAATAGGTAAGCATCTATTCTCCCTGAAATAAAAATACCTGTCTGCACATCCCTGTCAGCTGAGTATGGCGTTCTTTCAATAGCAGAAGCAAAACTCAGTATTCCCCATTTTGATGTAACATCATCCTCAACAGGAGCCTGGAATGTAACCTGTACCTCTTTTGATTCATTAGGCTGTAATTCAAGAAACGATGGATTTAAAGTTACCCAGTTTGCTATAGAGTTGCGGGTAGAACCGGATGGCAATATTTCCCTGCTTCCATGGCGGTGAACAACATAATCACGCATAGTCATAGTAATATTCTCTTTGGTATTACCATGATTTTTTACAGTAATAATACGTGTTTCAGTATCTCCGGGTTCTCCCCGAAAATTCAAACGTATAGGTGCTACTTCAAAATCCTGTGCAAGCAAACATGTTGATATTGCAAAAACTTTTATAGCCAGTAAAAAAAATCCTTTTTTCATAAGATTATAATGTAAGTTTAATATTCTGATTTCTAATAATTTGGTGACGGGTGACGGGTAATCGGTAATCGGTAATCGGTAATCGGTAATCAGTAATCAGTAACCACTCAACGACTAACCGCCTCAACACCTCATCAACACACTCCGGGCATATACTTTTTTAATCCAAAACACATTTTGTTGTACACAAAAACATTCTTTATTACCATTAAATATGCCTAGTGCAAAATTACTCTTTTTTTATTTGCATAAATCAAAAAACAAATAATTTTGTGAATCAGCTTTCGGTTAAAGTTAAAAATCTTCATTTTAACAGTACTCAAAACATATTTCATTTAAATTTTTACCCTTTTAGTAAAAAATATTATGTTATTAATTTGATTTTTTTATTATTTTTACACCGTAAATAATAAGCAAATTTCAGCTTAATCATGAAAAAAGCCCTGTTTGTAATTTCATTTTTACTGGTATGTTCTACCGGTTATTCCCAGCAAGCAATGCCATTAAGTTCTTCTGACCAGGCTGATGTTGACAGGTATGAAGAAATGGTAACCTTTTATAAAAACAATAATGAATACGCCAGTGCAGTAGAACATCTTAGCAAAATAGCCTTCATATACTGGGATAATGAAAGGCCTGACTTAACAATTGATTACTTCCTGGAAACTATTCCGCTTTATGAACAGCTGGATGATCTGGATAATATTCAAAAGGTTTATAGTAACATAGCTCTCATCTATCTTGACATGGAAGATATTAATAGTGCGAGGAGATATTTTGCAAAGAGCCTGGAGACACGCAGGGAGATGGGTGACAGAAGGCTTATAGCATCAGGCTTGACAGATCAGGCTTATGTGATCGCCTTACTGGGAGATTACAACCGTGCTAATGAAAATCTCTATGATGCCAAAGATATTGCCCGGGAAAATAATTATCAATCTTTGCTTCTGGCAATTTACAACCAGCTATCGCGAAATTACGACAGGCTTGGTATAGTGGCTAAGGCAAATGAATATCACCAAAAATACCTTACACACAAGGATTATCTTGCCACTCGCTCTATCAGGGAGGATTTTGAAGACAGGGAGATTCAAAGCCAGGTTGAAATTCGCAGAACACAAGCCGAAAAAAGAGCACAAGAGCTGGAAATGGAGCTTCAGCGCAGAATATACCAGGAAGAGCAAGATTCGATACAAATGATAGTTCAGGCAAAAGAAGACTCACTATTGCTCGCACAAAGACGCGATAGCATTTCACAGCTTGAAATGGCCAGGCTCGAAGCCGACAGGGAGCTGCAAAGGGCAAGAATCGAAAAGCAAGAAGAACAACAAAGAACGCAAAGAATTATTATAACATATGGTATTGGGTTGGTAGTAATAGGATCTATTTTACTGATAATCCTTTACCGGAACTTTATAGCTAAACAAAGAGCCAACAAAAAACTAGAAATTATAAATAAGGAAATAGAAAGTAAAAGCAAACAGTTGCAAGAAGCATATTATAAGATCGAAGACCAGAACCTTAAAATCACCCATAGTATAAACTACGCCAAGGAAATACAAAGGGCTTTGTTTCCACCACGTGATACATTAAAAAAATACCTGCCTGAATCATTTATATTTTTCAAGCCTTTGCACGTGGTAAGTGGTGACTTTTATTGGTTTAAAGAAATAAATGAAAAAGCTGGGAAAACAGCAGTAAAGAAGAAAAAAACCGAAAAAGTTTTATATGATAAGACGGAACAATCAATTGTTGCTAAAAATTCACCATCTGATAATGGCGATGGTGAATTTTTACCTATACAAGGTGATAAGTTTATTATTTCGGCAGTTGACTGTACCGGGCATGGAGTGCCGGGAGCATTTATGTCTATGATAGGATACAACCTGCTCGACGAAATAACACATCACGGTATTACTAATGCCGACCAAATATTAAAAAACCTGCATAAAGGTATCCGCAGGACCTTAAAGCAGGAAGAAGGCACAAACCGCGACGGAATGGACCTGTCGCTTTGCGTTATTAATAAAGAAAAGAAAACCATTGAGTTCTCGGGAGCACAAAATTCACTAATCTATATCCAAAACGGTGAAGCTAAAGTCATTAAAGGTGACAGAATGTCGATAGGAGGAGTTCAAAAAGAAGAAGAAAGGAATTTTACCAAAAAAATAATACCCGTTGATAAACCTACATGGTTTTATATTTTTTCCGATGGATACATTGACCAGTTTGGAGGCCCGAAAAACAGAAAGTTTTTGCTTAAAAATTTTAAAAACCTGTTGTTGGATATTTATAAAGAACCTATGGATATACAGGAAAAATTGTTGAAACAGTTTTTCTTCGACTGGAAAAGTAATGAAGAACAGATAGATGATGTTTTAGTAATAGGGTTTAAGCTTGGAGGTAACGGAGCAGCAGGATAATTTAATAAATTAAGCCTTTAATTTTACAACTATAAAATTAAAATGATAATAAACCCAAAACAAAATATCAGAGAATAAAAAATTTTATTAATTAACATTATAAAAATATAAAGTTCTTTTAAATAATTACAGGAAAACAATCAACTAAACTTATTAACAAAAA
>SLSZ01000189.1 GCA_007130125.1 Bacteroidales bacterium
CGTACAGGTAAGATCCTTGCATGTGACCATGAAAATGTAAAACCCGATATACTTATCCTTGGGAAAGCAATTAGCGGAGGATTATACCCTGTATCAGCAGTTCTGGCTAATGATGATATTATGCTTGTTATTCAACCTGGACAGCATGGCTCTACTTTTGGCGGTAATCCTGTAGGAGCACGTGTTGCAATGGCTGCCCTGGATGTTATTAAAGAAGAAAAGCTTTGTGAAAGATCAGAAAAGCTTGGCGAATTGCTGCGTCGAGAACTTAAAGCCATTGATACCGACATGATTTCAATAGTAAGAGGTAAAGGCTTACTTAACGCAATAGTTATTAAACCAAAAGGTGGAAAAACCGCATGGGATGTATGTGTGAAAATGGCGGAATACGGCCTGCTGGCTAAGCCAACCCACGGAGATAAAATACGGTTCGCTCCTCCACTGATAATTACCGAAAATCAATTGATGGAATGCGTTGATATTATTAAAAAAGCAGTTTTATCTTTTGAGAACTAATTGATTATTAAACAAAAAAAGACCGGCAATAATCTTATGCATTATTGCCGGTCTTTTTTGTAAACCTTAAGCTCTAAATCTAATTTTCAGATTGTAAAACTAAAAATTCAGAGATGTTTTTAATTTTATGTTTCTGATTTTGAATTTAGTTTGGATTTAGTTCTTAGAGCTTTGTTTTTAAATGGCTTCAATCCAATCTTAATTAATAACTTCACTATACCTTTTCTCAACTTCATTCCAGTTTATAACATTCCAGAAAGCCTCAATATAATCAGGACGGCGATTCTGATACTTCAAATAATAAGCATGCTCCCAAACATCAATACCTAGTATTGGTATCCCTTGTTTATCAACAACATCCATGAGCGGATTATCCTGGTTGGGAGTACTTGTTATATGAAGTTGTCCTTCTTTGTCAACAATAAGCCATGCCCAACCACTGCCAAACCTGGTAGCAGCAGCACTATTAAACTCCTTCCTGAACTCTTCAAATGAGCCAAACCTGCTCTCAATATCATTAAGAAGCTTTTTACCGGGCTTGCCTCCACCGTTTGGTGATAAAACCTTCCAGAACAAGGTGTGGTTATAATGCCCGCCTCCATTATTCCTAACACCAACAGGGTGTTTACTCATATTTTTAAATATCTTTTCCAACGGCATTTCTTCCAATTCAGTACCTTTTATTGCTGAATTAAGGTTGTTTACATAAGCCTGATGATGTTTGCTATGATGTATTTCCATAGTACGTGCATCTATATGCGGCTCTAAAGCAGCATAGTCGTATTCTAAATCCGGTAGTATATGAATATCTTTTTGTCCCATAACTCGATTATTTTTGTGTTCATTAATGTTTTGCTTTGATTCTAATAAATGAATACCGGTAATTAAAAAAGTAACCAGTATAATTGTTGTAATAATTATTGATTTTTTCATAATATTTAGAGTTGTTTTTATTTAGACTTAATTTACATAAGAATAACAAAAAAATATCACAAATTGTTCAATTGATAAGATACGAATATTTTTTATCTTATAAAACGCTTTACAGTAAAAACATTAAGGAGATTAATCAACTTTAATGTAAGGTTCAATTAACACATACAATTCACTATCAATAAGATGAGACCTTTTAATATCTTCAATAGTTTTAAACATTCCGTGTTGTTTGCGCAATTGAATAACATTGTTTGCAATATTACGGTCTATATACGGATGCCTCACAAGATCGCCAAATTCAGCATTATTTATGTTTATCTTATTCACTGTGGAGTCTTGTACAATGATATATTCATTTATCGAATGGAATCTTTCTTCATCCATTCCATATACTTCAAGGAGTTGATTAACCGATCGATACCCCCCAAGTAATTCTCTGTATCGTACAATCCGCGAAGAAAACACAGGTCCAATGCCTCTGATTTTGACCAATTCAAGACTATCGGCAGTATTAATATCAATGAGCAGGGGAGTCTCCTCTTCAATAATTTCTATCTTATCAGTGATTACAGTATCGAATACTTCATGCTCCCTTGATGGTAATTCTATGTAAGGTTCCAAAGTATAAAACACCTCTTCTGTAAGGTTATAAATCCGCTTTAAATCCTCTTTATACCGGAATGAGCCTCCGGCTGCTTCAAAGTTCTTAATTGTTCTGACAACTCTTTCTGGAAGCCCCATTTTCAGCCATGTTTCTTCAGGCAGTTCATTTGGGTTGAATTTAAAAGGTTTTAATTCTGCTTTTTTTGCCTCTATAATCTTTTCATCAATATCATAATTAACAGCAGCTAGTCTATTATTATCATTTTTCTTTGGATATACACCAAGGTGCTCTTCGAATGCAGCAATTTCTCTTTTAAAGCTTTCAGGATCAATAGTGTTGTCTGTGAAGAAAAATGTTTTATGTAAAAGTGGAGAAGCTATTATTATTATAAGAATAATAATAAAAACAATAATACCGTTTCTCTCCGAACGACTAAAAGCAAATAGGTCTTTCCAACTCATTAATTAAAAATTGATAAGTAATTCAAAACATAATTCAAAATCAGTTGTTCTATATAACAAACATACGAATATTTTTAAAATCTAAAATATATTTAATAAAACGTTTATTATTAGCGCTACTTAATATGGACCAACAAGGCTTTTAAAAACATTTTGCGGAACAATAAAAGATTTATAGCCAATTATTATATCTTAAAACTTATGCTACCCGGTAGCAAAATATTGATTGAATAATAAAAAAGATTTTATAAATACTTCAAACATTATCTCAAAAAAATTAAATTTGCAAAGTGAAAAATAAAAGAATAGTAGAAAAAATTCGTTATATTTGTATAAACAAATTCATCTTATTATGGATGAATTAAAATTATTCATTGAAGGGATAGAGAATAAGCTAAAAAGGCTGCTAATAAAGCAAAAGGCATTAACTGAACAAGTAAGTCAGTTAAATGCCGAAAAAGTCGAAAAAGACCGCGTTATAATAGAGCAGCAGGATAGGATAGAGGAATTAAAAAAAAAGATTGAGATCATGGGTGCGGCAAAAGTATTGAGCACAGACGACAATACTCTTGCAAAGCACAGAATTGATGAAATTTTGCGGGACATTGACAAATGCTTGGTTTTATTAAACCGCTAGTCCCAAAATGTTTGTTAAATGAGGGAACAAATAATATCAGTAAATATTGGAGACAGACCTTACAGATTAACTGTAGGAAGTGAAGAGGAAGAACTATTGTTCAGAGAAGCCAAAAAACTAATAGATGAAAAGACGAAGCAATACGCCAACAATTTCGCTTATAAAGACAACCAGGACCTTTTAGCAATGGTTGCTTTGCAATTGGCTGTTGATTCACTTAACAACAAACATCAAACAGATTTTTACAAGGCTTTAAAAGAAAAATTATACAATATAGATAAGTCATTAACAGACATTTTGGAAGATTAATTCGTTCTTTGAATTTTATAATGATATACCCGCATTAATTCAAACAAGTTTTTGGAACTCAACATAATTCAACTAAAATGGATTAGCTCAGGGTTTATAGATCAGGCCAAATTGTTACCGTTAAATCGGTAACAACTCCTCCGGGAGCATGGAAGATCGACAAATCCTGGCCTCCAAAACCTGATTTTTTTGGGGTTCCCAAAAAATAATTGAATTAAGTGCGGGTTTTTTTATATACATATGTTTGTTAAACTTAATTTAATACAATAATGGAAATATCAATAGCAATTATAGTAGCTGTATCGATTGTTTCTGTCGCTGTTGGAATATTGCTTGCAAGAACAGTTCTTAAAAATGCACTATTGAAAAAAAGCCAGCAGATCTTAAAAGAAGCACAATCGGAAGCTGAAGTTATAAAAAAAGAGAAAATATTGCAGGCTAAAGAAAAATTCCTGCAATTAAAATCTGAACATGAAAAATATATAGCAGAAAAAAACAGTCAACTAGCTCAACAGGAAAACAGAATAAAACAAAAGGAATCATCTATACAACAAAAGTATGATGAGTTTGAAAAGAAGAAAAGTGAAGTTGATCTGATCAGAGAAAATCTCAATAAACAGCTTGAAATAGTAAACCGTAAGCAGGAAGAGGTAGATCAAGCATATAACAAGCAATTACAACAGCTTGAAACTATTAGTGGCATGTCAGCTGATGAAGCCAAAAACAAGCTTATGGAAACTCTCAAATCGGAAGCACAAGCTGACGCCCACACCTTCCTTAAAGAATTTATGGAGGAAGCTAAGATAACTGCCAACATGGAAGCAAAGAAGCTTGTGATTCATGCGTTGCAGCGAACTGCTACCGAAGTAGCTGCTGAAAATTCGGTTTCTGTTTTCCCAATTGAGAACGATGAGCTGAAAGGCCGGATAATAGGAAGGGAAGGAAGAAATATCAGGGCACTGGAAGCTGCTACAGGAGTTGAACTGATAGTTGATGATACTCCGGAAGCAATTATCCTTAGCGGTTTTGACCCAGTAAGGAGAGAAATAGCAAG
>SLSZ01000062.1 GCA_007130125.1 Bacteroidales bacterium
CCGGCCATAAGCAATGGGGTAATTTGCACTCCCGATGAATTAAAGAAACCTGAAAAGCTGGAATACATAGGGAACCTTTTAAATCTTATTGCCTGCTCCCTGATACGCTTTAAAGATATTTCTTTACTTAGCCGTCTGATTTTTTTCCAGGCTAGTACAGCTAAAGTGGTACTGCCTCCTGACCTGCCAAAAGCATCACCCAACAACAGACCGATTGGACCTGTAGTAATTAAGCCCAAACCAATTTGCATCCCAAGCAAAGTGACGTTCTGGGAAACCTTCGTTCGTGCTATGTGGCGAAATTTGCCCTCACGTATAGCCCAGTACTTCAAAGATTGATAAAAACCTACCGCTATTATGCTAATGGGAATTATCCATAAAAAAGGAATGATCACTTTAAGGTTTTCAAATTCTCTGATTACCGGTGTAAACAAATAAAGAAAAACTCCGGCAAGCACACCATATAGTACATTTATAGACAGAGACAAAACCAATAACTGGACAGCATCTTCATCTTTTTCAGCTAAAGGAATAGCTAAATGATATTTTAATGAAGCGGAAGTACTTAATATTGCCAAAATGGCAATAAATATTGCAAGTGTTCCAAAATCTTCAGGTGTATAAAGCCTTGTAATAATTGGCGAAAGAGTTACAACCAACACCTGGGAAAAGGCTGTACCACCGGCTAAAATAGCAACATTTTTAGCAAAATCGTTTTTTTTGAAAAACAAAATAGTATTTGACGGCTTCAAATACTTTACAGATTTTTTTATACTTACTAGCAAAAAACTAATTTTTAAAAAATTATATACTTTTTTCTTAACTGAGTTTTTATTAGTGTGTGCCTTAAACTATTAAACAGGCTTATATCTTGAATTGGGATGCTTGCATAATTACTTTGTAATCAATAAACCTCATTTTAGCTATATTTTTTTTGTCACGATTGCTTTACTTAATAAGTACCTCAATATTCGGCAATTTAGCCCTATTGAATAATTACAACTTACAAAGTAATTTTAAAAGAGTTTTATTGCAATAATTATATTTTAAAGTCTTTCTTTGATATTATTCCATACTGCTTTGCCAAATAAAAATATTAAACCTAAAAAACCACCTAAAAAGAAATTAACAGCAATTATCAATCCCCTCCTCGGCTTGCTTCTCACCATAGGCACCTGCACCGGCTCCAAAACCTTTATTACCGGAGTCTCTTCCTGAACAGTTATCCTTGCCTGCTCCAGCTGCTGCGCCAAACCATTATAAACATCGAAGGCTAAATTGTACTGATCCTGCAATCTTTGTTCTTCAGTTTTTACAGCAGCAGAAACTATATTTTGATTTTTATCGCGAAATCTAGCCAATTCTATCTGGGCCCGGAAAAACTCTTCTTTTTTCTCGTCATACCTCTGCTTTATAAATTCAAGGTCTTTCTTTGCTTTTTCAATGCGATATTGAGTAATATATTCTGTAAGATAATCTAACGAATACTGAGCAATTTGTGCTGAAACTTTTGGATCACTAAATTCCGCAGAAACTGAAATAATGCCGGATCTTTGATCAATTTCTGCATTTATTCGCCCACGAAGTTTTTTAATAGCTTCATATTCTTTCCTGCTTATTGAAGATAAAACATAATTTAATTGTGCTTGCTGCAATTCTTCGTCTGTTTCATCACTTCTAAACCAACCGGCTACTGTCCAGGGTAGCTTTATCGTATATTTTGTCACAACCCCCCAGATTGATGGTGGCATATGTTCACCCAAATATGTTTGAACATCCACTGTTTCAACTCCGCTACCGGTTTCAAATTGCACATCCTTTTCCAATAAATACATAAAAAAAGGTGTACTTTGCAGCACATCAGGATAAAGCTCAGGGCGAATTGCATCCATACTCTCTCCCGTGGGCATAGAAAATCCTCCCAAACCTCCTAGTTGTCTTAATAATTGCGATGTGCCTAACTGTTGATCCCTGGCTTCAGGCAAAAGCCTTGCTTCAGACTTATACTGCTGAGTGCTGGTAAAAGCTATAATTAAACCCAGTATAACAAATGCAACAGTAACTTTGCCAATTAACCACCGGCCAGCCCACAAGTGACGGATAACTGTTATAAGATCAATCTCGTCATACTTTCCGGATTTATCATTTGTATTTTTCATTATTTAATGCCTTCTTTTATTGTTAAACAGATAAGAAAAACAAGCAGTTATAAATTTAATCCATATTCTTTAATATGATTAAAACACCCCTTACAACTGGTTCAATAAATTCACAATTATCAATGCCAGCGAAGTTATTGAAGAGCTAATAGCCAAGGTCTCCTGTAGTGTCAAGGGGTCGCGTTCCGGCTTTTCGGGTACTACAATTTCTGCTCCGGGTTCCACGCTTGGATATGATCTGATAAAAAGAAAGCTGCGGGTTCTGTCTACAGAGCCATCAGGATATATTACAAACACCCTGTTTTTCCTGGCATTATCGGCAAAGCCTCCTGCACTTGAAACATAACCCCTGACACCTACATTCCTTTGATACCTTGTAGTTACCGGATAAAGCACACCGCCGCGTATCCTGACTGTTTCCAGTTGTTGAGGAATACGCAAAACATCACCATCCAACAGGATCAAATCATCTGCACTATGGGGGCTCCTTAAAATACTTTCCAGATCAATACCAATCGACTGTTTTTCGGTACGATCATCATTTTCCTCTTGCATATTCAACGACTCCATGACCCTCCTCCTCTCAAATCTTTCTATCCGGGAATATTCTCTTTCCCTTATCAGCGTGGCTCCAGGCACATATGCTTCATCGGTAAGGCCACCGGCCCTTGCTATCAAATCAGATATACGTTCATTTTTTTGTTTTAATGCATATTTCCCGGGAAATGGCACTTCTCCTTCGATGGTTATTACTCTTTGCGGAACATATCCGGGTGACCTTCTAACAAATACAATATCAAAAGGGTGCAATACAAAAGAAGAGGCTTCATCAGTAAGCTTAAGATTTTCATCCAACGGGAAGGTTGACACTTCAGCAATTTCCCTTCCCGGCATGACCGCATCAGGCTTTGAAATCCGCCTGGCAACTTCAACACGTGCTAGAGAAGCTGACTCTAAAAGCCCATCAGCTTTGCGGATAAGCTCACCTAAAGTCATATCATGAGAATATGAAAATTCGCCAGGGCTGCCAACCTCCCCCTTTATTTGGACGGTAAGCTCTTCCTCCAGTTCGAAAATAGAGCTTATATGTACTATATCTTCACGCTTTAATAAAGGATCCTCGGCATCACCGTCAAGGATTTTTTGCAAATCCAGAGCAAGCACCTCAACTCTTAGATTTTCCATCTGCCTATAAATACTGGCACGGTGCATAAAAGCATCTTCCCTAAGGCCGTCTGCCTTATCCAGTAAATCCGTAAGAGTCATCCCTTCATGATAAGCATATTCACCTTCCCTGAACACAGCACCCTGAATAGTGATACGGTTTTCAAATCGTTCAAGTATAGGCTCTACTTTTATAGAATCCCCATTATGCATCAAAAACGATGAAAACAAACTCTTATCAACATCAAGTATCTTTCGCTCTGTTGGCGTTTTCCTGTAAACCTTAAGTCTCTGCGTGTATGCCCTTTCTGAAAAACCACCGGAAATGCTTACAAGGTCAGCAAGTGTTTCCTGATCTCTTAACTCGTATATTGCAGGACGCTTTACCTCTCCATTAAAAACTATTCTGTTCTTATAAGTCGGTATAAATATAATGTCTTCATTCTTAAGCCGTATATTTGAAACTGCCTCTCCCTTTGCCAGAAAATCATACAGGTCTATCTCCTTATACACTTCACCACCACGTATAAGCTTGATGTTTCTGAAGCTTCCCTGGTTATTGGGCCCGCCCGAAAAATAAAGAGCATTAAAAACCGTAGCAAAAGCAGGCAAGGTATATGTTCCGGGTAAAAACACTTCTCCGGTTATGCTTACTTTAATGCTTCTGATATCTCCCAAACTAACATTAGCAAATGTATTCGGCTCCGGGCCTTTTAATCCAGAATAAATTGCTGAAAGCCTTCTTTTAATCAATGATGAAGCTTCCTCAACCGATAAACCGCTAATATTGATATTTCCGATATTACTAATGTTGATAAAACCATCAGGAGTTACGTAAACCTCATACCTTTGTTGTGAAGCACCCCATACATCAATTATCAGCTGATCCCCTGCCGAAATAATATGATCTTTGGGCGTTGGAACATTTAAGCTTGGTTCAAAGGTTAATAATTCACGGTTAAAAAAATCCTGGCCAAAAACTCTCAACTTTTCTACCGTATCATCAGGGTAAGCTTCCCTATCTCTTACGGATAATTCCTCTGCATCTGTAACCCTGCGCTCGGCAGCTCCAACAAGTATCTCACCCTCAGGAGATACTAAATGCCTTCTCTCTATACGCTCTCTCATTTTCATAACTTCAGTATAAGGCATCCCTCTGCTTATTGCCTGGGCTTC
>SLSZ01000114.1 GCA_007130125.1 Bacteroidales bacterium
ATGTAAAGAACTTGTTAATATGCATGGTGGGGAAATTGGTGTGTACAGTAAATACAAAGAGGGGAGTACATTCTGGTTTACCTTCATTGCTCAACAAGCTGAAACAAAAACATTACAGAAGAATGAGAAGCAAAAGCCTGTTAAGGGTACTTCAAAAAAGTTAAAAATCCTGTTTGCCGAGGATAAAGTGGTTAACCAGAAAGTGGTGCAGCTGATGCTTACATCAATGGGACATGAAGTAGTGCTTGCTAAAAACGGACAAGAAGCTCTTGAGCTCTATAAGCCCGGCAAGTTTGATATTATACTCATGGATATTCAAATGCCCGTAATGGATGGAATTAGTGCTACTATTGAGCTGAAAAAGAAAGACAAGAACCTGCCGCCTGTAGTTGGCCTCAGTGCCAATGCCTTTGAAGGTGACAGGGAAAAATACATGGCTATGGGACTGGATGAATACATTACTAAGCCTGTGAAAGAAGAAGACTTTGAGAGAGTTTTAGAGGAATTGAATGTTGCATAGAATTTGCTCTTTTTTTTGATTTATTTGCTGGGATTAAAAAATTAGTCTTTTACGAAAGATGAAACAGCAGATCTGAAATAAGAATTCTTTTTCAGGGTTAGTGTGTTAGAGTATATAATAGAAGTCGAAAATAATTACGTATTATGAAACTCAAACCGATAACGTTATCTTTTCCAAAAGCCCAGGAGGCTGAATACCAAAAGTCTTTTTTTAATGATTCGCTAATTGTTTGCCGTGTGGCTGTTTTGACTTCAGCAATTCTATATGCAGCATTTGGTTTGCTTGATAAGTTGATGTTGTTTGATGATATAGGTTTGTTTTTTGTTATCAGGTTTATAATTGTAGTGCCTTTTTTGCTTCTCATTTTTCTTCTGTCATTTACAAAAATATTTGGTAAAATCTGGCAATACTTGTTATTTGCAGCATATCTGATTGGAGGATTTGGGATTATATTAATGTTAGTTCGATATCCCGAAAACCAAATCTATTATATGGGGTTGATGTTAGTTTTTTTAGCAGGGTATTTCTTCATTCGCTTGCGCTTTTCCCTGGCATCAATTGCAGGGTGGTCACTGTTGATATTGTTTAATATTATGATGCTCCTGGCAGAGAACTTACCATCACTAGTAGTTATTGCAAATAATTTTTTCTTTATATCGGCTAATGTTTTGGGGACGTTTGCTGCATACTATATTGAAATATCTAACCGTAAAAACTTCTATCTTGCCACTGAGTTAAACAAAAAGAAAGCAGAACAGGAAGAGATCAACAAGAGCCTTGAACAAATAGTAAAAAGCCGTACAAGCGAGTTGCGCCAAAGCGAAGCAAGGTTTAGAAACCTCGCATACTTGTTGCCCCTTATGGTTTATGAAATAGATCTTGAAGGAAATGTTACTTATGCTAATGAACAGGCTTTCTCATTATTAGGTTATACTAAAGAAGATTTTGAAAAGGGCGTTAATATATTTTCACTTGTAGCTCCTGAGGACAGAGAAAGTGCAATTAGAGAGTTTGAAAAATCATTGTCAACAAATGATGTTTTCAGTTATGAGTGGCAAATAGTCAAAAAGGACAGATCTGTATTTCCTGTTATTGATTATTCAAGTCCTATCAGAATAAATAATCAGGTTATAGGTGTAAGAGGAGTAGTGGTAGACGTCAGTGAGCAAAAAGAAGCTGAGCAGGCACTAAAAGCCTCTGAAGAAAAATACAAGCTTCTGGCTGAAAATGCTTTTGATGGAATTTATCTGTTTAATGGAAAATATTTCGAATATGTCAATAAACAGTTCTGCAAAATTATTGAATATTCTTATCAGGAACTAACACACAAAGACTTTAATTTGAGTGATATTTTAACTGAAGAGTCTAAAAAACTTGTTCAACAAAGGGTTGAATACAGAAAAAAGGGGCTTGATGTGCCTAGTTTGTATGAGTTTCAGGTAGTTACAAAAACAGGCAAAATAAAAGATGTAGAAGTTAATACTTCAGCTCTTAAAAGGGATAATCCACCTTTAATACTTGGGATTATGCGCGATGTCACTGAGTATAAGAAAACAAAAAAACTTGAAAGTGAAGTGCTTGCAGCAAGGCAATCAGCCGAATTCAAGCAAAACTTTTTGGCAAATATGAGCCACGAGATACGTACCCCGCTTACGGGTATTATCGGATTAATTGAAATAATGCAGAAAGAACCGCTTAGCTCGCGTTTGCAGGAGTATGTTAAAATACTCAGAAGCTCAAGTGAAAATCTTACTGAAATAATAGACCAGGTGCTCGATTTTTCTAAAATTGAAGCGGGAAAAGTTAAATTGAAACCAACAATATTCAAGCTTGAAAGCTTGTTTGAAAATGCGCGTGTCTTGTTTGACAGCCTTTGTTATAAAAAGGATTTAAAGTTTAAGGTTGTTGCAGGCAACGATTTGCCTGAAAATATTAGTGCTGATGAGAAAAGGTTGTCGCAGATAATTAACAACCTTTTGTCAAATGCAGTCAAGTTTACGGAAAAAGGTACAGTTATGCTTAAAGCAGATTTGATTGCCCGGGAAAAAGCCTCAGATGATGTTGTTATAAAAATAGAAGTTACAGATACCGGCATTGGTATACCTTCCGAAAAGCAGGAAAAGCTTTTTGCTCCGTTTGCCCAAATTGATGAGCAGGATACCAGGGCATTTGAAGGAACGGGATTGGGGCTTTCTATATGTAAAGAACTTGTTAATATGCATGGTGGGGAAATTGGTGTGTACAGTAAATACAAAGAGGGGAGTACATTCTGGTTTACATTCACTGCCCGGGAAACGGAAACAGAGATATCGACAAGGAAAGAAAAGCAAAAACCGGCAAAGTTTGTATCAAAGAAACTAAAAATCCTGTTTGCCGAGGATAAAGCCGTTAACCAAAAGGTGGTGAAGCTTATGCTAACAGCAATGGGGCATGAAGTTGTGCTTGCACAAAACGGCCAGCAGGCTATTGATCTTTACAAGCCCGGAAAGTTTGATATGATACTTATGGATATTCAAATGCCGGTAATGGATGGAATTATGGCTGCTAATAGGTTGAAAAAGAAATATAAAGATTTACCGCCGGTAGTTGGCCTTAGTGCCAATGCCTTTGAAGGCGACAGAGAAAAATATATAGCTAAAGGCCTGGATGAGTATATCACCAAGCCGTTGGTTGAGGACGACTTTGTGAGGGTTGTGGAGAAGCTGGGTTTAGGCGAGGAGGCGTAGGGCATAGTGCATAGGGTAGTCGGCAGTCGGCAGTCGGCAGTCACCAAAACTTAGTTGACAGTTGACAGTAGGCAGTTGACAATAATAATCAGTAACCAGTAACCAGCACCCATAATTAAAATACCAGATAATAGCTCAAAGATTCACAAAGAGCTGAATATATGCACATTACTCTTAGTGTTTCTTTGTGTTTTAGTGTCTTCGTGGCAAGATTAATTCTTAACCGGACACTAGTGATAAAAATCATTTTGTGACTGGCGAATATAGTGATTTTTGAAAGTTAAAACATTTATCTTCGCAATGATTTTGAAATAGGTTATTGATGAAGTTTTATCCAAACATACTCCTAATCGCCGGCACCGGAAAAAACGTCGGCAAAACAACCCTGGGTTGTAAAATAATATCTCAAAACGCTGATAATAAAATAATCGGGGTAAAATTCTCTCCTCATTTTCATTCAATGCCCGAAAACAGGTTTTACATTGAAAAGAATGACAATTATCATATTTCAGAAGAAGGTGAGTTTTCGAATAAAGACAGCTCCCGTCTATTTCAGGCAGGAGCAAAAAAGGTATACTATATTCAGGGCAGGGATGATTATTTGTTTGCCGCTTTTGAAAAGGTTGTTGCATTAAACAATGCAAGCACATTGTTTTTAGTAGAATCTGGCGGACTTGCCGGTTACATTAAACCCGGTTTGTTTATTGTTGTTAAAAACAAACATAAACCAATCAAACCCGACAACAACATATCATCGGCTGATGTGTTTGTGAATGAGCAAACAGATTTCACGCAATTTGCAAAGAAAATATTTGCAGATAACGGTATTTGGGTTTATAATGAAAGCCTACGAACGGTCAGGCCATCTTAACTTCTTGCCAATGATAGCAAAGCTCGGAAAAGCTTGAACCCTTCAATGAATTCTTCCTGAGTATAAACAACTGTTCTTGGAGTAATACGCTCTACCCCAGGTATCAACTCTGCTGCCGCGGCCTGGTAGCTGTATAGAAAATCAATCTCAAACGTGTATGGTCTTAAAAGAAGATATGGTTCAATTTCACCTCTTTTCTCAAGTGCTATCCTGACTTGTTCTCTAATTAGCTTTTGTGCTTCAGATGGCACAAGCGTATTGGCTGCATATCTTCCAATACCTTCTTTAACAGGAACTGTTATAATATTATGCCCCAGGATATCGGTAACTTGTTCACATACAGCCTTATCTCCTGCAATCATAACTACGGGCACTCCGAACTCACCTGCGATCATTGCATTCAGTTCTGATTCACCAACTTCCAGATCATTAATTCTTAAAGCGTAAACTGCTGCTCCCGAATAAGTATGATCCAAAACACCATCAATAGTACCGGCACGTGCATGGTATCCTATAAAAATAGCAGCATCAAAAGTATCATCAATACCCTGCATCATACCAAGTGGCTTCGGTGATCCTGTGATCAACCTGGCAGCAGGATTAAGCTCATCAGCAATAATGTTGCGCATACTACCATGTGAATCATTAACAACTATTTCTGTTGCCCCTGCATCAAGTGCCCCCTTGATAGCAGCATTAGTTTCCTGTGTTGTCCACATCCTTGCCATATGATAATCTCTGCCGTCAGCCCTTACCTGGTCGCTTGCCGCTACGCCGGCTATGCCTTCCATATCAACCGAGATAAATACCTTTAACCCTTCCTGTGCAAAACTGTTGCTCAATGGCAAAAGAACAATTGCTAAAACCAGTAATAAAAAGCTTGTTTTTTTCATAATATACCTCCTTTGTTAAATTTTATATTACCTAAAATTCTAAATTTTTCCATAAAGGAAAAAAGCCCTTCAGGGAAAAGCTCTAAATCCAAAATATCCCGAACTCCAAGCTCTAAACTATGACTTAGCATGTTTGGGAGTTTGAGATTTTGAAATTGTGATTTATTTTGGATTTTAATTATTGTTTTTTGAGTTTTTGTTTTAGTTTCTATCTTCTATCTCATCAAGCACTCTCTTAAGCTCTTCATCAGCCCCATCCGGCAATTCCACCGGCTTAGCCGCTGCCAGCAGCTCTTCTGCTTTCTGATGTGCGACATCCAGAATACTTTTCATTCCGCCTTTTTCCCAATCATGTATTGATTGCCGTTTAAACAGGTTTGGAAAAAAGAATTCTTTTCGAAATGTTTCTGCAGTATGGTCATGACTCAGGAAGTTGCCGGTAAAGCCAACATCTTTTATAACATCAAGTGCTAGTGTTTCGTCATTAATATCAACACCTTTAAGGACTTGTTTAACCATCAGTGCGATTTCATCACAGATCAGCAGCATTTCTTTAGAGCCGTACATTCCGCTAGCCAGTGTTCCTAGCACTTTTGTCAGAGTTATTCCTGAGAGTGCATTCAGCAACATACCCATCATCGCTTGTGCTCCGGCTTCAGCGTCAGGCAACTTTGCTTCGGCAGCACCTCCAAGGTTATAAGTTGGAAGGTTATAAAACTCTCCCAGCTGAGCAACGATAGTCCTGGCTGAGGCCTGTTCAGGGCTGGCATATGAGTATTGAGAAACAGCCATGTCGAAAGTTCCGGTTCCCGGCCCATAAAGCACGGGAGCTCCGGGCTTCACCAATTGGGCTAATACTAAACCGAAAAGAGCTTCAGCATTACCCTGTAACAGAGTTCCTGCCTTAGTTGCAGGGCTTGTTGCGCCCATCATAGGGGCCAAAGCAACTATTACAGGTATTCCCATTTGAGCTGCATCAATAGTTCCATCGCTATATTTGCCAACTTTCATTGGTGATACCGTTTCAGTAAAAATTCCAATAGACGGGCGTTGACGTAACTTTTCCTCCCCGCCACTCACTATAGCAGCCATCTCGATAAACTTTTGGGTATGATAACGGCTTGGAGCGCTATAAAGTAAAGGCTTGCTTGTGTTTCTCAACAAAACATCATATTCATGAAACAACTGTAAACCTTCAGGTTTATCACCTGCACAGCATATTGAACCTACGAAGTCAATATTTTTCAATGTTTCAGCCAATCTTGTACAATCAACCATATCCCTTTTTGTTGACTTGCGCTTTTTCTTATGTTTATAATCCCATATATATGGCTCGGGAGAGCCCCCGGAGCCGAAATAGACCATGCCCGGCTCAAGCAAAATATCTGTTTCGCCGTTTCGACCATGAAGCACGAAAGACCCGGGAGCTTGTTTTATCGCTTGCTCTACCATATCTTTTGGAATTTTTATTACCCGGTTGGGAGCATCAATATTCGCTCCACCTTTTTTAAATACATCCAAAATCAAATCCGATTCGCTGTAAATGCCATGTTCCTCAAGTAGCTTTAAACTTCCTTTGTGGATCTTCTCTACAGCCGCATCCGTAACCATTCCAAACGATAAACTTTTTATTCCTTTCTTCATAGTATTTACTTTAACCTATCCTTATTTTACAAAACAATAATTAACCCAAGCTTACTAAACAACTACCCATCAAAAATCAAAAACCTTTTTACTGTAGTTTTGATTTTATTAAAAGTTTACTTTCTATATTAAAAGCTGAAAAATACAATAAAAGAACATACGTGCAAGATAACAAATATCACAGTTTTTTCAAATAAATTGAAACATATTACAAACTAAACAACCGTTATTAGACAAATAACATTGTTTACCTGATTAACATGAGCAGAATCCTGATTATTTAGTCGGCTTCATTATTAATCCTGCTCTTTACTTTTATTTTTTTTGGATACCTTTTTATTACCGGTTATGCTTTGCAACATCTCCTGAACTGTAATTATTTTTACAAAGCTGAAAAAAGTGTCTGTTGATATTACTCCAATATATTTATCGTTTTCTAAAACCGGTACGGCATTAAGTTTAATATTTTGCATGTTTTTAAGCAATTCAAACGGTTTATCATTTTGAACATCCACTGTAAAAGTTTTTGACATTATAGCAGTTAAAGCAGGAATTTCTTTCGCTTTTTTACCAATCCCCTGTATGTCATTAATACTAACTGAAAAATGTTTGCCGTCTCTTTCAATGATCCCTTCCATTACTTTTTTGTTTTTGCACCATTCAATAAATTCATCAACAGTCCAGTTAGGGTCTACAAGAGGCCTCTCTGAAACCAGTTCTTTTATATCTGTTTTGTCCAGGGCCATTTTCATAAGCACTTGCTTGTAACCGGTCTCAGCCAGAAATATCAGAAACATACCCAAAAAGATGAACCACAAGCCCGCGGGGAAAAGAACAATTCCAAGGGCAATAAGGATAGATCCAAACACTTTTCCCGAGGTGGATGCAATCTTTGTGGCTCGTTTTAAATCATTCAAGTATGCCCATAATATTGATCTAAACACCCTTCCACCGTCAAGCGGAAATGCCGGAATCATATTGAATATTGCAAGCATGAAGTTGATCTTGGAAAGATAATCAAACAACGGCGTCAGGTAAAGCCCAAGGTCTGCTATATACAATAAGTAAAAAAACACTCCTAATCCAAGGCTTGCCAAAGGCCCTCCAATGGAAATTTTAAATTCCACCATCGGCTTTTCCGGGTCAGATTCTATATTTGCCAAACCACCAAAGAAAAACAAAGTAATACTTCTTACTGAAAGGCCTTTCTTCTGAGCAATTACGCTATGCGCAAGCTCGTGAAGAAAAACAGATATGAAAAGCAGTATTGCAGATGCAGCACCAAGAAACCAGTTCGTAACATCATCAAACTCATATCTCATGGGATAAAACCCCGTAGAAAGCACATAGGTAAGTATAGCCAATACCAGGATCCATGAAATGTGCAATCTTATTCTTATCCCACTTACTTTTGCTATTGTTAATGAATTTTTCATGTTTTAGGCTTTTTAAAGTTTGAATTACTCAATATATAAAATTTTCCTTTTGTTATTATAATTATTTGACTACTGTCATGTCAACAATGAAATTACGTTTGCCATCACACCCCTCTGGCTTCTATAAAGGGGAGAATCCCGGCACACGTGGGCTGGCATTCCCCTTTAGGGGCTACAGGTAGCGTGAGAATGAGTCATTATTGAGTTGACATGACATTAAGTAACTTTATATTAAATATAAAAAGAGCTATATAAAAAGAGCTTCAGTGAGTTTTTGTTTTTTTATAAAAGAAAGTGTTGTTAGAAGGATCCAAAAAACGCCATTAACAACTAAAACTGCCATTACAATAAGAAGAAAACCGGTTGATATATTTTCAATCCCTGCCATATAGGTTGGAAATGTGGCAATAATTGCCGGAGCAAAACCGGCAACAATTCCTGCTAAGAATATCAGCACATATTCATTAAAATATATTCTTAGGATGGTTTTTGTACTAAAGCCCAACGCCCTGTATAATGCTGTTTCACTTCTTCTTTGAAGCAATGTGTTTGCCACAACGACTGCCAGTCCCACAGTACCAAGCAACATGCCAAAAGCTCCAAGCAAAAAGAAAATTCTCAAATAAGTGTTTTCAACGGAAGCAAACTCTGCAAGTTTTTTTTCTGTTCGAGTTATTTCCCAGCCATGGTCTCTGAAAATAAACCCAAGTTCCTCAGCAATTTTTTCAGATTCCTCTTCAGGAGTTTCAACAAGAATTACATTTGATCCTTCAAATGTAGGAAAATGATTCAAAAAATTGTTGAGTGAAATTATCACATTTCCCTGCAGGACAGAATTGGCAATCCCTCCGACGAGCAACAGTTTAACCTCCTCTCCTTTACTGTTGGTATACCTGAGGGTATCGCCTATCGCTTTGTTGAGACCCCACTGTATTACTGCCTGGTCAGCAATTGCGGGAATTACATCTTTATGCTTTTGCTCCAGGAGCATCCATGGATTGGAATCTTCAGGCAAATCTTTCGATCGCACAAAAGAAAACCTGCCTTCAAGCTGTAACGGGCTTGCCGCCAGTATCCGCGGATTGGCAACCCTGTTTAGATTATGGCAGCTTGCATCATCGTCATAGGCAGAAAAGAACTGAAGATAAGATGATTCTTCAGGCAGTCCCAGGTCACGCTTTGTGCCAGGGCTGTTCAGGTTTCTAAGTACAGGAACGGTTGACTCAACAATTAATTGATACCCTCCCGTACCTCCTGTTTTATTGTATGGGTCAATCGTCATTTCTTTACGGTTGGCAGCAGTAACAATTATCACAAAGCAACCTAATGCGAGTAAAGAAATGATTGTAAAACTCCTGACAGGATTTCTAATTATATTCTTAATACTTAAATAACTTATTGTTAACTTTTCATTAAAAGGTTTTCCTGAATGAGTCAACAGATAATAAGCCCATGACAGCAATGCGGCTAGCATGAACAGCCCGGTAATAAACCAGATCAACAACGACTGTTGATTAAAGGTAATCAAATATACGGTAGTTAATAAAGTCAAAGTCGAAAAGGCTACAGCAGCTGTCAAGACATACTTTTTAAATGAATATGCTTTTTTAACCTTTTTTTTCCTGTCTTTTTTACTTTTTCCTGCCCCGACTGTTTTATTTATACTTATCATAACCACTATAAATCCCAGCGCAGCACTTATGGCCAAACCTGGCAAAAGGCTTAAACTGTTTACATGAAGCAGCAACACATCAGCCCGTACAATATCATGCCATATTGTGTTAAGCGCCTCAAACACCAGCTTGCTATAACCTATTGAAAGCACAAGGCCGGCAAGCACTCCGATAATAATTATTACAACAGCTTCACCTGCAATTATTTTTCTTATCAAAGGCTTTGAATATCCAAGATAAGCAAAGAGTCTGACCTGATTTTGTTTTTTGTTCAAATTGAATTGAACCAACAGGGCTGTTAGCAAAAGCCCTGCAAAGACAACAAACATCCCCAGACCTGCAAAAAGGCTGCTGAAATCAACTCCTCCCCTTGCAGCCTCAGTTCCACGTTTACGAACTTCATTCAGCTGAAAACCAATATTGAACGGGTTTATTGCATTGCCTGCTTTTTCCCTTATAATTGTTTCATCATATACTTCACCCGAAAATATTATTGAGGTCAGGTTTCCAAAACGATTTTGCCACAGCTCCACGCCTTTGGTTAATGACACATAGCCTTTCGGAGTGCCCCTAAAGTCATCCCAGTAATCTTCATCTTTTTGCCTTATGCGATCAAGATCAACAGGCACTCCGGCGTCCCAGTCAAAACAGCTTTCAGCATCAGATAACCCCGGCAAGTGTGGCATCAGAATTGAATCTTTTACTGCTTCATCCATAGTAATAATACCGGAAACAACAAACTCATCAGCATACTCTTCCAATTCCCTTAAGGGGCCAATCACATAATACTTTATTACTATAGTATCTCCCGGTTCAACTTTCAGGTCATCTGCAAGCCATTGATTTATAACAATACTATCAGAATCTTTATTTTGAAAATACTTGTCAGAAGCATTGATAAATGAATATGGGGTTTCATATTCTCCGGATTGAATGCTGTTGACAAAATATGTCAGGTGCATTTGTGCATCGGTTAATGCCTCTGATATTTTACTGCCGGCATATTTATCAATAAACACACGTTCGGAAGTAAGTTTATAATCTCGCAATTCTTCTGTCATCGAAAGCTGCAGGCCTATGTCCTCAAGCTGCCAACTTCTTTTCATTGCTTCCTTGATATAAACAGCATCAACATTTTCGCCGGCACTTATTGCCAGTAGGTTTGCCCTGTCGTCCAAATCCATTATAAGATTTAGCCATCCTTGATCAACAAAAATATTAAAGGGGGCTGATTGAGATACATTAAGGTTAAAATGCCCGTAATCTTCTTTTGACAATATGCTTTTTATCTCGACCCGGCGGGAAACCGTTAGGTTTGCATCAGATACAAAAGGAGTGTTTGGCGGAATTGGGTTTAATGTTTCCAGTCTTAGCAATAAGAAATCCCCTGTGTCAACATTCAGCCTGTTTGCAATATTTTCGCTAATGATTGCCTGTCCATGGCCTAATGTAAAAGTTTGTGGTTTTGCACCAATCACCTTTTCAAACCTGCTGCCAACACCCAAAACGCTCACCCTGTTGATTTGCGAATCGCTGCCTTGTACGGTGGCCACACCCTCTGTTTTTAAGACTGATGCCGAAAACAACCTGTCATCACCTAGTCTTTCATCAATATTGCGCTGAAACAACCTGTCGCCGGCAGTAATTGTATGGGTGACTTCTCCCAGCCTGTATTCCACAATCTGCTCAAGGCTAACCCTCAGCGAGTCACCAATAATAAAAGCACCACATATTATTGCCGATGACACAGCTATTCCGGCTGCCGTAGCAAGGCTGGTCATAGGATAGTGCAGCAGAGTTTTTATTATAAGTTTTAATATGGTCATATTTGTTTTTGAAGTAAAATCAAAAAACCTAGTATCACACATCTTTCAGTAAGCAAATTTAATGAATAATTTTCGGGTTTTCCCCACCAGTGAAATTTTTGGTTTGAACAGGTTTGTTTTGAAAATTGTGGCGGGGATTAACGGTTTGGTTGGATAGATAGATATATGGGTCGGTGAACGGAATGACGGACAGGATGGTGAACAGTATGACAGACAGTTCGGTGAACGGGATGGTAAGTCATACCCAATTTGGGAGTCTCTGCCGTATTGTGGAATTTGTCCATTAGGCGGTTTGGTTTATTGGTTTTTAATGGGTGTTTTTGTAACAGTTCCCAAAAAAATATCTAAAAATATTTTTTTATATGAAAATCTTGTCTATTTTTGTTGCAGCGATTTTGGAGATTAACCATCAACAGACCACCATATTACCAATATACTTACCTGTATTTTTTTAAGCATTTATTCAGCTTTTTATAAACGATGCTATCAAGTATCATAATAGGATTTAAAATGAAAAAGGTAATCAGAACTCTTTTCTTAGGTGTATTATTTTTACATTTTAACATTAGTTCTTCATATTCGGAAGAGAACAAAGTCGGGACTGAATGGAATCAATTCAGAGGCCATGACCGTTCTGGTATTGTTACAAATACCAATCATCCTGAAAAGTGGGACGAAGATGGGCTTACATTACTTTGGAAAATTGAAACCGGTGATTCGTTTTCCGAGGTTGCTGTATCTAATGGCCGTGCGTATGTTATGACTAGCGAACAGACTGACAGCGTTAGCGGTTATGAACAGATATTAGCACTGGATGCGGCAACAGGTGAAAAGATTTGGAAACAAACAATTTCTTCACTTTTTATAGATGAAGATGAGTGGGGACATGGGTCGCGTTCAACTCCGGTAATTGACAAAACAAAGGTATATACTTTCAGTGGGACAGGTAAATTAACTGCTCTTTCTATTGAAACAGGTGAAATAATCTGGCAAAGAGACTTTATCAGCGAATTTGGCAGTGAATTGCCTCGCTGGGGCTATTCTTCCTCACCACTGTTGGTAGAAAACGGAGTGGTTATGGAAATTGGGGGCACTGATAACCGAGCGCTTGGCATGTTTTGCAAAGACACAGGTGAGCTTATCTGGGCAAAAGGTGAAGGACCGGCAGGTTATATCTCACCTGTTCCGGCCATAATTAACGGACAAAAAAGTATATTATATATAAACGGTGAAACACTTTACTCTTTTGACACGAAAGGAAATATACTTTGGACATGTGAAGTACCAGTGCCCGGCCCGATGGCTGTTCCCGTTGTAATTGAACACAACAGAATATTCATCTCGGCAATACGAAGAATAGGGTATTGCATCATTGAGGTCAATGACAATGAGCCAGAGATAATTCTTACAGGCACAAATATGAAAAATGACTACAGTTCATCCGTTTATCATAACGGTTACATATATGGTTTTAACATCGCAGCACTAGTGTGTATTGATGCAACTACAGGAGAGAGAAAATGGGTTAGGCGCGGCTTTGGAAAGGGGTCACTGATAATTATAGAAGACAAGCTGGTTATTTTTTCTGATACCGGCACTTTGGTATATGCACATGCAACGCCCGAAGGGTTTCAGGAGATATCTTCTTTTGAGGCTTTGGATGGCAGATGTTGGACAGCCCCATCCTACACAGATGGACGATTATATGTCAGAAATCTAACTCATGTTGCTTGTTATTCCTTCAAAAACTAAAACTTATAAATCATGCGTAAAACTGTAAAAACATTTACAACATTATGGCTCTTTATATTCTTATTGATATTAGCCACATCAAACAAATCCTATTCACAAACGGCAGAATCAATAATTGAAAAACATATTGAAGCCGTAGGGGGAATTGATAATTACAAGAAACTTGAAAGCCTCAGGATCAACGGCCGTTTCACGGCTTTCAGCCTTGTTAAACCATATGAGATGATATGGTTAAAGCCGGGCAAGTACTACATGGAATACTCACTGGGAAAACATGACGTTATAGAAGCATTCAATGGTAAGCAAGGTTGGGTAATTGACCCGTGGCAGGAAATTACTTTTCCCAGGAAAGCCAATGCAACAGAAGAAAACGTCTATACACAAAAAGCAACCCTGGTATCACCGTTTTTAAAGTTTACAGAAGGGGAAATCAGTGTGGAATACCTTGGTGAAGATGACACAAACGGCGAAGATACATATATTTTAAAAGTAACCAAACCGGGCAATTACGTTGAAACATGGTACTTATCCACTGATACTTACCTTCCTGTTAAATATAACTCGGTATGGGTTGATTTTGCGCGTCCGTCAGATGCGGAAACGTTTTTTGATGATTTTCGCAGTGTCGGCGGAGTAAAAATCCCGCATTACATTGAGCGCACTTTTGGACAAAGGCACAGGGTAACTGAAATAGAATCGGTGGAAATAAACCCTGAAGATGTTTGCAAAGATAAATTGACTATGCCACGCTGCGAGCACATGGAAATGCTGAGCTTCCTGGAAGGTGATTATAGTGTTGAATATTTTGTGCGAACACGTGCCGATCAGTGGCATCAACTGGATAAAACCTCTTCTAAGATCAGGTTTACCGATTTAAACAAATTAACCGAAAAGATCAGTTATGAAAGATTCCTGGTATTTGACAGGGTTAATACATTTCATTATTCATCGGCTAATGAAAAGTATGTTTTTACAATGTACCAGGGGCATGGTTCTGATATGAGTTTCTTTTTGGGTGAATTTGTTGATGATAAACTGGTTTTTGAAAGCACAAAGCTGCAAACAGAAAAAACCTCTGAAAACCCATCACCAATTTACCGACACATATACTCCGATATAACAGATAATGGCTTTACCCTTGTCGTAAAATGGTCAAACGACAACGGAGAAACATTTAGAAAAGGAGACAAGTTTGTGTATACGAAAATTGGTGAATAAAGCTAATCTCAGGATGAGTAATTTCATTGATTTATTCTTCTACCATAAACCGATTATTTTAAACAACAAAATAATGCATAATTTGATATTTGGCGATTTTTTTAGATTGTGCAAATATTTGCCAAGCTGCATTTTGCTCATCTTTAGAGTGTTACAGGGGTTTGTTTCCTATGCTCCCTGAATATATATAATTCATGTTTCAAATGTCCCGGTGTATACTAGAAAGAGACCAAAAAAAATCGTGCCAGGATGATTACAAATAACTCCGTAGGAGTGCCCTATTTGTAGAGACAGATTCTCGAAATACACAAAAGCTCCGTAGGAGTGACCTGTAAAAAACTTTTTCTATATGAGAATGAGGATATGAATGAATTGCATATTATATAAATTCTTGTTTATCAATTTATATATCAGAATTATAATATTAACAGGTCGCTCCTATCGGAGCTTTTTGTTATTTATGTTCCTCCTTATCTCTACTACAATCAGACCGCTCCTATCGGAGCTTTTAAGAGATATATGTAATCGCCTTGTTTTTAGCCTCCCAATTACACCCTAATAACTCTACGTCATCCTTTTATATTTGTTAAACTGAAACTTTATTTGCTAATACAATCTGAATGTAATGTTAATAATTAAAGAAAAATTTAACAAAGGCAGTCGTAACATAATCTGCTTTTAATTCTTTATTTCAAGTTTTCCTTCCCTGAGCATGTAGATTTTATCCATTCTTTCGGCTATTTCTAGTGAGTGGGTGGCGATTATAATTGTAATGTTCAGTTTTTTGTTAATATCTGAGAGCAAATCCATCAGCAGTTTGGCATTTTTCTCATCCAGTTGTCCTGTTGGTTCATCAGCCAGTAGTAGATCAGGACTGTTTATCAGTGCCCTTGCAACAGCTGCACGCTGACATTCGCCGCCTGATAATTCACCGGGTTTATTATTTCTTTGTTCCCAGATGCCAATAAGCTTTAGAAGTTCTTCGGCTTTTTCACGTAGTTCTTTTTTATTCTTTTTATCAGGCAATGAAGGCAGCAATACATTTTCCAACAGTGAACATTGCGGCAACAAATGATGAAACTGAAACACAAACCCGATATTCTTGTTTCTAATATTGAGTATTTCTTCTGTTTTTAATGCTGACAGAGCTTTCCCGTCAAGTGTTATTTTCCCGCTGTCAGGCCTGTCCAGGGTGCCGAGTAAGTTCAAAAGAGTTGTTTTTCCACTGCCTGAAGGGCCCATAATAGCTATCATCTCACCCTTGTCAACCTCAAAATCAAGCCCTTTAAGCACCTCCCTGCCAACTGAGGATTCTTCGTTCCAGTATGTTTTGTATATGGTTGTGGCTTTTATTAGCATAAGTTTTATCTTTTAATTCTATCTTTATTTAAAAAATCCAGATACAATTCTTCGGTTGTAACAATTTGTTTAAACCCTTTTTTAGTTAACCCTTCAATCAAAAACTTATCTCCTGTCCATAATTGTCCTTTAAGATAATCTGTTAAAGCCACAAAAGCTGTATCATCAATGTCTATTGAACCA
>SLSZ01000046.1 GCA_007130125.1 Bacteroidales bacterium
ACGGAGCGTTAGCGTAGTGAAGGGTCTCGTGGAGTTTTGCGGATTGTGTTATTAGAAAACAATTCCTTCCATTTGTAGTTATATATGAGTTTTCAGGTTTATACTACAATAGCATAAATAACACCACTTAGACCCAGCAGGGCGAGGAAATATACTATTCTTACCGGCATTACTCCGTTATTTTCGGCAGTTTTTCCGAATATTCCAAATACCAGTGGGTGCACAAGGAACGGCATAGCGAACACAAAAGCAATTAATCCGGCAGCCTGGCTTCCGAACATTCCTTCTTGTATAGCGGCAAACAATCCAAAATGTGATATAGCTGATGAGTTTGCCATGACGGCATCACCAAGGCTCATGCCCGACAGGCTGAGTAACAACAACCCACCAAAGACCGCTACTAGCTGCCATCCCAGGGAAAACAGCATCAGTCCTTTTATTTCTTGCGAGTCACGGCTTCTGCTATATCTTAAAAATCTTAATGCAAGGAAAGTAAGTAATAAGCCTATGGCAACTATTGCCATTGCATATGGCAATAATAGTTTGCCGGCTGTTGCACTGGCGGCAAGGATTGAAAATACAAAAATGTGCCCGATAAAAGGTATGTTTATCATAATTGGAGCTCTCACTGCAGCCTCTGGCCCAAGGTCGCCGGCAGTGCAAGCACCCGTTAGCCCTGAATGAGATAAAGAGCCTGCCATACCCGGTGCAAGGTTGCGGATGTTATTGGCCAATCCAAATAATATGAGAATAGCCAATCCGCCAAACATCCATAGCAACTGGCCGAAAAAACCAAACGATAGTACTGCAGTCATGCCTTCCAATTGAAATGACTCGGCAATACGTGAGCCCCCAACCATGAAATTGGCAGAAAGCACTACCGGAATGCCTGCAAACAGCAAAGCACGAGTAGTTGGCCCCAACTTCCATTGAACCATTACTATGCCTAAACTGACTGACAGGAACATAGCAAAAAATATTTCCGGAAGGGCTATAACAGGCTTAACTATCTGTGCTATATGCCAGGAAACTATTAATAAAAGTAATATCATGGCAGTCTCAAAAATCCCTTTACGGATATATACTGCCTTGTTGGTTATTTTCGCCCTATGGTCAATAAGTATTATAGATGCTACTAAACCAAGGTATCCGAGAAGCGGATAAAAATGGTCAATCGCAGTACCATCATTATGGCCTACAAGCATTCGTTTTAGAGATTCAATTCCTATAAGTATGAAAAATGCTCTAATAAGGAACATAAACTGTGTTGCTTTTGTTCCAAGGAATATTTCCTGTGAAGAAGGAACAACAATATCTTTTGGGTCTATTTTGCGGTTCGATATGAGCTTACGTATTTCCTGGCCTCCAACAAAAAAAGAAGCCATAAGTGCCGTAATGGTAACGCGACTGCCTAAATTAATAATAGGGAACTCCGGCAAGCCCGGGGTGGCTAACCCGGTATTAACCAAAATAAACCCCATTATAAGCCCGAAAACAACAATGATCAATATAGGGGAGTAGCGTGTGCCTGCCACAAAAGTGCGGGATATTAAAACCATACTGATAACCATCAGAAAAGTCAGCCAGTATTGGTTAAGTATGTGTACACTGTGAAAATGTTCGGTTATGAATTCCATGCTAAAAATGTTTTTTGAGTTTTACAGGCCGCAAAAATACAATCTTATTAAAAAAATACTGTAAAAAATGAGTGATTATGTTAATATTTTTATGTGAAGCCAATATCTGTTCCTCTGATTGTGGATTTTCGTTAGCAAACTAACCAAATTTAGATGATTAATTCTATCTAAGTTTAATTTGATAATTAGTAAAAAATTAACTAATATTGAGTGCGAAATTAAATATGTATAGATTTTGTCATACAGTAATTTATTATTTTAATTAAAAATGCAAAAACAACGGCTAGTCATAGTAATAAGTGTATTTGCCGGATTTTTACTTAGCTCATGCACTCCGCTTTATTTGCCCAACACTGCCAATACTCCTATGTTTACAGGTAAAGGGGAGTTTCAGGCAGCCGTTCATTCAGGTATCTCAGGCGTCGATCCGCAACTTGCTTATGCAGCAACCGATAATGTAGGTTTGATCTTAAATGCGAGTATTCCTGCCAGTGAAGAAAGTGAGCATAAATACCCGTTCATTGAAATGGGGGCGGGGTATTATAATAAATTCAGCAAGCACGCGGTATTTGAAGTCTATGGAGGGTATGGGTACAGGAGTTTGAAAACTATGGGTTCACAAAATTATTATGATGAAGATGAGTACCATGATGTTTCAGCCGATTTGCAGTATTCAACAAGATTTTTTGTCCAGCCTACCATTGGCGTTACATCTAAAATAATTGACGTAGGATTCACTCCAAGATTTGCATTTGTCAATATTGTTGATGAATATGATAAGCAGAACGGATTATTTTTTGAACCGATAATAACTGCAAAGGTTGGATATAAATTTGCAAGGTTAGTAATACAAGCAGGTGCATCAACAAGTTTTTCCAAAGATATAGTATTTGACTACCAACCGTTAATGTTTTCCGTGGGTCTGCAATTTAGTCTGAACAGACAATATGATTAGTTTGTTAACAACTGCTGCGTTTAATAATTCCGTCATTGAAGACAACCGTTTTGTTTTTTAAATTTTTTTAAAAAACCGGTGTTTTTCTTATGCGTAAGAAAAAACAAACCATTACCTTTGCGCATACTTTTTATGACGATTCTGTTATTAATAAAACGGTTTGATGTTGGTGGTGCCGAAAATCACGTTTGTGATCTGGCAAACAGCCTTATTCAAAAAGGACACAATGTTATATTGGTTGCGGGTAAAGGTCGCCAGGCCAAGAAGTTGCTTCCGGGCATAAAATATTTTCCGGTAGAACTAAAAGACATGCTTATTCCGTTTCATATCTTCATGTTAGCCAGGCTAATTTTTAAGCATAAAGTGAATATTATACATGCTCATCAACGCCTTGCAATTTTGAATGCCTGCCTGGCAGGGTTTCTTACACGCCGCAAAGTAATAGCTACAGTTCATGGCAGGTCGCAATACGATTTGAGACATTTTATTTCAAGGCAGTTGTTAAGTAAAGTGATATTTGTCAGCAAAAAAGTTCTTAAAGCTTCTAATCAACGATATAGCATTGCAAATAAGTCAGTGCTTATTCACAATGGAGTAAAATTACACTCAGCAGAAAACATCTCGCCTGCACCTTTCAGGCTTTGTTATACCAGCAAGATCAATAAGCCTCACTTTCGTTTCCTTGAATTCATGATTGAAAAAGTGTTACCGCAGCTAAAACAAAAATATCCTTTGCTTGAATTATGGATTTTAGGTGATGGAAAAAGAATAGAGGAGTTAAAATTGTTGGCTGATAAATTTAACAACACAGTATCCTCAAACTGTTGCAATGTGCTCGGATATAAGAATCCAGTAGTTTCATATTACAAGGGAGCGTCACTTGTACTGGGTGTTGGAAGGGTGGCAATGGAAGCTTCCTCAATTGGTGTTCCTGTGTTATCTGTTAACAGCAAACGTATGGGAGGCTTGCTTGACGAAAGTAAATATGAAAGAATAAAAGACACAAATTTTATTGATACCAATGCACTGGTACCAAGCATTGAATCGGTTATGGCAACATTTGAAGAATTTTTTGAAAACCGGCAAAAATGGGAAAAAGAGGCTGAAATTGTTAAATCGAAAATCCAAAAAGAACTTTCGATAGAACAGATTGCCGAAAAAATTATTTCTTTATATAATGAAGTTGCTGAAACAGACAACAGCTATTATGCATTACCGGAAAAGGTGTTCACCGAAAAACAATTAAATGAAACCCCGGTCAAATCCAATTAAGCTCTTTTAAGCTAATCTGTCATTTCCGGCATTTAATTTTATTATCAAAAAATGTATAAATTTGTGGTAAATATAAAGGCCGGGTTTAAATTCAAATTTTTAGGACTGCAGGAATTTAAAAGAGCCTTACAAAGTCATTGCCTTATTTTATCCGGATTAACTTGCATAAAAAAACTCATAAACATCAACTGTTTAAAATGGAAAATACTCCAACCCAACATTTGAAGAATAAAATCAAAGAGCTTGAAGATGAAAACAAAGCTTTGAGGGAAGAAGTGCTTTCGCAGAAGAAACAGTCTGGCACCACAGGCAAGGAATTGATGTTTAGTTCCGTATTTAAAGAAATAATTGACAGTATAAGTGAAGCTATTTATATTCAGGACAAAGACGGTTGCTTTTTGGATGTAAATTGTTCTGCGGCAGAGTTATATGGGTATTCTCGTGAATTCTTTATTGGTAAAACACCGGAGTTTCTTTCTGCAGCCGGGAAAAACGATTTAAAGGCGGTAAAAAAGTTTGTAAAAAAAGCTTATAACGGTGAATTGCAAAGATTTAAGTTTTGGGGAATAAATAAAGCAGGCAAGGTTTTTCCAAAAGAAGTTATTCTGTCTCCGGGCAAATATTCAGGCAAAAAGGTTGTTATTGCCATTAGTCGTGATATTACAGATAGTTACGAGGCTAAGGAAGCTCTGGTTGAAAGAGAACGAATGTATGATACTCTAATTAACAACTTGCCCGGGATGGTCTATCGTTGCCGGAATGATGAACAATGGACAATGGAGTATGTGAGTCCCGGCATAAAAGATCTTATAGGTTACAAGCCGGAAGATCTGATTAAAAACAAGAGATTTTCTTATAAGGATTTAATACATAAAGATGATCGTAAAAAAGTAAATGATTCAATTCAGGAAGCAATTAAAATCGGTTCTCAATTTACTATAAGATATAGGCTAATAGATGCTCAAGGTAATATAAAATGGGTTTGGGAACAGGGAATGGGTGTAAATGATTATCAAGGCAGACATGCCATTTTAGAAGGTTTTATTACTGACGTTACCGAACAAAAAGAGCAGGAAGAAAAAAATAAAGAACAGACGGCCAAAATCAATGCTATTGTTGAATTACTGCCGGATCTTATTTTTATTATTGATGAGAAAGGCTATTATATTGACGTATTGGCGGATAATATTTCAAAGCTTGCCATGCCCCCTGAAAAACTTATAGGTTCTAACATAAAAGACGTTTTTCCATCTCAGGAAGTGGATCGTTTACTGAATTTGTTCAGAAAGTGTCTTGACACAAAAAAAATGCAAACATTCGAATATCAGTTGGCTTTAAACGGGAACCCAATGTTTTTTGAAGCCAGGATATCTCCTTTTGATAAAGATAAAGTACTTTCAGTAGTGCGCGATGTAACTGATCGTAAGGAAAATGAAAAAGCATTGATCCAGGCAGAAAAAAACTTTCGCAGAACTTTGGATGAGTCACCCCTGGGAATGCGTATTGTTTCCAACGATTATAAAACAATTTATGCTAATAAGGCTATATTGGATATATACGGCTATGAAAGTATTGAAGAATTAATAAAAACACCAATCCAAGACAGATATACTCCGGAGAGTTATAAAGAATTTATTGAAAGGAAGAAACTAAGAAAGAAAGGATATAAAACTCCTCCCGAATATGAAATAAGTATTGTAAGGAATGATGGAGAGGTGCGGCATCTGATGGCAAACCGAAAAGAAATTCTTTGGGACGGTGTGAAACAATCGCTTGTAATTTACAGGGATATTACACAACAAAAGCATGCTGAAAAAGCTTTGAAGGAAAGTGAAGAACGCTTTCGTAGTATTTACCAGGACTCCTCACTAGGCATGTACAGAACTTCAATAGACGGAAAAATTTTGATGTCGAATCCGGCTTTGGTTAAAATGCTTGGTTATGGATCCTTCGAAGAGTTAGCCGAAAGCAGGGATCTTTCAAAACCAAAATACTTTTCAAAAAGAACACCCAGGAGTGAGTTTGTAAAACTTATTGAGGAAAAACAAGAATTAACAGGATATGAAGCCGAATGGGTGCGAAAAGACGGTTCTATAATACATGTGCGTGTTAGTGCCAAAGCTATTAAAGATAAAAATGGTAAAACCTTATACTATGATGGAACGGTTGAAGATATAACCAAACACAAACTTGCCGAAAAAGCCCTGAAAGAAAGTGAAGAGAAATTCAAAGTATTGGTGGAAAATGCTTTTAATGGAATTTTCCTGATGAAAGACAGGTATTATGAACATGTAAATGACAAGTTTTGTCAAATAACCGGCTATAGCCGCGAAGAGCTTACCTCAAAAGACTTTGACTTTAAAATATTATCTACCGAAACCGGGAAAGGTATTGTTGAGAAATGGCATTCGGCAAGACAAAAAGGTGTTAAAAAACCTGCAGTTTATGAAGCTCAGATAAAGACTAAAAAGGGTGAAATAAAAGAAGTTGAGACCCTTACAATGGGAATTGAAACCGAAGGAGAAATTAAAATTCTTGGTGTGATAAGGGATATTACTGAACGTAAACAAAGTCAAAAATTAAAAGAAGAAATAGCTGTAGCTAAACGTTCGCTTGAATTCAAAAAAAACTTCCTGGCCAACATGAGCCATGAAATACGCACCCCGCTTACCGGAATTATTGGAATGGCTGAAATATTGTCCAAAACAGAACTTACTTCTTTTCAAAAAGACTACCTTAATTCTTTAATATATTCAACGGAGAACCTTCGGGAGATAATTAATCAAATTTTGGATTATTCAAAAATAGAAGCAGGGGAAGTGTTTATCAAACCCAAAGTGTTTGCAATAGAAACTCTTTTGAAAAATGCTAAAAAACTTTTTGAATCAATCTGCAATAAAGATATCAAATTGGTGCTGGATGTTAACCCCACTTTGCCCGATTTTATTGAAACAGATGAACAAAGGGTCTCGCAGATAGTTTATAACCTGATTTCAAATGCTGTTAAGTTTACTGATAAAGGGGAAATTTTTATAAGATTGAAACCCCATTCGAAGGTAAAATCAAACAATGATTTAATGATCAGAATGGAGGTGGAGGATACCGGAATAGGAATAAGAAAGGAAGTTCAGAAAAAACTTTTTAAACCGTTCTCGCAAATTGAACAGGGTGACACGCGTAATTTTGATGGTACAGGGTTGGGGTTGTCCATATGCAAAGAACTAAGTGAATTGCTGGGTGGAGAAATTGGTGTGGAAAGTAACCCGGGGGAAGGTAGCTTGTTTTGGTTTACTTTTATGGCTAAAGTTGGTGAAGAACCGGCAGTTACAATAAAAGAAAAGTTAAAAAAAGACGAATATAAAATACCTGTTAAACTTAAAATTTTGCATGCTGAAGATAAACTTGTAAATCAAAAAGTTGTTTCGCTGATGTTGAATGCAATGGGATGTGAGGTTGTTACAGCAAAAAATGGGCAGGAAGCATTAGAGTTTTATTCGCAACAAGGTGATTTCGATATGATATTAATGGACATCCAAATGCCGGTCATGGATGGAATTACAGCCACAAAAAAACTCAGAGAAAAATATAGTGATCTGCCACCAATAATTGGCCTTAGTGCTAATGCTTTTGAAGGTGACAGGGAAAAATATATGAGCCTGGGATTGGATGAATACATTACAAAACCTGTTAAAGAAGCCGACCTGGAGAAAACGCTAAAAGGTTTTAAACTAAAATAAAACCATTATAATGAACAGAATAATTTTGGCAGATAAAATGCAGAAGCTTGTTTTTATATTATAATTCAACTGTTTCCAAAACTGAAAAAACAAATTTTATAAAAACCAAGTCTTAAATATGTGCTTTGTAAAATAAATATTATCTTTGTTGGTCGAATTCTGAGCAGTTTAAATTCGGAATAATAAATCCAACCAATCTTTACCAAGCCCTTTTTTGTGATTTTTATAGTTTAAGTTTGTCCCTGGAATAGTTAATTCAATTGCCGCTAAGTATATGCCAATATCAGGCATTTTATGTGTAAGTTGATTATTCCTGTGAGATTTAATACTGAAATTTAACAGGTATCCACACTAACTTTTTTAAGTGATATTTATTTAAAAAAACCATGGTATCTGCATTTTATAAAAAGCTATTTTTAAAGCTTCCTTATGGTTGTGCTTTCCACAAAATAATTAAAGATGCTAACGGGGCACCTTATGATTATAAGTTTATTGATGCTAATTCTTTATTTAAAGAAATTACAGGTTTAAGATCCAAAAAGCTTATTGGTAAAAAAGGATCGGAAATATTTATTGATAGCAGGGAGCAAATCTACTCCCTGCATGATATTTATGGCGGCTCACAACAAGCCGGCAAATATAAAAACCCGGAATGGTATTCAACTATTAAAAACAGATATTATTCAATTAAACCTGTAATTTTTGAAGATGATTGTTTTGCCATAATATTTGAAGAACTTGCGAAATCTGCTGATAGAGCACCACAGGGTAGTGAGCTAGAAGGTAAGTTTAGTTACTATGCGGAGAATGCAAACGATGTTATTTACAGAATACGGCTTCACCCCAAACGGAAATACGAGTATGTTAGTAATGTTTCAACCAAAATAACGGGTTACACACCCGAAGATCATTATCGTGATCCTTACCTGGGTTTAAAAACAGTTCACCCTGAAGACCGTCAATTGTTGGAGGATCTTGATAAAGGTCTCTGCGGCACGGACGAGCCGGTAATTATACGCTGGATAAGCAAAAACGGCAAGGTTGTGTGGATGGAACAGATAAGTAACCCTGAATATGATGACAAGGGAAGGCTTGTTGCTGTTGATGGCATTGCACGAGATATAACACTTTGGCAAAAAGCTGAAGAAGCATTGCGGAAAAAAACAGCAGAAGCTAAAAAACAGCTATACTTATCAGAAAAGTTGTTTCAACAACCTTTAGCTAAGCTTGATTACCAGATGCTTGTTGATGAAATGCTTGAATTGGCAGGTGCAAAATATGTGATCTTTGATTTGTATAATGAGAGTGGCAATAAGTTTACAAATAAAGCTGTTGCCGGAGTGGACCAAAACACTCTTAAAAAAATAGAGAAGCTGCTATCTTTCAAAATTCTTGGAAATGAATGGGATGTTGATATTGAACGGATGAATCAAATTAAAGGGGGGAAATTAAAAAAATTCTCAGGTATTAAAGAATTGGCCTACCGAAAAATCCCTGAAACTGTTATTGGAGCCGTTGAAAAATTGACAGGAACTGGAAAGGTATACGTTATTGAAATAAATTACTCGGGACAAACATTGGGCGATTTTATTATAATAATGCCCAAAAATGTTAATATACAGAATAAAATAATTATTGAAAGCTTTGCTAGCCAGGTAGGACAGTCTCTGATTAGAAATAAAGCCGAAAAAGCCCTGCAGTTGCAGTTTAGATTTCAGCAAATGATTGCCGATATATCGGCCGGCTTTGTTAATATCCTGCCGGAAAATGTTGATGAAATGGTATATAAGGCATTGAATATGAGCGGATGCTTTTTTAAAGTTGATAGAGCCTACGTATTTAAGTTTTCAGATGATGATAAAACAATTACTAATACACACGAATGGTGTGCTGAAAATATAGAATCACAAAAAGAGCTATTTCAAAAGTTGCCTTTGAAAAAACTGCCATGGTCAATAAAGCAAATCCAGAAGATGGACTGTCTTTATATACCCGATATCTCGCAATTGCAAGCAGGGGTGAAAACCGAAGAATTGGATTTCATCAAAGATCTTGGTGTAAAATCTTTTCTTGCGGTGCCAATTAAAAAGAATGGTAAAATAAACGGATTTTTGGGGTTTGATTCAGTGGAAGAAAAAAAAGAGTGGACAAAAGAACAAATAATTTTGCTTAATCTGTTAGCTGAAATTATTTCCAATGCATTTACCAAACAATTATCAGATATAACACTAAAAAAGTCAGAATACGAAAAAACTATCAGAAATAATATTCTGAAGCTATTTCTGTCGGTGCCGGATAACAATATTAACAAGGAAATTTTACAGATAATACTAAAATCAACAAATAGCTCAATAGGAGTTTTTTCATTTTTATCAGGCAAACAAAATGAAAAATATAAGGCGAGAGGTTGTTATTCAGCTGTGTACGCAAGCTTGGATAAGAAAGAAAGATTGCGTGAAATAAATATGGGTTACAATGCTGAAAGCGATTTTAAAATAGCAAGTTGTAAGTCTCTTGACGATTTTAACCTTGCAAAGGTTCCCAAAAATAACGGGCCTGTTTTTTATAATGAACCAATAAAAGTTACCAAAGGACAATCTCCAATAAATAGCATCCTTGTTATGCCGGTAATTTTTGAAGACAAAACAATTGCAAGCTTTCAAATAGCTAATAAGCCCGGGGGTTATACCGCCGAGGATATTGATTGGATGACAGGTCTTGCAGAATTTATTGCTCCGATATTAAAAACTCGCATTGATATGGATCAATGGGAGCAAGAAAGGAAAATGTCTGAAGCAGAACTCCAGAAAAGTGAGGAAAAATTTCGTACTCTCGTGGAAAATGCTTTTGATGGTATTTATCTGATGCAAGATAAACACTATGAATATGTTAATCAAAAATTCTGCGAAATCACCGGCTACGATGAAAAGGAGTTGACCGCTAAAAATTTTGATTTTGCTGTGTTGATTGACAAAGCAAATAAAAAGTATGTGCTTGAAAGATTTGAGGCAAGAAAAAAAGGAGCAGAGATTTCCACATCTTATGAAACAAAAATAATAACCAAATCAGGAAAGATAAAAAATGTTGAAATTAGCACAATGTCATTAGGGGATCCTAAAAATAGCAGGATCTTGGGTGTTATGCGTGACATTACTGAACGCAAAAGAGTTGAAAAATTGCAGCAGGAAGTTTTTATTGCAAACAAATCAGCTGAATTCAAACAAAGATTCCTGGCGAATATGAGCCATGAAATCAGAACCCCGCTTACAGGCATCATGGGAATGGCTGAAATACTTTCAAAAACAAACCTTGACTCAAAACAAATAGATTATTTGAATACAATAAGGTTTTCTACTGAAAACTTAAGGGAGATAATAGATCAAATATTAGACTATTCAAAAATTGAAGCCGGAAAAATGAAGTTAAACCCAAGGGTCTTCCGGACTTTTTCGTTATTTGATAAATCAGAAAAACTGTTCAACTCAATATGCAACAAAGATATTTCGTTTGATTATGATATAGATTCTGACCTTCCCGAATATTTGAAGGCAGATGATCAAAGAATCTTCCAGGTAATCAGCAATTTGATTTATAATGCTGTTAAATTCACAGAAAAAGGTTCTGTGAATGTTACCTGCCAGGTTCAAAAACGGTTTGATAAAAAAACCCTTTCTGTCAAGATCAATGTTATAGATACCGGAATAGGCATACGTCCTGAAGTGCAAAAAAAGCTTTTTAGGCCTTTTTCACAAATTGATCATGAAGACACACAAAATATTGAAGGAACCGGTCTTGGTTTAACGATATGCAAACAACTAACTAATTTGTTGGGAGGCCGGATAGGTGTTGATAGCATGCCGGGGAAAGGAAGCAGGTTTTGGTTTACTTTTAAAACAGAAGTTGCCGGAAAACCAAAAATTAAAAAAAGTAAAGCATTAGAAGAAGCTCCCTCTAAACATGAAGGTGTTAAAGTTCTGCATGTTGAAGATAAGGTTGTTAATCAAAAGGTTGTTTCTCTAATGTTAAAGTCTATGGGGTGCGAAGTAAAATTCGCCAATAATGGAAAAGAGGCTTTACAGGTTTATGAGCAGGATGAATTTGACATTATACTTATGGATATTCAAATGCCGGTTATGGATGGGGTTACTGCTACGAAAGAGCTTAGAAAAAGGTATAAAAGCTTACCGCCGATAATAGGGCTGAGTGCTAATGCCTTTGAAGGCGACAGGGAAAAATATATGAAACTGGGAATGGATGAATACCTCACAAAGCCGATAAAAACTGAAGATATGGTTAATATTTTAGAACATTTTAAAATTAAGCTAAACAAAAAAGCATAATTCTATTAAAAAGAATAACCAGAATCTTCTTTTGATTCATTCTTTTTTTGTAAAGAATGTTTTTATAAAATATTATGAAAGCGACTGATTCACCCTGGAAGCTTTTTCAATGATGTATTCAAATTCTTCGGGTGTTAAGTCGTTGTAGAAGTAACTTACCGGGTTGACTTTTTTCCCGTTTCTTATCACTTCGTAATGCAGGTGTGGTGCAGTTGAAATGCCTGTACTTCCCACGTAACCTATTATTTCGCCGCGCTGAACTTCTTGCCCGTTTTGAACGTTTAGTTTGCTCATATGGGCATAAAGGGTTTCATATCCATAACCGTGATCTATTCTGACCATAATGCCGTAGCCGTGTCTGTTTCTGCCGGCTTTTTTCACAACACCATTGCCTGTGGCATATATTGGTGTACCTGTAGGAGCTGAGAAGTCGACTCCCGTATGCATACGCATGGTCTTGTATACCGGATGTATCCTGTAGCCAAAGCCGGAAACAACTCGTTGTGTACCACGTTCAACCGGAATGATTGCAGGTATTGATGCCAGCATGTCGGCTTTGTTCTTCGCCATTTCAAAAACCTCATCATAAGACTTTGACTGAACATAAAGCTGGCGGGCAATTTTATCTAAGCGCTGATGCATCTCTTTTATAAGCTCCGAGTTATCATAACCTTCCAAATCACTATAGCGATCAGAACCACCATGGCCAGCCTCCCTAACTGAGCGAGGTATTGGGTCAGCTTCAAAAATTACACGGTAAATCTGGTCGTCACGATGTTGTATGTCTTCAAGAACACTTGTTAACTTATCCAAACGCTCATGCATTATTTGATGCTGAAACTCATATTGATTGATCTCTCTTCGTAACATATGCTCCTTGGGTGAGTCAAAAAAGGTATAGCCTATTATCAAAACAATCACAGAAAATACCAAACCTGCCAAAGCAATTCGAAGTACTTTCTTAAGCTTGTCCCAAAGTGTTTCGTTTACCTTCTCTACTGATAATGTTTTGGTATTGAATTGGTAGTCAACTTTGCCCATAGACCATTTAACTTTTGTAAGCAATTATTACGAAAGCAATAAATCACAAATCCAAAATGTTAAAACACTGTAAAGCTATTAAATTAAAGCTTTGTTTTAAATTTGTATACTATGATTATAGCCTTTTAGTTACAAAACTAATGAAAATTAATTTAATTTTGCCAAAGATTCAAATATTTTTTTTATAAAATCTCTCATTTTCAATGAACTCTGAAAAAATAAGAAAACTTTTTATTGAATATTTCGAAAAAAAGGATCATTATGTCGTAAAATCTGCGCCGATGGTTGTAAAAAACGATCCTACCCTGATGTTTACCAACGCAGGTATGAACCAGTTTAAAGATATTTTTCTTGGTAATACTCCTCCGAAGTATAAAAGAGTAGTTAATACACAAAAATGTCTGAGAGTTTCAGGGAAACATAATGATCTTGAAGAGGTTGGCCATGATACTTATCATCATACGATGTTTGAAATGATGGGCAACTGGAGCTTTGGCGATTATTTCAAAAAAGAAGCGATATACTGGGCATGGGAGTTGCTCACCAGTGAATACAATATAGATGGAGAAAGGCTTTATGTTACTGTTTTTGAAGGTGATAAGTCAAACGGGCTTGAACCTGATAACGAAGCTTATGATATTTGGAAAGAAATAGTTCCGGAGTCAAGGATCTTATATGGTTCAAAAAAAGACAATTTCTGGGAGATGGGTGATACCGGCCCATGCGGTCCATGCTCTGAAATTCACATTGATATTCGCGATGATGAAGCACGGAAAAAGTTAGATGGCAGTGAATTGGTCAACAAAGAACATCCTGAGGTTATTGAAATATGGAATCTTGTCTTTATTGAATTTAACAGTAAAGCTGATGGCTCATTGCATATTTTGCCGGCAAAGCATGTTGATACAGGAATGGGCTTTGAGCGGTTATGCATGGTGCTGCAAGGCAAAAGATCTAATTATGACACAGACCTTTTTAAGCCTGTTATTGACAAATTGTCGGAAATGACATCCAAAACCTATGGCAAAGATAATCAAACCGATATAGCTATGCGTGTTGTTGCCGACCATCTGCGGGCTGTTGCTTTTGCAGTAGCCGATGGTGAGCTGCCATCAAATACCGGTGCAGGATATGTCATCAGAAGGATATTGAGAAGAGCTATACGGTACGGATATACTTTCCTTGGATTATCAGAACCTTTTGTTTATAAACTGCTACCCCTGCTGGTAATTAAAATGGGAAAATATTTTCCGGAACTTGCCGAGCAGGAAGACTTTATAAGCAAAGTGATAAAACAGGAAGAACAAACTTTCTTGCGTACGTTGGCAATAGGAATACAAAAGTTCGAAGAATATGTTAATAAGTATCTTAAGAATAAAATTGTAGACGGAAAATTTGCTTTTGAACTTTTTGATACATACGGGTTTCCGATTGATCTTACTACACTGATGGCAAGGGAAAAAGGCTTGCAGGTTGATATGGAAGGATTTGATGAGAATATGAAAAAGCAGAAGGAGAGGAGCCGGGCTGCCGGTGTGAAGCAAGCTGTTGATTGGGTTGATGTTAAGCAAAACGTTGAGCAAACGAAGTTTACAGGCTATGACAGCCTTGAAGCTGAAGCCGGGATCGTTAAGTACAGGAAAATTAAAGTAAAAGGAAAACATTTGTACCACATCGTATTGGATAAAACACCTTTTTATGCTGAAGCCGGCGGTCAGGTGGGCGACCGGGGTGTTTTGGTATCAGATAAAGGGAATATCAAAATTATAGATACGCAAAAGGAAAATGAACTTACAATACATGTTGCAGAAAATCTTCCTGACCCTGTTCCTGAAAAAGTAGTTGCAAAAGTTGATAAGTCCAAACGGCTATTAACTGCCAATAATCACTCTGCTACGCACCTAATGCATTCGGCTCTAAGGAAGATATTAGGAGAGCACGCACAACAAAAAGGTTCGCTGGTTGATGAAAAGCGTTTGCGGTTTGACTTTTCCCATTTTGAAAAAGTCACGGCTGAGCAGATCAAACAGATCGAAAAAATAGTAAACGAAAAGATAAGGCAAAATATTGAAGTTGAAGAGCACCGTGAAATAGCTCTTGAGAAGGCTAAAGAGATGGGTGCTACAGCACTGTTTGGTGAAAAATATGATGAGTTGGCCAGGGTAGTGGCTTTTGACAAGGAATATTCTACCGAACTTTGTGGAGGTACACATGTAAAACGAACAGGACAGATAGGATTTTTTAAGATTGTTTCAGAAGCTGCTATTGCGGCAGGTATCAGAAGAATAGAGGCTGTGACCGGGCCTGAAGCAGAAAAGTATGTGGATAAAAAAGTTGACCTGCTTAACGATCTTAGCGATATATTGAAAAACCCCAAAGACATTAAACAAGCTGTTAAGAAACTGGTTGAGCACAGCGAAAGCCTTGAAAAAAAGATTGATTCTTTGCAAAAAGCTCAGGCCGGTCAAATAAAACAAGAACTGATAAATAAGCAGGAAAAGATTAATGATGTTAATTTTATCGGAAGAATAGTAGAAATGGATGCTAAAACAGCAAAAAATCTTGCTTTTGAATTAAAACAGAAAGTTGATGATCTGTTTCTTGTCCTTGCATATAAACATAACAACAAGCCCGGAATTGCCGTGATGTTATCAGATAATCTTGTTAAAACCAAGGATCTTCATGCAGGTGAGATTGTAAAAGAGCTTGCAAAAGAGATAAATGGCGGGGGAGGAGGGCAGCCTTTCTTTGCTACTGCCGGGGGAAAAAACCTGCAAGGACTGGATAAGGTGATAAGCAAAGCCAGGAAGATGCTCTAGGGTAAATTTAACATCCAATTATTATTGCAGGGTTGTACCACCTAAAATAATGTTTTATACTTTGAATTATTTGACCAATTGTGAAAGTGCCCAATGTCTTTTAGTAGAGTGCAGGACTAATTTCTCCCACACATTACGGTAAAAGGACAATATCGACAATTATCCTCGTTTTCCGTTTGTCTGAAAGGTTCACTCGGGTCAAACAGCTCTTTTAACAAAGGTTTTAA
>SLSZ01000145.1 GCA_007130125.1 Bacteroidales bacterium
GCTTGATCTTGCACCATAAGTGTACCCTTTATCTTCCCGGAGGTTTTGCATTAAGCGGCCTGAAAAAACGCCACCACCAAGGATACTGTTCATAACGCTAACCTTTATGGCATCCTCGTGCCCCGGAGTCAAAACTACAGGGTAGGTAAGGTTTACAACCGATTGAACTGCTCCTCTCCTTTCGGCAAAGGCCACTCTTCTGCCTTCAGGTGGAGTTGGAGTAGGATATGTATGACTGGGTACCTCTCCTGCTTCCCAGCCGGCAAAATAGTCATCCATAATTTGTTTTGCTTCCTCCACATCCATATCACCAACAACAACCATATATGCCACATCTGGCTTAAAATATGTGTTATAGTATTCTCTGAGCTGCTCAACTTCAATGTTGTCAAGAGTTTCTTCGCGGACTACTTCTCCGTATGGGTGTTCATATCCAAAAGCCTGTGTTCTTGCTACATTATTTGCTATAGCACTGGCATCTGTTTTAGTGCCTTGCAGGCCTGTTCTTGTTTGGGTAATTCTTCTTTGCAACTCTTCTTCGGGGAAGGTAGGATTTAGAAGAATATCAGACATCAGGTCAAGTAATACATCTTTATGACGAGTAAGTGATGAAGCGTACATTCCTGTTGAATAAGTAGATAAGCTTGCACCGATGAAGTCAATTTCTTCATCTATTTCTTGCTTACTTCGGTTTTTAGTGCCTTCACGCATCAATTGTCCTGCAAAATCAACGTATCCTTTGGCGTCGCCTTCCAGAACGGGATCAATGTCGAGTGTCAACTGGAAAGTTACCATCGGTACCTGGCGGTTTTCTACAACAATAACTTTCATTCCGTTGTCAAGGGTAAAAGTATCAAATTCCCCTAATTGTATAACAGGTGCCGGACCCGGCTCGGGGCGTTGGCTTCTGTCTAATTGCGCACTTGTTGTAAGTACGATTAAGAAACTGAATAGTAATAATGAGATTAATTTTTTCATCGTTATATGTTTTTTGTTTTTGGTTACCGGATATTTATATTTGAACCAAATTGTATTAATTTTTTTATTCTACAATATTATCATTTAAAAAAATACTACCTGTTAACTTTCAACTTCAGGCAGCCAGTAAAGCACTACTCTGTTGTTTTCTCTGAAGTATTCCCGGGCAACTCTGAGGATGTCTTCACGGGTAACCTCCATATACCTTTCTACTTCGGTATTAATAAGGTTGGCATCTTCGTATAACAGGTGATAGTTTGCCAGGCTGGTAGCTCTTCTGGCGATGGTAGTGTTTCTGTTAACCATCTGGCTTTCAATCTGGTTTTTAAGCTTTTGCAGTTCTTCTTCTGATATAAGCTCGTTTCTGACTTTTTCAAACTCTTCATTTATAATATCTTCAACATCTTTAGGGTCAACTCCCATGTTTGTCAGGGCAAAGACCAGGTTTATCCCCGGGTGTTCGAGATTCAGAGGCATTGATGCCACTTGCAAAGCTTTTTCTTCTTCATCCACAAGTCGTCTGTATAATCTACTGCTTTGCCCCCTTGTGAGCAGGTTGCCTAACATTTGAACTGCGTAAAAGTCAGGAGTTCCTTGTGCCGGTATCATATATGCTTGTATAACGGCAGGTATCTGTACGTTATCATAAACAGTATCGCGCAACTCCTCCGTTCTACGTGGTTCGTTCATTGGAGGCCTGTAAATATCTTCCGGACCCTCGGGAATATCAGCAAAATATTTGTCTACAAGCGTTTTGGTTTCTTCAATATCAATATCGCCGGTAATTACCAAAACTGCATTATTGGGAACATAAAACATGTCATGGAATGCTTTGATATCTTCATCAGTAGCATTTCGTATGTGTTCATCTTTACCAAGAACATCGTCCTGATAAGCATGTTTAGTGAAAGCTCTATCGATGGTTTCAGTTAAAAGTCTTCCGTATGGCCGGTTGTCGCGGGTTTGTTTCATCTCTTCGGTAACAACATCTTTTTGTGTAGCAATTCCGATGGAGTCTATGACCGGATGCAGCATTCTTTCTGATTCCATCCATAATCCAAGTTCCAGTTGATTGGATGGTAACATTATAAAGTAATTAGTAACATCAAAACTGGTATAAGCATTTAGGGATCCTCCGGCAGCTTCTACAATTTCGGAAAATTCTCCGCGTCCTATATGTTCAGTGCCTTCAAACATAAGATGTTCGAAGAAGTGAGCAAATCCGGTGCGGTCGGGATGTTCGTTCTTGGCACCCACATGGTACATGATGTTTACCACAATGTTTGGAGTGGTTTGATCCTGGTTTAAGATCACATGAAGCCCATTGTCAAGGGTGTATTCAGTGAATTCAATCTTTTGACTGCTAACAGAACTTGCTGTCAGAACAGCCATTAATAGTGCTAGTAACACAAATTTAATCTTCATAAGTATTTTTTTGATGATTATTAATAGGGTTTAATTAAATTTCGACAAATATATAAAAATTAGAATTCATATACATTTATATATTAATATCACGACTTTTTTATAAAAAATTGGGAAACAGAAAGGTGAAAGCGACAGAAAAAATATTAATAGAAGTCAAGGTTTAGCTTTTCTTTCAAAGTGATGAGTTTTGGATTTTTGTCTGAAAGTAATTTAAATTTTTCTTCAGGCAGGTATGCTTTTTGATTGGAATTGTCATTGTTTACTATTCTGATGGTAAGGCTTACCGATTTGTTGTCAAGCTTTTTTCGAAGAAACCCAAGTATTTTTATTTTTTTCTCATTTATTTCGCTTTCTTGAACCATATTATCAACAAAAACTTCTATTTGATTTTCATCATTTATCCGTGGTTTGTTTTTTGTAAAGGCAAGAAACAAGCTATGGCTTTCTTCTTTAATGTTTTCAGCCATTTCTTTCCAATACTTGTAAAATTCTTCAGGGTGTACTTTTTTATCTTTGTCAGTATCAGGGTTTAGTTCTTCATGCTCTTCCGGTTCTTTCTCAGGCTTTTTTGGGCCGGCGCCCGAGCCGGATATTTTCAGAGGCCTTTTTAATTTAATATTTTCGGAATTAACTTTTGGAGCCTCGTCTTTTTCTTTTACCTCTTGTACAGTGATGTTTTCCTTTGGGGTATATTTTTTTGGTTCGGGTGCTTCTTTTGCTGGCTTGGCTTCAATAGAGCTTTTTGAAGTTGATTTTGGTGGTATTAGGATTGAGTTTTCACTACTTTGCCGGGGTTGGGATTTTTTTTTTTGATATGACGCCATTTTTACGAGAGTCAGTTCAAGGTGCAGCTTTTTGTTTGCCACTATTTTGTAGTTTGTATCACAGCCGGATAATATTTCGAGAGCATTTATAATGAAGCTTTCATCGCATTTTGCTGCTTGCTCGGAATATCTTTTTCTGACTGATTCGCTTGTTTCAAGCAGTTTGACTGTTTGCGGGTTTTTGCTTACCAGCAGGTTGCGCAAGTGGTCTCCAAAGCCGGTAATAAAATGGGCACCTTCAAAGCCTTTGTCTATAATTTCATTTATAAGCAATAATATCCCGGTTGCATTTTGATCAATAATATGATCAGTAATTCTGAAAAAATAATCGTAGTCCAGTATGTTGAGATTATCTACAACTGCCTGGTAGGTTACATCGTTTCCGGTAAAACTCACAATCTGGTCAAAGATAGACAGGGCATCACGCAGTGCTCCGTCAGCTTTTTGAGCAATCAGGTGTAGAGCTTCATCATCGGCAGTGACATTTTCTTTTTGTGCAACATAATGAAGGTGTTTTGCAATGTCATCAACTTTTATTCTTTTAAAATCAAAGATCTGGCATCTTGATAAAATTGTCGGGATGATCTTGTGTTTCTCGGTTGTAGCAAGAATAAACTTGGCATAATGAGGCGGCTCTTCCAGCGTTTTCAGAAAAGCATTGAATGCTGCTGCTGACAACATATGCACCTCATCAATGATGTATATTTTATATTTACCGATGTGTGGAGGTATCCGAACCTGGTCAACCAGGTTCCTGATATCTTCTACAGAGTTGTTGGAAGCAGCATCCAGCTCATGTACATTAAAGGAGTTGCTTGTGTTAAATGATTCACATGACTTACATTTATTGCAGGCTTCTAAATTTTCTGATAAGTTTTCGCAGTTTATGGTTTTTGCTAATATGCGTGCACAGGTAGTTTTGCCAACTCCCCTGGGGCCGCAAAACAAAAACGATTGTGCAAGGTGATTGTTCTTTATAGCATTTTTCAGAGTGTTGGTGATCGATTTTTGACCAACAACCGTGTCAAAAGTCTCCGGACGATACTTCCTTGCCGATACTACGAAACTCTCCATTATAAAATCAGATTGTTAAATGAAGTACAAAAATAATTTATTTGACAAGAAAGGGAAATGGTTTTGAAAGAAAGTTTTCAAAAGTTGTTAAATAATAAAATGACAGTTGATGGTTAGTCAGCAGTCCTCAGTCGGCAGTCACCGATTAC
>SLSZ01000069.1 GCA_007130125.1 Bacteroidales bacterium
TAAGGTTGGATTTTTTTATGTATCTGACTAAAATGCCTAAACGACTGGATACTATTGCTGTACTTATTGATGTGGAAAACATTATTATACCGATAACCAATGACGATGCACCAAAAATTTTCCCTAACATAGTGCTGAAGTAGGTCAGGTAGCTGCCATAAAGTACAATAAAAACAAGCATCACAGTAATAAAAATTCCGTACACTTCAGGCCTTTTTATTTCTTTCCAGGCATTTTTCAAATAATCTGTTAATGATTGCTTCTTATTAATTTTTGGATTTTTCATATATCGCAATGCGAAAAGTCCTATAGGTACAGCGATCCATGGAAGCAAGAAGGGGTGGTTCCATGATAAAACGGCCAGGGCTCCACCTATGAGAGGATAGAAAGCTGTTCCTATGCTCAATATACTCGAATTATAGCCCATGATGCTAGCCCTTCTATTGCCTGAGTATAAATCTCCTATTAAAATTGTGCCCATTGATCCGAGTGCAGCTGCGCCAGCGCCTTGCAAAAAACGCAGTATAAGTAATTGTGTGTAGTCATGAACAAAAAAGCAAATGCCTCCTGCTATACCAAACAGCATAAGTGAAGGTATTAAAACAGTTTTTCTGCCAAACCTGTCAGCTGCTAAACCCAATACAGGTGAGAGTAATACCCCGGGGAAAGTAAAAACTGTTATAAGCATGCCAACCTGGGTTTCGGTCAGGTCCAGGGCCTCCATAATAGTTGGAAAGGCAGGAGTTATACTTGAAACACCAAGCACTGCCATTAAGGTTGTGCCGAATATAATGGCAAGGTTTTTTTTGTAGTATTTTTTCTCTTCTAACTCCAATTGATTAATATCTTTTTCTGTTAACCTTTATTCTTATTATAAAATAAAGTTTGTAATTTGATGAAAATCGCTTTTAATCTTTTATAATAGATCTCAAATCATTAAAAAACTCAGGATATGATTTTGCTACAGCCTGTGCATCGTTTATTTCAATATTGCCTTTAGCGGCAAGTCCTGCAACAGCACAAGCCATTGCAATGCGATGGTCGCCATGTGATTTCACGGTACCTGCTACGGGGATCTTTCCATTAATAATCATCTCTTCCCCTTTAATTTTTATAACTACTCCAAGTTTACCAAACTCTTCTTTGAGAGTTGCTGCCCTGTTACTTTCTTTTGTTTTCAGGCGGCTGACTCCTCTAATACTGGTTTCCCCTTTGCAATATGCTGCCAAAGCAACCAGGGGTGGAAATAAGTCAGGGCAATCCGTAGCATCGAAGATAAAACCCTTTAACTCATTAGTTTTAACCTCAATGGAATTTTTGCCGGATGAAATGCTTGCACCTGCCAGTTTGAGTGCATCAACAATTGCCCTGTCTGCCTGTTTTGAAGAAAGGGATATGTTTTCAACGCGCACCTTTCCTGCAATGGCACCTGCAACCAACATGAATGCGGCTCCGCTCCAGTCACCTTCTACAACAATTTCAGCAGGACTATATTCAGACTCAGGTTTTATTCCGAATGTTTTATAATTGTCATTTTCGACTTCAACTCCAAACCTTTTCATTACATCAATAGTAAGGTCAATATAAGGCTTGCTTTTAAGATTGGACACCTGGATTATTAACTCAGATTTTGCTAATGGTGCGGCTAAAAGCATTCCTGTTAGCACTTGTGAGCTAAGCGAACCATCAACCTTAGCTGTGCCGCCGGGCAAAGGGCCGCAGACAGTAATAGGAACGTATCCGTTGTTGGTTTTACATTTTGCCCCCATAGCCACTATTGATTGCTCTATTGAACTCATTGGCCGTTTTGTTAAAGTGCCTCTGCCGGTAAGAATAACAGGCTTATCAAGTGTTGCCGCGATTAGAGAAAACATGCGAATGCCCAAACCTGCCTCCCCACAATCAAGAGGTTCATGCGGCTCATTGATACCGCCATTGATGATCAAACTGTTTGGAAGCTGTTGAATCTCAGAACCCAATGTTCTGCACACACGTATTGCTGCTAATACATCATCAGAATTGCCTGGGTGCAAAATTTTGGATTGCCCAAGGGCTAACGATGCTACGGCTATAGCTCTTTGAGCCAGACTCTTTGATGCCGGGGGATGTATAATTCCATTAACTGCTGTAGGCTTTATCAATCTCTTCATCTATAATGTTTTTCTGCAGCCGGGGATCATTGCCCTCCGACGAAATTATCAAATCAATTTCTTCCTCTTTAAGCCTACCAGGTGCTTCCAAAGAATAATTTACTATATTAATACTATCACGTTCCGGAATTTTTTTTAAATCTCTTTCCATTGCTTTGATAGAAGGTTTCTTTTGACAAAAAAGTTCAAAAGCTTCAGCAGCCTGATATATTAACCACCTTTCACCAGGGATGATTTTTGGTCCCATTTTTTTTGTGATCTCAGATACTTTTGACATTTTGTAGGATGCATCCAGAAGATAATTGAAATGCAGGGATTGCAGAAAAGGTGGAACTGCTTCCGGTAGCAGGGCGGAAATCACAATGTCAAAGGTAATACTTGTGTTAAAATTATCCCAATCTGTTAATTCACATCCAAAATCGTCAGTTATTTTCTGAGCCTTTTCAAAGGTTCTGTTGCAGATAAAAACTTTAGCACCTTGATTCGTCAAACCATAAACAGCTGCCCTGGCGGCACCTCCCCCGCCCAATACAAGACATTTAGAGTTAGCTATACTCACGCCAGCTTCATGCAGTGACTCCGTAACTCCTGCATGGTCTGTGTTGTAGCCGTTCAGCCTGCCGTCTATATTAACAACAGTGTTTACAGCACCAATCCGATGAGCATCCACTGAAATATCATCCAAAAAGTTCATTATTTCTTCCTTAAATGGAGATGTAATACTTGCCCCTGCGATTGGAATATCCTTCATGAGCGTGCATATATCTTTAGCCGATTGAGGCCGGATACGGATATATTTAGCGTTAATGTTTAAATCTTCAAATGCCGGGTTAAATATTTGAGGACTCTTGCTATGTAAAACGGGATTGCCAAATACGGCGAATAATTCGTGCATGATAAAAATGTATGTTTATTGTTTGAAGCCTGTTATTTTTTAAAGTGATTTTCACTTCTTTAATACTTTCGATTTAGTTCAAAGATAAATATGAATAACGAGTGAACAACTAATTATAATGATTAAAGCTTAATAATTTTTCAATTCATTTATTTGAATTTTTTCCACAACAACACTTCCAATTCCTTTCATCAAAACAAAATCAATTGAATCGTCAGTTTTCTTTTTGTCTTTAATCATTGCATTAAAAATAATGGTGGCCTCCGATGTATACTCTCTAAATGATATTGGGAGTTCAAGGGTTTTAAGCAGGCTTACAATTCTGTCCAGGTCTTTTTTGCTCAACAATTGTTTTTCTAATGATACAAGTGCGGCATAAGCCAAGCCGATACTTACTGCTTTACCATGTGATATGCCGGCAACTTTTTCAATAGCATGCCCCCATGTATGGCCAAGGTTAAGTTTTCTACGGACATTTTTTTCACGTTCGTCGGCCATTACAATTTCAGCTTTAATTTTTACCGATTTCAATACCAGGTATTCCAAAACCTTTTTGTTGCAGGATCTCATTTCATCAGCATTTTTTACAATGTAATCAAACATATCCGCATCGGCGATCAAAGCATGTTTTACAATTTCAGCAAAACCATTTATAAACTCTTCTTTTGGCAAGGTTTTGAGCATATTAGCATCGCACAGCACAAATTTTGGCTGATTAAAAGTACCAACAATGTTCTTATATCCATCAAGATTAACCCCATTTTTTCCTCCTACGCTTGCATCAACCTGGGCAAGTAATGAAGTAGCAACAAACCCAAAATCAATACCACGCATGAACACGGAGGCTGCAAATCCTGCTATATCACACACCACGCCACCACCTATACCCAGTAAAAAAGATTTTCTGTCTGCTCCCATTTCCAACAACCACTTGCAGATATCAGCTGCAACCTGAACGGTTTTTGATTTTTCCCCGGGTTTAACAGAATATACCGGATATTCGGGAAAACGTTTTTTATAATGAGTTTCTACATTCTTATCAGTGATAATAAATACAGAAGTGTCCGGCAAATATTTGCCAATATTCTCAAATTTTTCATCACACAAAACTTCAGATTCTCCTGTAGTGGTTTTTATTTTTACTCTTTCCATTATTATTAATTTAAACACACTATGGAATTTTTAAAAAAGTCCTCAGTCTTCAGTCGGCAGTCGGCAGTCTTCAAAACTCAGTTGACAGTCAACAGTTGACAGTTGACAACCCGTTACCTGTTACTCGTCACCCGTTACTCCTAATTAAAACCATAAAATTACTCACTTTTTTCGTTTTTCCGCCTCTTTGAAATATGAGTTTTTTGAAAAAGGCATGATTCTTTGTGAATATTGGTAAACAATTTTTTTACAAAA
>SLSZ01000008.1 GCA_007130125.1 Bacteroidales bacterium
ATTGCTGAAAAGTGTGCATTCTTATTTACGAAAAAGTGTGCATTGTTATTTACCGTTTACACCCACTCACTCCCCACCCTATAAAAATACTAAACAATCTCAAACTACAAAGCAAATTATATCAATTAGTTATAAACAAATGTCAATAACAACCGGTTTTATCACTAATTTATACTGCCAAGACTTATTATTTATTATCTTTGGTAACACCAATGTTGCTGCAATAGTCTTTCGATTTGATGTTATCATAAAATCTAGCAAAAAAGTGTCAGTTCTTCAATTAAAATTATTATAAAATGGAAAAATTAGAAACTGGTATTAAAACAGTATTTTCTGAAATTGAAAAAGTTTTTAGATATTTTGTCCCTGGAGTTGTTTTTTTAATTCTTATGAAATTGTCAGGATTAGATGCTAAACATAGCATCATTATTTATTTTGACAAAACTTATACTTATTTCTTAGGATTTGTTTTAGGCTTAGTGATATACTCTATTTACAGGGTTATTGTTTTTGTAGTAATTGATGAAATGTTTTTATGCAAAAAAATTGAATATAAAGATTTGATTGAATACATGAATGAAAAGAATAACAAATACGCAAACTACAGATCATCTCTTGTTCATTCTGTTATGATAACTTCTATTCTGTTAATTATATTTACTTGCTTGAGTGTTAAGGGGTCTGTAATAATCGAGTACAAAAAACACTTGATAATTGCTTCAGGCATTTGGTTGGTTATTGCATTAATTGAAATGTATAGATTACTAAAGGTAACAGCAAAAAGTGTAGAAGCTTATGCAGCCAAATCAAAATCAGTAGAAAAATAAATCAATTAAATCATAGTTTTGACTCAACAATCCTCACCTCCTCCTCCGTCAACCCATACAACTCATAAACCATCCTGTCTATTTGCTTTTCAGTGTTTTGTATGTTACCCTCATTTCGTAATATTTTATCTATTTTACCTTCAATGGCTCTTTGCATATCCTGATCAGGAATTTTTATTGGAAAGTTCTTGCAATTTTCGATTAGTATTTTTTGAAAAAGCTCTTTTTCAATGTCCAGATATAGGTATTTATGAACAAAATTCATTAAAGTTGAATTTAATAATCCTGTCAGAACTTTAGCTGAAATACTTTTTTTGGTGATTATAGCAAAACCAATTTGTGTAAAATATAATGGTTTATCAGTATAACCGGCATAAATTCGTGGTGGATTTCCAGACACAATTTGACGAACGATTACTCTTGGAGCAGTAAAAAATCTTTCTTCTCTCGGAGCTCCTAACCAATTTCCGTACTTTATATATTCTTTTACATTTTCTCTTACTTTGAAACGCAAAATATTCTCACCTGCTATCAATGGCTTATAGCTTTCATCCATTTTGTGGTCAGAATGAAATTCTCTGTTTTCTATAAGACTTTTAGAATGTCCTTTATATTTATCATATGGCGTAATACCTAATGTAAAATCAGCAATTTCACCAAGCGTTTCAATATCCGTATGACATTTACGAATGATTTTTTGAATATCGCCGGTTAGGTATATGTTAAATTTTATATTATCAAATAAATGCCATATTTGCTTTTCTACTTGGTATTCCAGACTTTTATCAATTTTGTCAATTTTGTTATCCTTAGAATATCTGATAACATCTATAGAAGCAGAATCACTATTCTTTTGAAATGCCAGAATAATTGTTTCAACAATAGCATCGGGAAAAACTTTTTCAGGTAGTTTTACAACTGAGCGTATTTCTTGGCAAATTAAATTTCTGATACTCTGATATGACGAATTGAAAAGGATAGAATTTGGTATAATAAAAATAAATTCGCCTTTTTCTCGAAGTAATGAATGGCAGAGCTCAACAAAAATGGAATAAAGATTAATCCTGTTTGTAGTGGTTTTGAAGTTGGAAAAGAAATATTTTACTTGATCTTCATTTAATGCTTTAATATCAACATAAGGCGGATTTCCAATACAAAGATCAAATCCTATATACTCCCCCTCATCATCCAGCACCTCCGGAAACTCAAACCTCCACTCGAAGGCATTGTCAAAAATCTTGTTATTTTTGATGTCTTCTATTTCGGCTTCCAGCTTTTCTGCGTCTTTGGTGAGCTTTTGGAACTTCTTTGTCCACTCTTCCTTTTCTTTTTTGCTTTGCTCAAACAATGTTGTCTGGTTGGTGAGGTTGAATATTTCGCCTTCCTTTTGTTTTAGCTTCTTCAGCTTGGGGTCGTTCTTGCCTATCTCGGTGCGGAAGTCATTCTTTATATCGTTGATAAGCCTCAGCATCTCGCTTTTCTGTTCCTTGTTTTCGGCATTGCGATAGGTCTGCACTGCCATACGGTAAGAGTCAATTGTCCACTTGCTCTGCTTCAAAGCCTGCCCAAGATCGGCGTCTAAAGGAAAACGGCTGATGAGGGAGTTGCCGCGTTTAATATTTATGTCAATATTCGGTAATGTTTCAAGCTCAAAACCATTTGCATCGGTTTTGTAATAGGCGTTTTTTAAAAGCTCTATCCACAGCCTCAGCCGGCATATTTTTACCGAGTTGGGGTTGATGTCAACGCCAAACAGGCAGTTTTCTATTATTGTTTGCTTCTCGTGAAACAGTGTTTCCTGCACTCTCTGGCTTTCCTCGTCGCCGGGCTTGTACTCAAACAACGGCTCATCGTCGTAAACCGTCTGCGATACTATCAGCTCATCGTTTACCACTTCTGCCTTGTAGCCGCTCAACGCTGTGCCTGTCCTGTCCTGCAAAATGTTGAGCCTGTGCTTTATGGCAATGATCTCGTTGAGTGCCGACACAAGGAAGTGCCCCGAGCCCACTGCCGGGTCGCAGATCTTCAGGCTGTTCACTATGCTGTTGGCTTCGCTTCTTGCCGCTGCCCTGCCTTCATTGTGGTTTATGATGTAATTGTGAAGGTCTTCCTTAAGGTCGGCAAATGTTTTGCAGTTCCAGCCCTTGATGTCGTTAAACTTTTGCAGTACCGCCCTCTCGATGGTTTCCCTGCACATATACATTGTAATAAAGCCGGGCGTAAAGAACGAGCCGTCTTTATACCCGTTGATCTTTTCAAAGATAAGCCCCAGCACGGAGGCGTTGATCAGCGACTTGCTCTCTTCCTGTATCTCCTCCTGTCCTTCGCTGCTGAAATCATAAGCATCAAGAAACCTGAACAGGTATTCCAGTGCGCTCATGCTGCCTTTCAGCCGTTTGCCGGTGCTGTCTTTCAGCACGGTTTGGGGGTGCAGCGGCATCTCCCTGTCGTCGTTGAGGTTGCTGATAAGTATTGCCCGGTGCTCAATCTCCGAAGGCTCAAAGAGCGAACTGTTGAGGTAGGGCACTTTAGCAAATTTTTCCTTTACCTCCACGTTCCTCTCGTGGGGCTTGCGTGCCAGCACTGAGAAGAACAGGCTGTTGAGGTCGTCGAAGCTCTTTATCCTGTCGAGGTTCAAAAATGCGTACGACTTGTCGCCCTTGTGGTAGCTGATCAGTTGCGCTTCCATCAGCTTCAGGAAGAGTATCCTGTTTATCCATGTGATGCAAAGTTCAAGGCCGATGTTGAATATCTTTTCGCTGTAGTTTTCACCGTAGTTGCCAGAATCGGGCATGCGGTTTACCTTGTCGAGTATGTCAAGCTGGTTTATGGCATTTTCCAAAAAAGAGCCCAGGCTGCGCTCCTCCTCTTTCTTCCTGCCGATAAGCTTTTTGTTCTTCTCCTTGGTTTCGGTAAGGCCTATAATGTGGAGCAACTCCGAGTAGAATGCCTTGTCGAGGCTGTTGCTGTCGTTGGTAAAAGGCAGCTTCAAAAGGTGCTGCGGAGAGAAGGTTTTGTAAAGAGCTATAAGTTTGGTGTCTTCTCCTCCCTTGGGTGAAGTTATATAACTCCTGATATCAAAATGCGTGAAGCTGATCTCGGCTTGTATGTTGTCGATAAAAGGTTCTGCAATTTCTTTGTAGAAGAAGTCGGTTGTTTTTCCGGCTTTGCGCCCTTCGGCAAACTCAGTAAAGTCTTTAACGAATGTTTTGTTGCCTGCAAAGAGCTTTTCAAAAAGCTGTGCGTCGAAAATAAACCATTCGTAAAGGTTGGTGGCAATAATATGTTTGAGGTCGGTGTTTTTGTTTGTTATGCGCTCACGCATATAGTACAGCACCAGCTCATGAAATGCCTTGGTGTTGATGTTGTCGGTACGCAGCATCTCAGTTTTGTTTCCAGGCTTTTTGGTTTCTATAATAACGCCTACCGGGCTCTTTGCATCTTTGCCGTTATGTATCACAAGGTCATTGCGCCCCTTGGTGTTAATGAAAAAATCCGGCGAGTACCATGTGTCGCGCAAAAACCTTGAAACAAGGTTCTTGTGGTACTCCTCCGACTCACTCTCGTTGGAGTGTTCAAGCATATTTATGAGGTTTGCCTTA
>SLSZ01000093.1 GCA_007130125.1 Bacteroidales bacterium
TATAAAAAGAATAGGTTGAAAAAGAAAACATCCAACGGGGTGAACACAAATAACTGGAATTATGCAACTTCAAAAACAACCATTAAAAGTTAATTTTTTGTATCTTTACATTAGAAATTATAAAAAACCTCACAGCTTATGAAAAACAAGCTCAACAGAATAACAATTGACCCATCCATCTGTCATGGCAAGCCTTGCATTAGAGGAATGCGATGGCCTGTAGAGGTTATTATTGATATGCTTGGTTCCGGGATGACTATAGAAGAAATATTGAATGATCACCAGGAACTTGAAAAAGAAGATATCCTTGCTTGTTTAACTTTTGCTAAACTATACCTTTCAGGCCATTCTATAAAAGAAGAAGTTTAATGAAGTTTCTTTGCGATGTACATATTACCTATAAACTTGTAAAGCAGCTTAAAGACAGGGGTTTTGAAGCTGAACACATAAATAAAATCCTGGACAAATGGCACACAAGTGATGAGAAGATTTGTCAATATGCTGACAAAAACAATTATACAATAATTACAAAAGACTCTGATTTTCGCGATAGTTATTTTGTAAAAAAAACACCTAAAAAACTTATAAAAATAAACCTTGGGAATGTTTCAAACATCAATCTTCAAGCGATATTTGACAAATACGTTAATCTTATTGCTAAATATGAATCAAGGTCATCCTTTCTCTTAGAGATAGATAAAGAAGATGTCACTATTGTTAGAGAGACAAAAGATTAGCACTACTAATTAACTTTGGAACAACAAAACTGCAATATAAGAGAGTTATTATATAAACATCTGTGGAAAATTAATCCACAGATACACACAGATGCCACACAAATACACACAAATTAATCTGTGTTCACCCCGTGGAATAAACTATACATTCAACTAAAGGTTTTCTATAAATGACAAGAATGTGTTTAACCGCAATAGGTTTATTAAAATTCTATTCAACGGGGTTCACCCCGTGGGATTTATTACTATCCAACGGGGTAAATCTGTGAAAACAAAATCTGTGTCAATCTGTGGATTCATATAAGCACCTTTGCAGCATCCTGATAAATGCTATTACAAAAAGATTAACTTTTTATATAAAACCTATATCATGAAAAAAATTAAATATGTAGTCTATAAAGAAGGCAAGTATTACGTATCACAAAGTTTAAATGTTGATGTTTCAAGCTTTGGCAAAACAATAGATGAAGCAACAAAGAACTTAAAAGAAGCTCTTGATTTGTACTTTGAAGAAGATGATACTCCAAAAGACTTTCAAAATATTAATGAAACCTTTTTGGGTGAACTGCATATATAATTTGCGAAGATGACAAAGCTTCCTTCCTCAAATAAAGTCATAAAAGTTTTAAATAAACATGGTTTTTTGTTTAAAAGTCAAAAAGGCAGTCATCAGAAATATACTAATGGCGAGAGGACTGTAATAGTTCCTGCTCCAAGAAAGGAAATACCGGCAGGCACTTTAAGGTCTATAAGCAGACAATCCGGAATAGAGTTTAAAGAGTTTACTAACTTATGATAGCCATTGCTCAACTGTATATATTGAAAAAAGCCCTGGTAGCTTCCAGGGGTAGCACACCGTAATTTTAAACATGCAGCATCAACAGTTTTGCTCCCAAAACCAATTAATTGAACCACATAGACACATAGGACACATAGAATATGAATAATCCACAGATACACACAAATAATCTGTGTTCACCCCGTGGGATTTATTACTATCCAACGGGGTTAATCTGTGAAAAAAAATCCGTGTCCTCTGTGGATCAATCTGTGGGTAATTCAACCTCAAAACACCACCAAATTATCAATATATTTGCAAAAAAATCAAACCAACTATACCTTTTACCAGCATGAAAAATTCTGAGGATTTTAATTTCTCAAAACATTCGCGTGAACAAATAAAACGAAGAGGGCTTTCAAAAAAAGTGATAACTGATGTTGTTAGATCATCGGAAAAGACTACAACAAAGGAAGAAAACGTTGATGTTTATCAAAAGATTGTAAAAGAAAACAATAAACCTTATCTTTATAGAGTATTTGTTAATAATACAAAAACACCACCATTAATAATAACAGCTTACAAAACTTCTAAAACGGACAAATATGAAAATTAAACATGACAAAGAAGCTGATGTGGTTTATATAAGTTTTTCGTCACAAAAAATAGCCGAAAGCGATCAGGATAAACCGGGTTTAATTATTGATTATTCTGAGGATGGCCAGATTGTTGGGATAGAGGTGTTGAATGCTTCCAAAAAAATGGGAGATGAAAAAGGCATTCTTTATGAAGTAGCCTGAAAGGCTTCAACAATTTAACTCCCGACAACAACCGGAACTACCAGATGCGATTATTAAGGCTACTGCCGCTTATATGAACATCCCGTTAGTATCAGCAGATAATGATTTCAAAAAAGTAAAAGATGTTGACATTATACTTTATCAAAAATAAACAAATAGCCATAATCAGATATTTTTAAACCAGTAACTAGAGAATCTTTTGCCAGCAGAATAGGGGTAGCACACCGTAATATTAAACATGCAGCATCAACAGTTTTGCTCCCAAAACCAATTTATTGAACCACATAGACACATAGGACACATAGAGAGGGTAGGCGGTAGGCGGTGGTCGGTAATCGGTAATCAGTAATCGGTAATCAGTAATCGGAAAACAAAAAGCGCTGAATAATAACTCAACGACTAAACAACCAAACATCCATAATGCTCAAACTCGACATCATCGCCGGTGCGCGCCCAAATTTCATGAAGATAGCACCAATCATTCATGCTATTGACAAAGCAAACAAGGCTGAAACAAAAATACGCTACCGCCTTGTACACACGGGCCAGCACTACGACACAAATATGAGCGGCAGCTTTTTCGGCCAGCTCAACATTCCGCCTCCACATAAAAATCTCAATGCCGGCAGTGGAAGCCAGGCCGAACAAACAGCAAACATTATGACGCGCTATGAAAAGCTGCTTATGGAAGAAATGCCGCATATATGCATGGTGGTCGGAGATGTCACATCTACCATGGCATGTGCCATAACAGCCAAAAAAATGCTTGTAGATGTTGCTCACGTTGAGGCCGGAATACGCTCCGGCGACATGACAATGCCGGAAGAAATAAACCGCATAGTTACTGACAGCCTAACAGACTACTTCTTCACAACCAGCACCACGGCAAACGAAAACCTGCTGAAAAGCGGTGTTGACAAACAAAAGATTTTCTTTGTGGGTAACACAATGATAGACACCTTGCTGGCAAACAGAAGCAGGTTCATGAAACCACCGGTATGGGATGAAAAGGGACTTGAAAAAGGCCAGTATATCGTAATAACCCTGCACCGCCCGGCAAACGTGGATGAGCAAAATAAGCTGAAAAACCTTATAAGCGAAATTATTCACAACTCAAACAACCTGCCGGTAATATTCCCGGTACACCCAAGAACCGAAAAAGTACTTAAAACGGCAGGAGTAGACCACAAAAACTTATATATGGTAAGCCCAATGAGTTACCTTGAGTTTAACTATCTCGTTGAGAATGCAAAAGCAGTAATAACCGACTCGGGAGGAATTACCGAAGAAACAACGGTGATGTCTGTGCCCTGTATGACGCTGAGAGATAACACCGAGCGCCCGGAAACAATAACCGAAGGGACAAACGAACTGCTCGGCACAAACCCCGAAGCAATAAAACCCGCAATGCAAAAACTCTTTGCAGGAAAATGGAAAAAAGGAAGCATACCGGAGAAATGGGACGGAAAGACAAGTGAGAGGATTGTGGAGGTGTTGGCGAATGTGGAAGTATGTTGAGGGTGTGGCTCACGCGAAGGCGAAAAGGCGCAAGGGTGGGTGTGGTAGGTTGTCGGTAATCGGAAATTAAAAAATGTGATTGATAAGGCAAAGCTTAAACACTCATTATTTTGTAGTATTTTTGTATAAACAACATAATTACCCATGCTTAAAATTAAGAAAACATACGTCACTGACGAAAAGAAAAAACCTATAGCTGTTCAGATTGATATTGACACATACCAAAAAATTGAGCAGCTTTTAGAAGATTATGCTTTAGGTCAGTTTATAAACGAAAATGATCCCGGAGAAAACCTTTCTCTAAACGAAGCTAAAACCTATTACGAAAAAATACGCCGGGATTAAAATGGAAATACGCATAAACAAAAGGTTTTTGAAAGAGCTGGCTTCATTACCCGTAAAAGACAGACAAAGAATTGAAAAATTTGTCTTTGAAGATAGTTCGGGTTTTAAAAAGATTACTGATATACCAGGCTTACATAAGCTTAAAGGATATGCAAATTTTTACAGAATAAGGTTCGGAGATTACAGGGCAGGCTTAAAACATGAAAACAACATAATAACTTTTGAGCGCTTATTACATAGAAAAGA
>SLSZ01000128.1 GCA_007130125.1 Bacteroidales bacterium
GCCAAAGGCTCTCGGGGAAATCCTAAGTATTGGGGGTGCCTGAAACCTTTTATGCTCGCTTTTGTTTATCAATGTCACCACTTTTTTAGCAGTTTCAGGATCAAAACCTTCTTTAATGATATCATCAGTGCTTAACTGAAGTTCCACGTAACTATAGATTATCTTATCCAGCACTTCATACTCAGGAAGAGTATCAGTATCCTTCTGCCCGGGCCTAAGTTCAGCTGATGGTGGTTTATTAATAGTGTTTTCGGGAACAACTATACCGGAACTATTAATATACTCAGCTAATTTAAAAATGTCAGATTTATAAACATCTCCCAGCACCGATAAACCACCGCACATATCACCATATATCGTAGTATAACCAACAGCAGCTTCACTTTTGTTTGAAGTATTGAGCAAAACATAATTGTATTTATTGGAATAAGCCATGAGCAACAACGCACGAGTTCTTGCCTGAATATTTTCTTCTGTTGGTCCAAAAGTATAATCCTTAAAAAACGGCTTAAGCGTTTTATCAAAAGTATGATACAATTCTTTTATATTAATTTTATCATAAGTTATATCCAGGTTCAAAGCCAGTTCTATTGCATCTTTGACAGAATGGCTACTGCTAAACTGACTGGGCATTAGCAATGCATGCACGTTCTCCTTGCCAAGCGCCTTAACTGCCAAAACCGCAACAATAGCCGAATCCAAGCCACCTGACAAACCCAGCACAGCTTTAGAAAAACCGGTTTTGCGAAAATATTCCCTCAAACCATAAACAAGGCCATCGTGTATAAATTCTATTTTATTATTTTCATCAATACCTTTAGGTATCTCCTTGCCGGCAACTTTAGCCAAATTATCCGTTTCAAAAAGGTAAAAGTCTTCTTTAAAATATTTCATTTCGTGAATTATTTTCCCTTTTGAATCGATTATCATTGATCCCCCATCAAAGATCAAATCTGTATTAGCTCCGGTATGATTAACATAAAAAACCGGCAAATCATACTGTAAAGCATTTTTTGCCAGTATAGATTTCCTTTCATTGCGCTGATTATAAGAGAATGGAGATGCAGCAATATTGATTAGTATTTCAGGCTGCTGTTCTGAGAGCACTTCCATGGGAGATTTGACATAGAGGGTTTTATCATCAAGGCTCCACAGGTCTTCGCAAACAGTCACTGCAATTCTTTTGCCTTTAAACTTTAAAATGTCAAAGCTATCGGACGGTTCAAAATACCTGTACTCATCAAAAACATCATAATTGGGCAACAACCCTTTGTGAAAAACTTGTTGTATCTTACCTTCAGCCAGAAAAAACGCACTGTTATAAAGTTTTTTTCCTTTCGACTTATCATTATACGCAGGAGAGCCCACGATTGCAGCTATATTCTTGCAGGATAAAGCTATTTTACCAATGCTTTCATAACATTTATCAACAAAGTCAGTATATTCAAGAAGATCTAAAGCAGGATAGCCTGTAACCGATAGTTCGGGAAAAACCACAAGATCTGCACCTTCCTTTTCAGCTTTTTTAATCTTGTCAATAATCCTGGAAGTGTTCTGTTCAAAATCACCTATTACGCAATTTATTTGAGCTAATGCGATTTTCATCTTTTGATTCAATTTGATTGATATTAAATAATTAACTATAAAAAAATCCTGACAAAAGGTTAATAAAAATTAAAAATGGCGGTTAATGATTTGAGGCTAATATGCACTAATAAACAAAAATTCCATGGTTAAGCATCTAAACCAAATTGTTTTTAATGCGTGGGTTAATAATATTTTCAGTTATTATGCTTGTAATAAAAGGTTTCAATTATTAGTATTATCAATACTATTTATCTAAAACAACATCCCCACGGTAAGTTCCACAAAATTAGCCCTGCCACTTATCTTTTTATGTTTATAAGCGCCCATATCCATAATATTTGAAAATCCGTTATTATAGTATAACCCAATTACTATTGCGGTATTTCCCAGCAATGAATACTCCGCACCTGCACCCATTATCAAAGATGCTTTAAACAAATGTGTTTCATCAGCTATTTCCAGGTTGTTATCAGTTGTATTATCAAAATACTCATCATCAGCCCTGGCCCTGACGTTAAATCCAAAAGAAACGCCAAACTGCCCGTAATATGTAAAATATCCTATTTCACGTGTACGCATCTTTATTGTAAGAGGCACATCAATGTATTGAAGATCATAAAGACGTTTTTCAAGACCTTTAACCTCTTCTTCATCTACTTCAATGACATGAACGTCATCCTCCAAAAAGTTAAGCTGTCCACCATGGTGGGATACAAAAAGCCCGCTTGAAATTGCATAATTTTCAGCAAAATACCTGTCGGCCATGATTCCGTATGAATACCCCCAGCTGGTTTCATCATATTCAATTTCTCTTATTTCCGGGTTTATCCAGGAAATATTAGGTGATACTTTCAGGCCAAACCTCCAGGTTGTGTCATCCTGGGCATAAGCAGCAGTATTCATAAAAACGATAATCACTATAATTGTTATTCGCTTCATATTGATGTTGTTTTGGATGTTTACTTATTTAATAGCAAAGATAGTATTCAAACAAATAGCTAAATAGTATGTTATAAAAAAATTATGAATTTTTAATCACTATAAAGCAAAAATAATACAATATCATAAACTTTACCTATTTATGTGTCGACGAGATAAGGATTGTTTATAAATTTAAAATAAAAGATTTATTAAAGGATTGCATATCAGCGCAACATTCTGATTACAAACCCTCTATAGTAAATCTGTTTTAATATTTTCCAAATACCAGCGTAGCATTATGCCCTCCAAAAGCAAAAGAATTTGACAATGCATAATTAATCTTAACGTCTCTTTCGGCTTCTTTCACATAGTCAAGGTCAAGTTCCGGATCAGGCTCATCAAGATTTATTGTGGGATGCACTTTTTGCTCGAGGATTGATCTTATCGTAACTGCACCTTCTATTGTACCAGCAGCGCCAATAGTATGGCCTACCATTGATTTTGAAGAGACAATGGGAACATTATATGCTTTTTCTCCAAGCAGTTTTTTAACAGCCTTAGTTTCATACAGGTCGTTAAGGGTTGTACTTGTACCATGTGCATTAATATGGTCAATCTCGTCTGGCTCAATTCCGGCATTCAAAATAGATTTTTTCATAGTTTGCAACATTCCTTCACCTTCGGCTTTAGGAGAGACAATATTGTAGGCTTCGCTTGTAAGGGCATGACCTTTGAATTCAGCCAAAATAGTTGCTCCTCTTTTACGGGCGGTTTCTTCAGCTTCCAGTATGATAACTCCCGCCCCCTCGCCTATTACGAAGCCATCACGGTCTTTGGAAAACGGCCGGCTGGCTCGCTCAGGACTATCATTATCGGTTGACAAAGCAAGCATCTCATTGAATCCTCTGATTTCTTCAGGGTTAACTATTGAGTCAGCACCACCAACAATTACCATGTCAGCCTGGTTTGTTGCTATCAAATCCCATGCATTTCCCATAGCGTAAGCCGATGAAGCGCAAGCAGTTGAAATCGTATAATTAGGGCCTTCAAACCCGTATTCAAGAGAAACCCATGCACTCATAGCGTTATTCATACTCTTCAGAATTGTGTTTTTGAAGGTGGTACCCTTTTCCACTGATGAATTGCCGGTATTCACAACACCATAAATAACGCCACAACGGTCTTTACTATAATAATCAGGATCAATGTTATACTTTTTCACAGCCTCCATGGCACACACAACGCCCATACGAGTTACACGCGTCATTTGCTTTGCAAGCCTTTTCTTTATAAAAGACTGAGAATATTCCTCAAAACCGGGTGTAACCTCTGCGGCAATTTGAGTGTCAAGCCCTGCCGGGTCAAACAATGATATTCGCTTAACACCTGATCTGCCTTTTAGCAAGTTTACCCAGGTTGTATCAATATCAAGTCCAAGAGCCGTTATTGTATTAATTCCGGTAACTACTACTTTTCGGGTCATATAATGTCTTGCTATTCTAAGTTGTTTATTATTCTTTTTAATCCAACAGGTCGCACCTATGGAGCTTTTTATTATTTAGGGTTATACTTCTTACTACAGACAAATAGCTCTTACAAAGTTTTTTTAATATGTGTTTTTTCTATGTGCCCGAGCGTTCTGCAAATATAAGTTATATTTCAAATGTATCGGATTTTTGAATGAGATAGACAAATAATATTCATATAACCAACAAAAAAAACCGCATGAAACATTTAACAGGCCGCCCGTACCGGGCTCATTTCAGGAATCATCTATTACATTGCTACAAACAGAAAACTCCTAACGGAGTTAATTTGTTAAATACAGCATTAATAACATGTTTGCAGGAAAACCAAGTATTATACACTAAAATGATTGCACAAAACTACCAAATACAACTCCGTAGGA
>SLSZ01000044.1 GCA_007130125.1 Bacteroidales bacterium
ATGCAGTTGATTATGAAACAGCAATGGAAATGGGCAAGCCAAAGACAGGACTTTTTGATAATCGTTATAATGTACGCTGGGTGAAAATGTTTGTTGATGGATCACTTGGCGGTAGAGGAGCAGCATTGCTTGAAGAATATGATGACAGGCCGGGCGAAAAAGGTTCACTGCGAGAACTTGGCCAGGATGTTGATAAGTATGCAGAGAAAGTTGCAGCCCTTCTTGAAATTGGCTTCGTAACCCGTACTCACTCTATCGGAGACAGAGGAAATCGCGCAACCCTGGATGCTTTTGAAAAAGCAATGGAGATGACTGGAAAAAGTGGTGAGGAGGCCAGGTTGGTTGTTGAACATGCGCAGGTGCTGCACCCTGAGGATATTAAAAGATTTGGTGAATCCGGTATTATCGCATCCATGCAGCCTGTGCACGCAACTGAAGATATGCTTTTCGTTGAAGATCGCATTGGTAAAGAAAGGGCAAAGTATGCTTATGCATGGCGAAGTCTGCTGGACAATGGAGCTATTATTGCTGCCGGGTCTGATTACGGCGTATCGCCATATAACCCTTTCTACGGACTTCACGCTGCTGTAACAAGGCAAGACCGCAACAACAATCCTCCTAACGGTTGGTACCCCGAACAGGCCATGACCAGGGAAGAAGCACTTAAAGCTTATACCGTCTGGCCGGCCTATGTTGAGTTTTCAGAAGATTTCAAAGGGCCGATTTCAGAAGAGAATATAGCCGACTTTTTGGTTATTGACAGAGACTACTTTGAAATACCTGACGAAGAAATACATGAAATAAAAGTTTTAAGGACAGTGTTAGCAGGAGAAACTGTTTTTAAAAAAGAAGAGTAGAAGGTTTTTTATTATATAACTTAAATCTAAAGAAATATGTTTTTTAAAAGATTTATAGCATTTTTTATAACAACGGTATTTATATTTTTACTTACAACGTATACTGCTAGCGGATGTTTTACAGTAGTTGTGGGAAAAGATGCATCAACTGACGGTTCGGTTTTGTTTGGACATCTTGAACAAAATGGCGGACTTAGAAATATGAGTTATCGCTATGTCCCCCGCATGGAGCATGAACAGGGTAGTGTAGTTCAGCTTCGCAGAGGAGGCACTTGGCCACAGGCCGAAGTAACTTATGCTTATTTGTGGGGAAATAATACCGGAGCTGAATTTGGTGATGGATATTTCAATGAATGGGGAGTGGCTATTGGATCTGATGCTTGTCGTACAAGGGAAGATTCTTATGAAGAGCTTGTAGAAAGAGGTGATATAACCGACGGGGGAATTGGATACAAGTTACGCCGGATAGTTGCACAACGGGCCAGAACAGCCAGGGAAGGCGTTGAAATTGCCGGTGAACTGCTGGATCACTTCGGATATGCTTCATCCGGGCGTACATATATTATAGCCGATGCTGATGAAGCATGGTTGCTTGGAGCAGCCAGGGGTAAAAACTGGATTGCCCAAAGAGTACCCGACGATGAGATTGTATTACTTCCGAATGTCCATATTATTGGCCCCGAAGCAGACCTCGATGATACAGAAAATGTGATCGCTTCTGAAGGTTTGGTGGAGTATGCTATATCACGTGGATGGTATGACCCCGATAGCGGAAAGCCATTCAGCTTCAGAGATGCATTTAACAGGCCTGCACCTGAAGGTAGCTTTATGGATGAACATGGGGTTGACCCAAGACAATGGTTCAGCCATTCACTGGTACATAGAGAAATAATAGAATTGCCTGTTAATGAGCAACTTCCATTTTCAATAAAGCCCGACAGAAAGTACTCGGTAACAGATGTTGCAAATATTATCAGGAGTCATGGTTATGTTGAAGGACAGGAACCCAAAATTGAAAAGTCATACAAACTTGGTATGCCGGAGGATAAAACTCCTCACGGGCATGGAGGTGTAGGTAATATTTGCGGTGGATATTCGCAAGAGTTGGTTGTTTACCAGCTTAGAAACTGGATGCCGGTTGAGGTTGGTTCTGTTGCATGGAGAACTACAGCTGCCCCATGTGGTTCGGTTTTGGTGCCATGGTATTCAGGAATTACAAAAACGCCCAAAGCTTATTACAAGCAATGGGATCTTGAAGATGCTCTGAATATTGATTTTCACTTTGATCCACCAAAAGGAACATTTGATTTTGATAATGAAAATGCTTTTGATGTTTTTACAGCTCTTGAAAATCTCATTGATTTGAATTATAAAAGAAATATTGAAATTGCCAGGGAAGTATGGGGTCCTTTTGAAAAAGAACAGTATGCCTTGCAACCTTATATTGAAAAAGTGGCCCTGGAATTAATTGAAAACGATAAAGAGCTGGCCAAAAAGTTCCTGACAGATTATTCAAACAGAAGAGCTATGAAGGCTTTGGAAGAAGCTAAAGAATTGGTCAACTATTTTAAAACATTACATTGGGCCAATTAGGTAAATGTTTAAGGAAGTGTTTGTATTTTATTAATATCATCTTTGCTGTTGATGTTAATAAAAATATGTTCATTATAAAACTTATGGTTTTCAACATTTAAATAAAACACTTTTAGTGGCTTTATTGCCTCAAAAACAGCAAGATTATTCCTTTTTATTGCCTTTTCTAAAACAGGGAGGCTGTTTTTATTAAAGTAAGTTGCCATTGTTTCTGTATAGCTACCATGCTTTGCTACAACGGCCTGGTAGTTTTTTGATTTATCTATAAACTCTTTAAAAAGTGCTGTTGGCAACAAAGGCATATCGCAACCGATAAAAAGATTATCTTTAGTAGAAGTATGACTTAGTCCTGCATGTATGCCTCCCAGCGGCCCACAACCTGTATGAATGTCGGTAATGGTTTTCAGGCTTTTAGAACTGTAAGCCTTAGGATTATTTGTGCTAATTATAATATCATCGCATAAAGGTTTAAGAATATCAATTGCATATTCTATAAGTTTTTTACCACGTAATTCATATAAGCCTTTTTCTTCGCCAAATCGCTTGCTATAGCCTCCGGCAAGTATTATGCCTGTTATGCTGGAATTGTAATTCATTATGCAAAAATAATAAGCAAGATCAATAGTTACATTGTTTTTTATCATCCCTTAAAAAAAAATCATTAATATTGCCTTACAAATTTGATGTTGAACTGTTATATTAAAATTTAAATTTAAATCATGAAAAAACTAAATATTTTATTAATTGCAATGATTATCTTTTTTGCGGGTTGTGCCCCTGATAGTATAAAGGACAACCCATTACTTTCGGAGTTTGATACTCCATATGGTGCTCCTCCTTTTGATGAGATTGATGATGAGCATTTTTTACCCGCTATTAAAGAGGCAATAAAACAGCATCAGGCTGAGATTGATGCTATTGTTGAAAATACTGATGAGCCTGATTTTGAGAATACTATAGTTGCCTATGATAATGCAGGGGAATTGTTATCAACGGTAAGTCGAATTTTTGGAGGCTTGCGAAGTGCCGAAACTAATGACCGATTGCAGGAGATAGCACGCGAAACAACACCATTGCTTTCCGAACACAGGAATGCAATTCGTTTTAATCTTGACTTGTTTGATCGTATTGCACACGTGTATGAAAACCGCGAGAATATGGATCTTGACCGTGAACAGATGATCCTGGTTGAAAAATACTACAGGGATTTTGAACGTAGTGGTGTTGCTTTGCCTGAAGAAGACCGTGAAAGATTAAAAGAAATAAGTGAAAGAATGTCTATGGTTTCACTTGAGTTAAGTGAGAATCTGTTAGCGGAGAATAATAACTATAAACTAGTAATTAAAAACGAAGAGGACCTTATTGGCCTCCCTGACCATGTTATTTCGGCTGCTGCTGAGGAGGCTGAAAAAGCCGGAGAAGAGGGCAAATGGGTCTTTACATTGGCTAAACCAAGCTGGATACCTTTTGTTCAGTATTCAGATCGTCGTGATCTGCGAGAAGAGATATTTAAAGCCTATATTAATCGTGGTGACAATGATGATGAATATGACAACAAAGAGCTATTTATTGAATTGCTTGAATTAAGGCAAGAAATGTCACGTATGCTGGGATTTGATAATTATGCAGAATATTTCACAGATATTCAGATGGCCGAAAATCCACAAAATGTATATGACTTCTTGTATGAAGTATGGGATCCTGCGCTTGAAAGAGCAAAGAGAGAACGTGATGAGCAGCAGGCAATTATTGACCGTAGAGGAGAAGACTTTGAACTTGAATCCTGGGACTGGTGGTACTATTCTGAAATTATCCGTAAAGAAAAATATGATCTTGATGACGATGAAGTTAAGCCATATTTCACTCTTGATAATGTGAGAGAAGGCAACTTTGCATTAGTTAATAAGCTTTGGGGGCTGACCTTTAAGAAAAGACCTGAAG
>SLSZ01000158.1 GCA_007130125.1 Bacteroidales bacterium
AATCGCGAAAGACTTCGGATATTCGAAAGATTACACCATTATCCCGTTTAAAGGAATTTACTTGAAGTATCAGGGAAAAGAAAAGCCTGTTACCACAAATGTTTATCCGGTACCAAATTTAAAAAACCCTTTTTTAGGGGTTCATTTTACAGTTACTGTGGACGGTACGGTAAAGATCGGTCCAACTTCAATGCCCGCATTTTGGAGGGAGAATTATAACGGGTTCGATAATTTTAGGCCTTCTGAAACCCTGAATATTCTAACATGGGAAGCCAGGTTGTTCCTTTCTGATGCATTTGGGTTCAGAAGCCTGGCAGTTGATGAAATCAAAAAATATAACAGAAGGTATTTTACCAGCTTGGGAATAAGCATGGTTAAAAAAATGGATGTAAAGGGGTTTAATCAATGGGGAACACCCGGCATCCGGGCACAACTGCTCAATGTTCACACCAGGGAACTGGTAATGGATTTTGTTGTAGAGGGTGACAGAGAAAGTACTCACGTGCTAAATGCCGTTTCGCCTGCTTTTACTTGTAGTCAACCCTTTTCAAAGTGGGTGATAGACAATTATGTAATATAATAACTAAAACAATCATCTATGTTGAAAAACATACTTTTAGTCGGAGGCGCCGGTTATGTGGGCACGGTAATGACTTCACACTTATTAAAGAAAGGATATAAAGTTACTGTTATCGACAACTTTCTCTACGACAACCAATTTTCCATTCAGCCTTATGTTGGCGATCCGGATTATCGATTTGTTCCTGGAGATATTAACGATGAGAAAGCTTTGTCCGAAGCTTCAAAAGGGATAACAGATGTTGTTTTACTTGCTGGTTTAGTGGGTGATCCAATAACAAAAAAATATCCTATAGAGTCAGAAATAATCAATGTAAATGGCATTAGAAATTGTATTGACTTTTTTAATAATAAAAACCTTGATAAACTGGTTTTCATTTCTACTTGCTCAAACTATGGTTTAATAAAAGAACATGAATTAGCAGATGAGTCATTTCCTTTAAACCCACTATCCCTATATGCAAAAGCAAAGGTTTACAATGAACAATATTTACTCAATAAAAAATTTAAGGTTGATTACACAGGCGTTGTGTTGAGGTTTGCAACAGCTTTTGGGCTTTCTCCTCGTATGCGATTTGATTTATCGGTCAGTGAGTTTGTAAGGGATGTCTTTTTCGGCAAGGAATTACTTGTATATGATGAACTAACATGGAGGCCTTATTGTCATGTACGGGATTTCGCCCGTTTGCTGGAATTGGTGATAAATGCTGAAAAGAGTAAAGTCGATTTCGAAGTATTTAACGCGGGTGGAGACGTGAATAATTCAACCAAAAAAATGATTGTGGATGAAATATTGAAGCACATCCCGGACGGAAAAATCACATATGGGACTAATGGCAGTGACCCCCGGAATTACAAGGTTTCCTTTAAAAAAATTAAAAACATATTGGGGTTTGAACCACAAGTTACAGTTCAGGATGGTATAAGGGAGTTGATAGGTGGCCTGAAAAATGGTTTATACTCTGATTCAATGGATGATATAAACAAATATGGTAATTTCGAAATTAATTATACAAAATAAATGCTTTTAACATTGCATTCATGAATTATTCTGAAAAGATTGTTCAATATATCCGCCAATTATTCAACCAGCCCAAAGGCTTCATCCCACTGCACGTCCCGGTGTTTTATGGCAATGAAAAGAAATATCTCAATGAATGTATTGACAGTACTTTCGTTTCCAGTGTTGGGAAGTTCGTGGAACAGTTCGAAGAAGAAATGGGTCGATACACCTGTACTAAAAAAGCTGTAGCTTGCGTAAACGGCACCAACGCTCTTCACCTTGCATTGATACTAATTGGCGTTGTGCCTGGTACAGAGGTCATTACGCAGCCCTTAACTTTTGTTGCCACAGCCAATGCTATTAACTATTGTGGCGCAAAACCGGTATTTATCGATGTTGACATAGACACCATGGGACTCTCCCCTGCTTCCCTGAAAACCTGGCTTGATAACTCGACAAAAAAACTCAAAAACTCTACCAACCAAACTATAACTATCAATAAGACCACCGGTCGCCAAATCTCCGCTTGCGTCCCCATGCACACCTTTGGCCACCCGGCAAGAATTGATGAAATAGTTAACATCTGTGAGCAACACAACATACCTGTGGTAGAAGACGCTGCAGAGAGCCTTGGTAGTTTTTATAAAGGTCAACATACCGGTACTTTCGGCGAAATAGGCGTACTAAGTTTTAACGGGAATAAAGTAATTACCACTGGTGGTGGCGGAATGTTACTATTCCAGGATGAAGCCCTGGCCAAAAGAGCAAAGCACCTGACTACCCAAGCCAAAGTGCCGCATCGCTGGGAGTTTATTCATGATGAGATTGGCTATAACTACCGCATGCCCAACATCAATGCAGCCCTCGGATTGGCGCAATTAGAGCAACTACCGAAATTTCTAAAAGCAAAAAGAAATTTAGCTCAATCTTACAGCAACTTTTTCTCGACCTTAACCCCAGCTTCAATCTTAACCTTTTTAACCGAACCCGACAATGCCAAATCCAATTACTGGTTGAATTCAGTAATACTTGAAAACCGGAGCCGACGCGACGATTTCCTTAAATTCACTAATGAAAATGGTATAATGACACGTCCTACCTGGGAACTAATGGACCGGCTGCCTATGTTTAATGATGCTCAATGTGGTGATTTAACAAATGCAGAATGGATTGCTGACAGATTAGTAAGTATTCCGAGTAGTGTAATTGTTTGATAATGAAAGAACCTATTATACTTATTGGTGGTGGTGGACATTGTATCTCTGCAATAGATGTAATTGTACAAACCAATCAGTATGAAATATTAGGTATTATTGATCTCCCCCAAAATGTTGATAAAAAAATCTTACATTATCCGATAATTGGCACTGATGATCAAATTAAGGATTTTTCAAAAAAATGCCCAAATTTCCTAATTACGGTAGGACAAATTAAATCATCCGGCACACGCGAAAGATTATTCCATGAAGTTAAAAACGCCAAAGGGAACCTACCTGTAATTATTAGCCCAATGGCTTATGTGAGCAAATATGCGACTATAGAAGAAGGCTCAATCATCATGCATCATTCACTTGTTAATGCAAATGCGAGAATCGGAAAATGTTGCATCATAAATTCAAAAGCATTGATAGAGCATGAAGCGATTGTTGGCGAATTTTGCCATATCTCAACGGGATCAATCATAAACGGACAGGTACAAGTGGGCGATCATTGTTTTATTGGCAGCAACACTATTGTTACAAACAATATAAACATTAACAAAGATTCCATAATTGCTGCCGGTTCTCAAGTTTTAAAAACAATCAAAAATTCCGGCACTTACATCGGGAATCCTTTAAGGAGAATTCGATAAGCTTAATACACATCTTCGCCGACTCTGGTTTTAATCAAAGTGGCACCATGGTTTTGATTACAAAAACCATTGATCCTCATAATATCGATTACACTGATTTTATAAATTTTAGTATTAACCCAGTATGCTAAAAAACAGAACCATAGAACACGATACTACTTTGCTTGCGGCACTAAAAAAAATGGATGCCCTCGACAAAAAGTTGCTGATTGTTCTTAATGATGAAGAAAAATTTGCCGGACTTTTGAGCGCAGGAGATATACAGAGGGCGATAATTCAAAACAAACCGCTCGATACCAAAGTGGGTGAAGTTCTAAGAGAACATGTTCGCATTGCATCACCCTTTGATGAGTTCGATTCCATTAAGCAGATGATGTTCGATTTTCGCATGGAACTGTGCCCGGTGGTTGCACTTGATAATAAAATTGTGAATGTTTATTTTTGGGAAGATATTTTTCAGGATAAAAAACCACAGCCTAAAAAACAGTTCTCACTGCCGGTTATTATTATGGCTGGAGGTATTGGTAGTCGGCTTAAGCCGCTAACCAATGTCTTGCCTAAACCGCTTATTCCAATTGGAGATAAAACCATTATCGAACTAATATTCAAGCGTTTTTACCACCATGGTTGCAAAAGCTTTTTCCTTTCGGTTAATTACAAGGCCGAGTTGATTGAGTATTACCTTAAAAATCAGCAACTCCCTTACCAGATTGAGTATTTCAAGGAAGATAAGCCTTTAGGGACAGCCGGTAGTTTATCCTTATTAAAAGGAAAGATCAATGAAACATTTTTTGTGAGCAACTGCGATATTATTATCGAACAGGATTACTCTGAAATACTTGACTTCCATCTTGCCAACCAAAACGAAATTACAATTGTAGCGGCATTAAAACATTA
>SLSZ01000141.1 GCA_007130125.1 Bacteroidales bacterium
ACCTTGTATTTTGAATATCTTTCAGAAATTTTTGCCAAAATGCCATCAATATCAACCTCATCCGGAAGTTCGATTTTATTCTTTGAGATAGTATAATCGGGTAAAGTTTTTCTTAAAGAGCTGCACTTTTTACCGGATTTAGCAAGGTATGTTAAAAATATTGCTGCTCCGGTAAGCGCATCCCTGCCATAATGCATTTGCGGGTATATAACACCGCCATTACCTTCACCACCAATCACAGCATTCACCTCTTTCATTTTCTCAACTACATTTATTTCACCAACTGCACTGGAATAATGCTTCCCACCATGCTTTTCAGTTACTTCCGCCAAAGCTTGTGTTGAAGAAAGGTTGCTTACGGTAACCGGTTGGCTTGTTTTAGAGTTTTCCAAAACATAATCGGCAACAGCCACTAATGTATATTCTTCACCAAAAGGTTCGCCGTCATCGGATATAATTGCAAGCCGGTCAACATCGGGATCAACAGCAAAGCCAACATTAGCTTTATGATTTAGCACCGTTGCCGACAGCTCACTCAAATGCTCAGGTAATGGTTCGGGATTATGCGCAAACAGCCCGCTGGGTTCGCAATTAACTTCAATAACACGTTTAACACCCAATGCCTCAAAAAGTAGCGGCATAGCTATACCTCCAACCGAATTAACAGCATCAATGGCAACCGTGAAGTTTGCTTTAGTTATAGCATCAACATCAACTATTGGAAGAGACAGAATCTTTTCAATATGATGCTCTGTTAAAGATTCATCCAAACTGTATTTGCCAAGTTTTTCGACCGGCACAAAATCAAAATTCTTTGATTCCGAAAGTTTCAAAACTTCCAGGCCTTCCTCTGAATTCAAAAACTCACCATTCTCATCAAGCAACTTTAAGGCATTCCATTTTTTAGGATTATGACTGGCTGTAATTATTATTCCACCATTCGCTTTTTGAGCTTTAACAGCAATTTCAACAGTAGGAGTTGAACATAAACCTCCATCTATTACATCTATACCATTACATTGCAGCGTTGATGCCACTAAATTGTTCACTACTTCACCTGATGGCCTTGCATCGCGCCCAATAACAACCTTCATTTTATTGTTATCAAAACGGTTTTTCAGCCACATTGCATAACCACTGGTTATATCAACGATATCAACAGGAGTAAAGCCTTCACCGGGCTTACCACCAATTATACCACGTACACCGCTTATAGATTTTATTAATACCATTTCTAAAAATTTTACGCAAAGATAAAAATGTAAATATGACTAAATATTTTTATTTTTATGGGAATCTAAAAAACAAACAACTATTCTTTTAAAATGGAGCAACTATTATCTTAAATAATCATAATATTCTATAAATGAAAGAAATTTTTTTTGTGCTCAAAAATAACAAAAAACCAGTAGTAAAAAACATTTCCTCCAATCATAATGGTTTTTTTCATAATCAAGGCTATATATTTTTAGACAAATAAATTTATTTGCTAATTTTAAGATGTCTCAAATAAAGATTATTTTTGCAAAAAAGCTATATATACCGGGAGGAGTTCAACATTGAATTTAAAATATTGTTTATATTTGTTTTTGTTAATTTTGTTCGTGCTATCAGGCTGTAATCCCGCAAAGAACTTGCCTGAAAATCAGTATATTGTAAACAAAAACGAAATTGAGGTCAAGGATGCTGATGTTCAGAATCGTGAACTAAGAAGTTTTATTAGGCAAACTCCTAACCGTAAAATACTTGGGTTTTACCGTTTTCATCTTAACGTTTACCAGTTTGCAGACCGCCGTGATGAAAGCAGGTTTACTAATTGGTTAAAAAACACAATCGGAGAACCTCCGGTTATATATAATCCCGTTTTAACCGAAAGCACAGCCAATCAGTTCAAGCTTTATCTTCACAGAAAAGGGTATTTCAACGGTACTGTTGAATACGAGGTGGATTACCGGGAAAGAAGGAGGCTTGCAGATATCACATACTATTTGGAAGGCAGAAAGCCATACAGAATAAATGATATTAAATATACCATTCAGGATAAAAGAGTAGCAGAATATATTTATGATGATACGGTCAACTCACTGATAAATCGTAGTCAAATTTATGATGCTGATATTTTACAAAAAGAACGTGACCGGATCAGCAGAAACCTTCGCAATAATGGGTTTTTTCAGTTTTCAAGGGATTATATTCATTTTAGGATTGACAGCACTTTAAAAAATCATAAGGTTAATATTGATATTGCAGTCAATGACCCCGTAAAAGTTGAACGAATTGGCAGAAGAGACACTATTATTCAACAAAAACACAAAAGATTTATAATAGACAGTATTTATATTTTGCCGGATTATTTGGCTGTAAGGGCTGCCTCAGTTAAAAGAGATACCACTGTATATGATACATCGAAAAATGAAAATGGAAAAGACACTCTATCGTACTTTTTTCTTCATCATGAACCTTTGCGAATAAAGCCATCAACAATAATAAATAATTTAAGGTTTGAGCCCGGGGATCAATATGAATTGAGATCCGTTGAACAGTCTTACTCATTTTTATCAGCTCTGAGAATATTCCGGTTTACAAATATAGTTTTTAATGAAAGCCCCCGAAGAGAGCACGCATCAGACACCCTCGGATTTTTGAATGCCAGGGTGCAACTCACAACTGCCCCGGCAAATTCGTTTACAATTGATGGTGAAGGATTCAACACTGCAGGCAATCTTGGTGTGGGGGGAAACCTGTTATATCAAAACAGGAATATCTTCCGTGGTGCCGAAACATTCAGCATCAGATTGAAAGGGGCTTTGGAATTAGCCGGCGATTTAGCCGGCGATGAGGCAATCCAACGTTTACCCTTTAACACACTGGAAGTTGGTGGAGAAGTCAGCTTTGATTTTCCCAATCTATTACTACCTTTTACAATTGAAAGTATTTCAGCCGTTGCACGTCCAAAAACTACAATAATGTCTGGTATAAACTTCAGACAAAGGCCAGACTATACAAGGTACGTTCTGAGTTTGACCTATGGTTTTGAATGGAGGCCAACCCAACAAAAAAGGCACAATTTATTTCCTATAGAAATCAGTTCTATCAGGGTTTACAATGACTCACTTTTAAGAGAACGCATACCAGAAACAAATCCGCTGATACTTAGCAGTTTTAGTGATCACCTGATTACAGGTATGAGATACAGATATGTTTATAACACTCAACAAAGGGGAAGACATGTTGACTTTGTATATACAATCGCGAATATAGAAACAGCCGGCAATCTTCTGCAATTAGCCGGAAGCACTTTTGATTTTTCTAAAGATAAAGACGGGAGTTATACTTTGTTTGATATCCCATTTGCACAATTCGCTAAAGCAGATATTGACTTTCGTTACTATAGGGTTTTTGACAGACACAACACTGTTGTATTCCGAATAATGGGAGGTGCAGGCATCCCCTATGGCAACAGGGATGTATTGCCTTTTATAAAAAGTTATTATGCAGGAGGAGCAAACAGCATGAGAGCATGGCCAATATATTCTCTGGGCCCGGGGAGTTATACGCGTGAAGAAGAAAACGGAGAAAGATATTATGACAGGTACGGAGACATTAAACTCGAAGCAAATATTGAATACAGGTTTGATATTTATAAACTTTGGAAAGGAGCTTTGTTTGTAGATGGTGGCAACGTTTGGTATTCCAAAGAAAACCCTGACTTTCCCGGTGGAAAGTTCAACATAAACACTTTTTATAAAGACATCGCTGTCGGTGCAGGGGTTGGAGCCAGGTTCGACTTTGGATTTTTTGTTGTAAGGCTTGACGCTGCCGTACCAATACGCAATCCGTCAAGACCGGCCGGAGACAAGTGGATATCTTCATGGCCAAAGGTTTCTATTTTTGATGATGAAGGCGATTTTAATTTCAACCTCGGAATTGGTTATCCCTTCTAAAACATATTTCTGTTTTAATCAAATATTTAACATCCAAACATTTATGAACCAAAACAGCTCTGATATGAAGAATTTGTAATTAAAAAGAGTTAAATTTGTATTTTGTTTTTTCTGAAAAATTTCTTAGATTATAGAAAGAAATGTTAAAAAGAAAGCATCAAATGGATATTCAATCAATAAAGCAAAGGTTTGGTATAATAGGCAATTCGAAGCTACTTGACAGGGCAATAGATATTGCAAGGCAAGTAGCTCCCACAGATATTACCGTGTTAATAACCGGCGAAAGCGGCAGTGGTAAAGAGGCTTTCCCGAAAATTATCCACCACCTCAGCTCAAGAAAACATGGTCCTTATATAGCTGTAAACTG
>SLSZ01000077.1 GCA_007130125.1 Bacteroidales bacterium
ATGAACGGGCGGGGAATCACGCTGCGGCGCGGCGAACATGCAGGGCGGTTATTGCGTCCCGATTCGTCATCACCCGGGAAAGGCGGATATCGCTATGTGAAAGCCCTTTATAGCGATGACGGCGGAAGGTCATGGCACAGCAGCGCCCCTTTTCCAGCCGAAGGCACCCTCGAAGGAGTGGTGGAAGAGCTTTCGGACGGAAGGATATTCTACGTCACGCGCCGTAATCATGGCCCGAAACCGGGAGAGGAAGGGGTGCTGGTGCGGCCCGATGAAATCCCCGAGAGCGACATCCTGCCGGAGCACATAATGCGTCACACCGCCTGGAGTTATGACGCCGGCGAAACATGGAAAGACCTGTCGGTGAGCGACGTGCTGTATGATGGCGGCGGAATGCGCAGAGGTCAGGGTTCACTGGCCGGTCTGGCGCGGTTGCCTGTCAGTGGACACGACATCCTTTTGTTCAGCCAGCCCGACACGGAAATCGGCCGGCACAGCATGACCGTCTGGGCCAGCTTTGACGGTGGACAGACCTGGCCGGTAAAACGGCTTATTTCGAGGGAGCCGACCGCCTACTCGTCCATGGCTGCCGGTCGGCCCGGAACACCAAGCGAGGGATGGATTTATTTGCTGTTCGAAGGCAGCGAAGATCACCGCTATGATGGGGCGAATATGGCACGTTTCAACCTCTCGTGGGTGCTTCAGGGCGAGTTGACGGGTGACGGCGAAGTCCCCCGGCTTTGAGAATAATTATGCTTCCGATGAATATGCCGTACATTCCGCAAGAGACGGAATGCATAAAAATTTTCAGGGAATTTGTTCTCCGGCTTCACTACATTAGTGAGTAAAATGCAAATATGTGAATGTTAGGGGTTGATCAGGGATCGGACTGCAACAGACCTCCCTGTCATCTTACGATGCAACAGGATGCGTCAGAACCGGAGGCAGCATGCATTGGTATCTGGAGGTGTGGAAACAATACGCCGTATTTAGAGGCCGGTCGCGCAGGGCAGAGTACTGGACTTTCGTTCTGTGCAACCTGGCGATCTTGCTTGTGCTTCGGATTATTGACGGGCTGGTCGACGGCTCGGGGATGATCGTGCTTGTTTACAGTCTGGCCGTTTTGGTTCCTGTAATGGCTGTATCGGTGCGGCGGCTTCACGATACGGATCGCAGCGGCTGGTGGCTGCTGGTCACCTTTTTCCCGTTTTTCGGTGTGCTTGTGCTTCTGCTTTTCATGGTCCAGGACAGCGATCCGAAGAAAAATCAATATGGTCCCAATCCCAAACAGGCGATCATTTGAATGCATTGTTCTCCAAATGCTGCTCTAGCGCTGAGCATCGAATTTGATCGGCAACCGGCGGGCAGGCTGATCCTGACGATACCAGGTTACCTGCATTTCAACTCCATCCATCTTTTTGCCGGCAGGGAATGCATCAAGCCGCTGTTTCTGCCATCCGCGAGCGGAGTATTACGGAGTTCATCTCATCTGCAGATCTGAATTTCCGCATCTGGTAATTCGCCTCGTCAAGGGTGGTATTTTCTTGAAACTGATTTAGTGTAATACTATTTTGTAAACGTACTATTGCTCTTTAGGTCTATGACATCCTATCAAGAAGGCTCATGGAAGGATTATGTTGTATGAATCATTAGGCAGCTGGAATTGATTATTCTCTGAAGGTTCGGTCATGAAAAAACGGCTTTCACTTTTCGCTGCAATCTTTCCACCCCTTTATATTCTGAACCCGAAAACTCAGAGCGCCTTATTCTAAATCGCGGTGCTCCATTAAACCGCAGGTTTTTATAATCCGCGACTTGGGCGGAAGGGAATAACCTTCTGGTTGATAACGTCAACTCGCGTAACATTCCATGACTGCCGGGTAGAAACAGTTTTATCGAACAAATCGAAACGGAAGTAATTCGGCAGATGAAAATATGAAAGAAGTTGAGCATCTGTGAGTTCGACAATGGCTGGTCCATGATCTTGCTGATAGTCCTGAAAACATTTACTCAAACAAGAAGGGGAAAAGACGATGAAAGTTGTATACAAGAACATGTTGACTTGCAGTGTAATCACTTCAGTAATCATTATCCTGGCATCATTCCGTCTGATGGCGCAGGATGTGCCAATGCTGTCGGTTTCACAAGACCAGATGATATAGCAAGGCAGCCTTCAGTCCCATCCGGACGATGTCAGGTACGACAGCCGGTTCACCGTGTCGGGGCTTGACGGTGAAGTGCTTGCATCAACGGCATACGGCGGGGATGTTATTCTTGGCGGACATTTCAAGTGGCACAACGCCACGCAGCAAATGAATTATATCGCACGCTGGGATGGCGAGAACTGGCAGCCCTTTGGGGATGGGATAAGTGGAACGATTTATTCATTTAGTGAATATGAAGGCGATTTGATTGCTGGCGGATCTTTCTCGTTCAGCGAGCCCAGAGTGAACTCCATTGCCCGATGGGACTGGGAAAACTGGCATCCTAAAGGTTCGGGCCTGGATGGTGTGGTTGAAGACCTCATTGCAGACGGGGACAAACTTTACATCGTTGGAAGTTTCCAATCAGCGGGCAGCAAGCCCGGTTCCCGATTTGCCATCTGGGGCAGCATCCCGACCGGTTCCGAAGATCACATGGCACAAAATCCCGAATCATTCGCTCTTGCCCAAAACTATCCGAATCCGATTAATCCGGGCACGCAGATCCGCTTTCGAATTCCGGAGTCATCCCATGTAAGCCTGACGGTCTACGACATGCTTGGCCGACAGATGGCCGTTATTGTGGATGAAGTGCGGGTGGCCGGACACCATACCGTCGTCTTCGATGCCAACAGACTGGCAAGCGGCCTGTATATTTACAGGCTTGAAGCCGGCTCGCATGCGCAAACCCGGAAGATGATGTTCGTTAAATAGTATCCTATTAGCGCCAAGCTAATCCCGTAAAAGGGGGATAATTATTCTTTGAAACTTTTGCAAAGTACCTACAGGTAGCCAATCCTGTCTGGAAAGGTTTGACCAACCACCGGAAGCGAGTCTTGCGTAGTCATCAGAGATGATGGCACGAAGCGTAGACAGCGAGTGTAAAAGCCGTGTGATAGAGCCTCGAAAGCTATTTTATTGTCGGAGTTTCTGAGGTATATGATATCAGGAACCATGTTGCACAGTCCAAACAGGTCCGGGCTGAGCGATCTGACCGGGATCCGAGAGCAGGGCAAATACACAACGGGCACTTACGGGAACTTGGGAGAGCCTCCCGCCTCCACACGTAACTTCCCGGTAACGGACAACCGGGTTATAACAAGTCCAGGCAGTACCGGTAAGGAGTTGCCACCGTCTACTGCGTTAAGGAAAGAGCAACCCCGCAAGGTGGTATCGAAGTCGAGGGAAACCGAAGACGACGAGATGGGCGAAGGCAGTCATAGCCTGTTCATGGTACCGTTTGAACGGTGGGAAATCAGCTCCGTGAAAGCCACCAAGTAGGAAAGGGACAGGCCTGTTTATGGAGCTGTGTTTTAGAAACAAACCATTGACCGGATCAATGAATCCTTTGTCAACGAAAGAAATACAGATAGCGGAAAGAGCAAGGGCTCACAGGGAGGTGCCCCTGAAAACCCTGCCCCCGGTCCGTTATGTCGAGATCCCGAAAGGGACCACGGGTAAAATGCGGGCATTGGGCATATCGGCGGTCTCGGATCGTATTGCCCAAATGGTAGTAAAGCAGCAGTTAGAACCACAGCTGGATCCGATCTTTCATGAAGATTCCTATGGGTATCGACCCGGAAAGTCGGCCATTCAGGCTGTGGAGACTACGCGCCGACGCTGTTGGCGGCAGAATTGGGTGATAGATATGGATATCAAGGGATTCTTTGACAATCTGGATCATGATCTGATAATGCGCGCCTTGCGGAAGCACACGGCAAACCCGTGGATACTGTTGTATGTGCAACGATGGTTGGAAGCTCCGCTTCAAAGAGAAGACGGGAGTCAACACGAACGAGTGAAAGGCACGCTGCAAGGAGGCGTCAGTTCTCTGCTGGCAGATCTGTTCATGCATTACGCCTTTGACGAATGGCTGCGGCGTCACCACCCGAACATACAGTTTGCGAGGTACGCCGATGATGGCATCGTACATGCGAAAACGCAAAAGCAGGCAAGATTCATACTTGAACGGATTCGGAAGCGTCTCAGACAGTGCGGTCTGGCGCGGTTGCCTGTCAGTGGACACGACATCCTTTTGTTCAGCCAGCCCGACACGGAAATCGGCCGGCACAGCATGACCGTCTGGGCCAGCTTTG
>SLSZ01000217.1 GCA_007130125.1 Bacteroidales bacterium
GGACTTCATTACACATACAATTTAAACTGATTACTTTTATAAAAACCCAATTTACCTGCTACTATGGCTGACTTTCATGAAACCGGCAAAAAAGGCGAACAAATTGCCGTAAAATACCTCTCAGGCAAAGGGTTTCATATCCTTGAACAAAACTGGCGTTCAGGTTCAAATGAAATAGATATAATTGCTCAACAGAATGACATCATTGTAATAGTTGAAGTTAAGACACGCCGCACCAATTATTTTGGTGAGCCTGAAGAATTTGTAAATAAAACAAAGCAAAAACTACTCGTAAAAGCTGCAAACACCTACGTGTTAAAAAATAACCTGGAGAACGAAGTCAGATTTGACATAGTTTCCGTCCTTTTCAAAGGAAATGAATATGCAATTAACCACATCGAAGATGCATTTTATCCGGCGATTAGCTGATGTTTTTATTATTTTATGCGAATAATCAATTAAAAAGGATTAGTAAACAATCTTATTTCTTAAAAGTGAATTAATTAAACAGCAAATTGAGCGATTTTTCGTCTCGTTCAAATCGCTCAATTAGTAAGAAATAAATTGTCGTAATTAATAAGAGGTTGCTTTGAAATTAAAGAGCAACCTCTTTTTTTTTTTCTGTTTTGTTGAGTTAAATTATATATTTGCAGAAAGATTTACCGCAAAAAACATATAATATTTATTCCCCTTTTGAGTAGAAAAAATGATAATTAGTCAAGATAAACAATTGAATATCAAGGATATCTATCCTGTTATTTTTAATAATCAAAAGATATCCCTGGATAAAGATACCATTGAAAAAGTAAAGTATAATTTTGATTTTCTTCAAGATTACCTTAAGGACAAGATCATCTATGGCATAAACACTGGGCTTGGGCCAATGGCACAATACAAGATAGATGACAGTAAGAGCAAAGAATTGCAATACAATCTGATACGCAGTCACTCAACGGGCATTGGAGAACCTTTGGACGATCAATCTGTTAAAGCAACAATGATTTCCAGGCTTAATTGTTTTTCAAGAGGCTATTCCGGAATACATTACGAAGTTCTTAACCTTCTGAAGGAATTGATAAACAACAATGTTACACCACTAATACCTGAACATGGAGGTGTTGGTGCAAGCGGTGATCTAGTCCAGTTAGCCCACCTTGCATTGGTTCTTATTGGTGAAGGAAAATCAAAATTTAACGGGAAATGGCAACCGACAAAAGAAGTTTTTGAACAACTCAACCTCTCCCCTATTGACATTCATATAAGGGAGGGCCTTAGCCTTATAAACGGCACTTCTGCAATGACAGGAATAGGCGTTGTAAACCTATTACGTACCCGCAATCTGCTTAATTGGATGGTAATAACATCTTCGATTATCAATGAACTTGTAGAATCTTACAATGACCATTATAGTCTGGAGTTGAATGCTGTGAAACTGCACCATGGACAGCAACAGATTGCAAAAACAATGAGCAAGTTGCTAAAAGACAGTCACCTCATATCACGCAACGATAGTGTGCTGTACCACAATAAAACAAAAAACGAATTCTTTATTGAAAAAAGAGTTCAGGAATACTACTCGCTAAGGTGCATTCCGCAAATTTTAGGCCCTGTTTACGATACTTTACTTCAGGCTGAAAAAGTAATTCAAAACGAGATCAATTCAGTAAGTGATAACCCTATTATTGATGACAAAAATGAAAATGTCATTCATGGTGGTAACTTCCATGGAGATTATATATCTCTTGAAATGGATAAGTTAAAGATTGCCGCTACCCGTATAGCAATGCTTTCAGAAAGACAATTGAATTTTTTATTAAATCATAAGATAAATCAGATACTACCGCCATTTGTTAACCTTGGAAAACTAGGACTTAATTTCGGTATGCAGGGCGCACAATTTACGGCAACCTCTACAACAGCCGAATGCCAAACACTCTCAAACCCTATGTACGTGCATAGTATTCCAAATAATAACGATAATCAGGATATCGTAAGCATGGGAACCAACTCAGCACTGATAACAAAGAAAGTCATTGATAATAGCTACCAGGTATTAGCCATTCAACTTATGGCTTTGCTGCAGGCAATCGATTATAGAAATCTGAATAAAAAGCTTTCATCATACACGAAAAACATATATGAGGAACTAAGAGAAATATTTCCAAATTTTGTTGATGATTATGCAATGTATGAAGATATCGCCAAAATAAAAGAATATATTGATATTAATAACAAGTTAATAAATTTATTAGACTAATTTTATAATAAATAAGTTATTTTTGCTTTTTCAAAAGCATTGTTGAGCATAAATTGTTATTACTTTTTTATATTTTGATCATTAAAAAATTTGTTATTTTTTAAAAATATAACCACTTAGCTTATGAAAATTGCACTAGTAACAGGAGGATCAAGAGGAATTGGCAGGGCAATATGTAACAAGCTTGCCAAAACGGGGTGCTATATACTCATAAATTATAACAAAAACAAAGATGCTGCCGAAGAAACACTTAATATTGTAAAAAGTGCCGGCTCTGACGGTGAAATTATACAATTTGATGTTAGTAATCCTGAGAGTATTATAACTGCGCTTGAAAGCTGGAAAGAAAAAAACAGTGGCAAACACATTTCAGTATTGGTTAACAACGCAGGCATAAGAAAGGATAATCTTATGATGTGGATGAATGATAATGAGTGGCATGATGTTGTTAACACAAACCTCAACAGCTTTTACAACATAACCAAACTTTTAATTCAAGATATGCTGGTCAACAAGTTTGGCCGTATTGTAAATATTGTTTCATTGTCTGGAATAAAAGGCCTACCAGGTCAGGTTAATTATTCAGCAGCAAAAGCCGGAGTAATAGGCGCTACAAAAGCGCTTGCACAGGAAGTGGGTAAAAAAAATGTTACGGCAAATTGTATAGCTCCCGGTTTCATTAAAACTGATATGACAAAAGATTTGGATGAAAAAGAATTCAAGAAAATGATTCCAATAAACAGGTTTGGCACACCTGAAGAAGTAGCTAGCCTTGTTGGATTCCTTGCTTCAGAAGAAGCATCTTATATCACAGGTGAGGTTATATCCGTTAACGGAGGCTTATACACATAGTATTTTTATTGGTGTTTTACAAACAATTGTTACAAATGAATTGTTAATAAATTTAACAGCATTCAGCGTTTTACTAATTATAGAAATAACGAAAACTCAACTATATGACCAAAAGAGTAGTTGTCACAGGCATTGGGGTCTATTCCGTTCTCGGCAAAAACCTTGAAGCCGTTTTAGATTCATTATATCATGGTAAATCAGGCATTGGTTTTGACCCTGAAAGAAAAGAAATGGGTTTCAGAAGCGGGCTGACAGGTATTATTGAACGCCCTATATTGAAGGGAGTACTGCCCAGGCGTATGAGAATTGGATTGGCGGAGCAGGGTGAGTACGCATATGTGTCAACTAAAGAAGCTTTGGATTATGCAGGAATTGATGAAGATTATTTTTTAAAAAACGATGTGGGTATTCTTTTTGGCAATGACAGTTCAACAATACCTGTTATTGAAGCCATAGATGGTGTGAGAGAGAAGAAAGACACTACACTGCTGGGCAGTGGTTCAATCTTTCAATCAATGAATTCGACAGTTACGATGAACCTGTCGGTTATATTCAAACTAAGGGGTGTAAATATTACAATAAGTGCTGCTTGTGCCAGCGGAGCGCATGCCATAGGGCTTGGACATCATTTTATCAAACACGGCATGCAGGAGATGATAATCTGCGGTGGCGCTCAGGAAGTTAATGCATATTCTATGGGTTCTTTTGACGGTTTAAGTGCTTTTTCTATCCGCGAAGATGAACCCACAAAAGCATCAAGGCCATTTGATGCCGGCCGCGACGGATTAGTGCCCAGCGGTGGCGCAGCAACAGTAATACTTGAAGAATACGAATCAGCTAAAAAACGAGGAGCACCTATACTTGCTGAAGTGTTAGGTTATGGGTTTTCATCAGATGGAAACCACATATCTGTTCCAAACATGGAAGGGCCAACAAAAGCCCTGTCTATGGCTATCAAAGATTCCAAAGTCAATGTTAATGATGTGGATTATATAAACCCCCATGCTACATCTACGCCGGTCGGAGATGCTAATGAAGCCAAGGCTTTGCATAATATCTTCGGTACTAACAAAAAAGTCAAGATAAGCGCTACAAAATCAATGACAGGCCATGAAATGTGGATGGGAGGGGCTAGTGAGATCATTTATTCCATCCTTATGATGAAAAATGATTTTATCGCCCCTAGCCTTAACTTTGAAACGCCTGACGAATTTTCTGCAAAACTTAATATCATTCCAAAAACTACTAGCGCTAAAATAAACCTTGTAGTTTCCAACAGCTTTGGATTTGGTGGTACTAATTCTTCACTAGTAATTAGAAAAATGTAAATGTTTTTGATTACTTTTGCAAAAATTAAATTACAAAAGTTATTTTCCGTAATTTAGTGTACTATTTTTTGTCTTAATTTTATTACAATATCGTCATAAATTATTATATTTATACTAATAAAACTATTGGTTTTAAAAAATCAGTATCCAATATGCAAAAAGAGGAAATAATTGAAAAAGTTAATGAATTTCTCATTGATGAGTTTGAATTGGAAGAAGACCAGGTAAAACCAGACGCCTTGTTAAAAGACGACCTTGAAATTGAAAGCCTTGACTTTGTTGATATAGCCGTTGCCATTGAAAAAGAATTCGGATTCAAGGTTGTTGGTGAAGAAATGGTAGATGTCAGAACCCTTGACAACCTCTATGATTACATTCAAAAAAAGGTTAATCAATAATAATGGCTCGATGGGACGGCAGAACAAGAGGTGGTATACTTGGATATAAGATATTTATTTGGATTTTAAAATATACAAATATCCGGTTAGCATATTTTGTGCTGTACTTTGTAGCTCTCTGGTATTTTATAACACTTGATAAAAAGCCCACCAGGTTTTACTTCAGAAAAATACTTGGATATTCCCGATTAAAAACATTTTTCAGCATATACAGAAATTATTATGTATTTGGCCAGGTATTAATTGACAAAATAGCTATCCTTGCAGGTTTTACAAAAAAATTCACCTTCCGGTTTGAAGGAGAAGAATACCTCCACCAAATGGCTGAAGAAAATACCGGAGGTGTTTTGATCGGCTCACATTTAGGCAACTGGGAAATAGCTGGACAACTGCTTGAGCGAATTGACACAACCGTCCATATCCTGATGTTTGACGGCATGCAACAACAAATAAAAGACCTTATGAATAAGGTTATTGATAAGAAAAATATTGGCCTGATACTTATTAAGAAAAATGATAGCTCGCACCTGATACAAATCGCTGAAGCTCTTAAAAGAAAAGAAATTATTGCCATGCATGGCGACAGGTTTTTGCCCGGAACAAAAACAGTTACCACCAAATTTTTAGGACGTGAAGCCGAATTACCTACAGGGCCATTTTACCTTGCAAGCAAATACAATGTACCTGTTGTATATGTCTCTGCCATGAAAGAAAAAACCACTCACTATCACTTTTATGCCACAAAACCAAAATATTTTAAATATCCTGCAAATATCAAAACCAGGGAGGCTGAGCTCAAGGCTATGGTCGATGATTATGTAAAAAAAATGGAAAAGATGGTGCTTGATTATCCTTTGCAATGGTTTAATTTCTATTACTTTTGGAAAATATAAATAGCATAAATTATTAAATAAAAGAAGGTTTTATAAGTAATACAAATAGAAACATTCATTGAAATTTGTGTCGGAATTAATTTTTATGTCTTCCACTAATTATTTGTTATTTATTTGTAATTTGGTTTTTTAATTGCAAAACTAGTAATACCAAAATCCAGTTCTTAATACTGAATATTTTTTATAATGAACGATTACGGATCAGATAAAAAAAGTGCTCAACAAGCAAAGTCAGATGCTCAAAAAATAGCATTTGCCCCAATGATGTTCCAGGCAGCAAGAGCTTTGAGAAACCTGGGTATCTTGGATGCATTGGAATCCAATAAAGATAATGGAATGAGCATAGAACAGGTAGCAGAACATTGCAAGCTGCCGGTGCATGGAACAAAAGTTCTGCTGGAAGCAGGTATAAGCCTGGAAATTGTGTTTGTTAAAGATGGAAAATTCTTTATAACAAAAACAGGATGGTTTATACTCAAGGATAAACTAACCAGGGTAAATATGGACTTTACTCATGATGTTAATTATTTAGGATTTTTCAACCTTGAAGAGTCTGTAAAAAATGAAAAGCCGGAAGGCTTAAAAATATTCGGCGATTGGGATACAATCTATGAAGCCCTTAGCAAGCTCCCCGAAAACGTGCAGGAAAGTTGGTTTAGATTTGATCACTACTATTCAGATGTTGCTTTTCCTGAAGTATTGCCCGTTGTTTTCGAAAAAAACCCCAAAAAGATCCTCGATGTTGGAGGTAATACGGGAAAATTCTCAATAAACTGCTGTGAATATAATGAGAATGTTAAAGTCACCATTTTGGACCTTCCCGGACAGTTAACAAAAGCCGAGAAAAACATCAGGGAAAAGGATTTTGAATCACGTATAGATTGCATACCTGTGAACCTGCTTGATTCCAGCATCCCCTTCCCCACAGGATATGACGCCGTATGGATGAGCCAGTTTCTGGATTGCTTTTCTCAAAAAGATATAATACACCTTTTAACCAGGGGTAAAAATGCACTTACTGAAGACGGATCATTATATATTTTGGAAACATACTGGGACAAGCAACAACATGATGCCGCAATGTACAGCTTGCATGCTACATCCTTATACTTTGTTTGCCTGGCAAACGGATGCAGCCAAATGTATCACTCAAACGATATGCGCAAGCTTGTTGAAAAGGTCGGAATGTACGTAGAAAAAGCTATAGATAATATCGGTATAAGCCATTCCTTGTTTGTTTGTAAACCTAAAAAATAAACAACAATGATAGTATCAAAAGAAGAAATTTTAAAATATATACCGCAAAGGCCTCCTTTTGTTATGATAGACTGTCTGGAAAGTGTTGAAAGTGACACTGTTACTTCAAAGTTTGAAATACCTGAAGACAACCCTATGGTTAGTGAAGGGTTTTTTCAGGAAGGCGGCCTGATCGAGAATATTGCCCAAACAGCAGCAGCCGGAGTAGGCTATAAATGTATCTCAAATAACAAACCTGTGGTAATTGGATTTATCGGATCAGTTAAGAATCTTAAAACCTACAAGCTTCCAAAATGGGGCGAAACCCTTGAAACTGAAGTAAAAACAGTAAGTGAAATTATGAATGCCACTATAATTAAAGGCGTAGTAAAAAATTCAAATAACACCATGCTGGAGTGTGAAATGAACATTTTTTTACAAGATCAATAAAGTGTAAATAAAAACTGTTATATAAGAATTAAAATATTTAGTGCTCAGCATTTAATATTTGTAAAAAGTTCCGGATGTTATTCTGTTTTCTTTTTTTAATTAACCATTTTATCAACTCTTAACTATTCAGTTCCAAAAACAAGTAAATACCAGGCATATGAAAACAGCACTATTGTATTCATCCAAATACGGAAGTACAGAAAGGGTTGCAGAACAGATAGCAGATAAACTTAACCCTCCCGTTGATCTTATTAACTTAGCCGAACAACAAGTTCAATTAACAGACTATGATTCATTTATTATAGGTCTGCCTGTACTGGCCGAAAATACAACTTTGGATATGCGGCGATTTCTTGGAAAAAACCTCACTGAAATAGCCGACAAAATAATTGCTGTTTTTATATTATGCTGGAACACTCATAAATATGAAACTTACATTGAAAAGCTTTTTAACAACAAATTGTCACCCAAATGCATTACAGCATGTGTGGGTGGTGAGTTTAACTTTGACAAGATGATGGATATTGAAAAGAATATAGTTAAAGACATCACAGGTATAAAAGAAAACTCATCCAAAATATCTACAGAAGAAATAGACAGGTTTGTTGATAATGTTAATAAACAATTGGTTAAGAGTAACAGTTAATGGATAACATTGACAGGTCATAAATTATCTTTATTCCACGAATTATCATAAGGCAGAAAAGCACCGGAAGATAATACTTCTTCCAGCGATTTTTTATTTTCAAGATATCCGGTTATCAATTTAAACGCTTTGTGGTTTCTATCTTTAAGTACGTGCAGTACTGCATTTAACGATGCCTTGACCGCAATAGGCACTCCTCCACCCAACTCCGACCAATGGCCACTCATGTACACGCCTTTCACTGGTGTTTTATAATGTGCAATACCTGATAGAACATTTTTTCGACCAGGCTTTATTCCCATCATACTTCCCAACCTGTTCTCAGTATATCTCCAAAGCGTGATTGGTGTTGCAGCTTCATATTTTATAATGTTCTTGCGTATATCTTTCTTAAGTTTCTCTTCAACTCTGGTTATCAATGCTTCAGCATACTGATTTTTTAGCTCTTTATATTTTTCTCCTCTGACCAAATTCCCATTTTCATCTACCTCTGTCTGCCAACGGTTATTACTGTTAAACCATGCCGGTATCATTATTGTCAATGAACCAGAACCAGGTGGCACCGATGTTTTATCCCTGGCAGATTGGGAAAAAACCGTAATTTCACAATTTCCAAATTCCTGCTGTTCATCAATAATATCTTCCTGATTATCATTCATAAAAGAAATGATCTCTTCATTAAAACCAAAATCTTCTGCGGGGCAATTAAGAAAAACATAAACAATAAATGCAGAACTGTAAATATCTGCTTTTTCAAGCTTTTCTAATAGCTTTGGTGAGACAAATCTTCTCGGCATCATTTTTTCATAAACCTGGCCCATATCGCATGCAGCTATTATTTGTTTGCAGAATAATTGATGCCGGTGCTTTTTATACTCAAAGATTATTGAATCACAATCACTGTTGTTTGTCAAAATTTTCAAAGCTCTCGCATTATAAATGACCTTATTTCCATAATAACCAATTATGTACGTAAGCCATTCCGGGTAGGTATGGCTGCCGCCCGTCGGAGGTTTTTGAAAATCATTGTTGTATGCCCAACCAACAGGTATAATACATGAAAGCAGATCAGACTCATTCTTAAAAACTTTATGAAAAATGTCAGCTTTGAAATACAAATTAATGCCGGTTGTTTTGCCTCTTTTCCCCGTAAAACCAACGTATTTAATAAAAGGTATCGCAAATTTAAACCGGTTTACATGATATCTTATTTTCTCAGCAAAGCTCATGGTTTCACCTGAACGGAGGAGTTTATTAAAACCATCAAGATTTAAACAAATGTTCTTTGCAGCAGAAAAAAAGCGGTTAATGCTTTTTTTACTATCAGGATAATCCTTTATAAAATCACTTTTTAACTCATCAGGATTACTTGTTAATAAATAATCAAAGTTATCACCAATAAACCTTTTAATTCTTTTTTGGGGTGTTGCAACAGGATGATCGTCTCCTATAAGCTTAAATATCTTTGTAACGAACCCTTTGGAGTCGCAGTTATTTAACCAATGTATTGCTGCATCGAAAGTAAAACCATCTTTCTCTATCTTGGCAAGATATCCGCCTGGTTGAGAATTAAGCTCCAAAACGCATACTTTCAAGCCGGCTTTACTGAGCAATGCAGCAGAAGTAAGTCCGCTTATGCCAGCGCCAATGATTACTATATCATAAGTGTTACCGTCTTCTTGTTGCATTTGGTTTAATTACAAAAACATAAATAATTGCTTTCCAAAACTACACTTTATTTCTAAAATAACACATTTTTGAATATAATGATTGTGATATCACCATCTATCGATAATAAAAGGTTTATCTGTAAACGAGCTTCAAAAAAAATCCAACCCCTACAACATTTTTCATTATTACTTACTTTTTACGATATTTGTTGCCAAAAAACAAACAAAAGCTTTAAATAAGTCAACTATTTGGAATAATAATTGTTTTAAATTTATTAGTAACTTTGGCACTGCCAAATTTCACCCAGCTTTATACAAATTAGTACAATGAAAGAAAAAGACCTCTATGTAGATTTTGAGCCACAACAAGCTGTATATTATGTTGAAAAAGATGACAGCAGTTATGGCCCTATAGTTAGTGGCTCTCAGTTATCTCATGACTATCTTGACGATTTCTATTTAAAGAAGAAAAATCTTGAAAAACAACTGCGTGATCAGGTGGTCAGCAGGCAAATTAGTCCGGTTTTTTATTATATGACTTTACAGGAAATGGGAATTGGGGATCTTGCTTCAAGAGTAGGAATAAGCAAAAGAAGGTTAAAAAAACATTTTAAGCCGGAATATTTTGAAAAACTATCTCTGAAAATATTAAAAAAATATGCAACAATCTTTGATGTTCCTATGATATCTTTATTACAATTGATAATTGTAAAACAGGAGGACAGGGAGAAGGTTGAAATTGAATATATGAATACAAAAAATGATTGTTTTATTATAACAAAAATTGGCATTAAAAATAATGGATAAAGTGATAGACTTTGAGCACAAAATGGCTGCTCATTGCGAAACAGGGACACTTACGGCACTGTTAAATTATAACGGGCTCAATATTACGGAACCATTGGTTTTCGGAATTGCAAATGGTATTTTTTTCGGATATCTTGATTCATCAAATTTCCCCTTCCCTACAATCATTGTTAGGAGCAGGCCGGGGCAAGTAAGAGAGAATATTTCCAAAAGACTTAATGTTAAGCTTAACAAGTGGCGCTTCAAAGACCCTGATAAGGGAGAATCCAAGCTTGATGAGCTTATATCAAAAGGAATACCCACAGCAGCACAGGTCGATTTTTTCTACATGACCTACATGCCTGATTGGCAACGAGTACATATCAATGTTCACTTCATAAACATTATAGGAAAAAAAGATGATAAATATATTATCAGCGACAGCTATTACCCCAGGAAAAGTGAGCTGAACAGTGATATGATGAGAAAAGCACGCTGGGCAGGTGGGTTTATGGCTCCAAAAGGCTTTATGTATTACCCGGATGAAATACCTGAAAATATAGATTTTAAAAAACCTGTTATTAAAGGAATAAAAAGAGCATGCAGGAACATGATTAGCCTACCAGTTCCTTTTGTAGGCGTTAAAGGTATTTATAAATTTGCAGATAAAATAAAAGAATGGCCATCTCTTGTCAGAGATACCGATCATCTTTCACACGAGATCATGAAAATAAACATACTGCTGGAAGACCAGGGAACCGGTGGAGCAGGTTTTCGATTTATGTATGCTACTTTCCTGCAACAAGCCGCAGAAATATTGAATAACAATAATCTGTTGGATTTATCAAAAAGAATGATGGAAAATGGCGATAAGTGGAGAGAAATTTCTTACTTTGCAGCAAAAATTGGAAAAAACCGAGACCTTGGAAACGACAGAATTGAGGAATTGAGTTTATTAATTAAAAAAAGAGCAGACGAAGAAAAAGATTTTTTTAAAGAATTAAGAAAAGCTGTTTGATTTATTTAGTTTATTTGATTTATCTTTAGATCATTTTATAATTTGCACCGATAAACACCAGCGAATTTATATGAAATGATAAATAAAACAGCTTGTTTTGTTAATTAATTGTCTAATAACAAGTAAAAAGCATAACTAAAATGCCCGTAGATAAAATGCCCGTAGATGAAAAAAAGAAGCTTACTCATGAGATTAAGAATCTTATAATTGAGAAGCTTAAAATTACGCATATTACAGCCGAAGAAGTTGATGATGACACTCCTTTATTCGGAAAAGACAATCCTCTGGGATTAGATTCAATAGATGCAATAGAGATTGTATTAGCCCTAAAAGAAAAATATGATGTACGCCTGGCTGATCAAAACCTTGCTAGAGAAATACTTGTATCAGTGAATACCATAGCTGATTTTCTTGAAAAGGAATTAAAGAATCAATAAACCCTTAACATCCTGATGAATCATTCCTATCTGCTTATTGGAACTTCTTTTGGCAGGTTGATCCGTTTAATATTCAGAAACGGCGGCCTGTCATTTCGCTATATTAACAGGTTCCTGTTTTTGCTACAAGGCAGTATATGGTCATCTGTTTTTTCTATTGTTGAAAAAATCAAATTCAAAAATAAATTACAAAACCATCCTGAAGTAAACAACCCTGTTATTATTGTAGGTCATTGGCGAACAGGATCTACCTTCCTGCATCAATTATTGTCATTAGACGACCAGTTTACTACTCCACTGGTAGTTCGTGTTTCTGTTCCAAACAGCTTTCTTGTATCCGAATCATACTTTCGGGCAATAATGAATAAAGTCATGTCAAGCACTAGACCAATGGATAATGTTAAGCTTGGGCCTGATGAGCCACAGGAAGATGAATATGCTTTACTTAAAACCGTAAAGAAAACACCACTCGAAAAATTAATATTTCCAAATAAAAACCAACATTTTTCTCATACACTCCTGCAGTTAAACGAAAACAACCTTTCATTTGATTTCGTTAAAAATATAAAGCTTTTTGCAAAGAGGCTTCATTATAAAAAGAATGGCACCGTACTTTTTAAAAATCCTTTTCACTCATTCAGAATCAAAGAACTGAAAAAAATATTTCCGGAAGCTAGATTCATTCATATTTACAGAAACCCCAACAGGGTAATCCCTTCTACCGTTAATATGTTTAACATTATCGGACGCCAGAACATCCTGAAAGGAAAATGGAAAAATGAAGATCTTTATACTATTACCAAATCATTTAATCATGTTTGGCAGTGTATTAAAAACCAGCTTTTTCCCTTGCCTGAAAAGGATTATTTAGAAATAAAATATGAGGATTTTGAACAAGATCCCAAAAAATACATAAAAGAGATTTACAATCGTTTTGGGTTTAATTATTCCGAAAATTTTGATACAAAAGTTGACAATTTTTTACAATCAGTAAAAAACTATAAAAAGAACAAGTTTACTTTAAACGAAGCAGAAACCGATCATATAAATAATGCATGCGCTGATTTTTTAGATCATTATAATTATAAAAGATGAAAGTTATAATTAACAAATGCATACCGTTAAACTGGCAAATTCGGTATGTTTATCGTTGTTAAGGTTTTATTTCTCAGTGCCCGGAAAAATGATTGAGTAATCAGTAAGGCAGGATTGATAAGCTATCACCTGTATAACAAAACTCAATTATGCGTTTTCGGAATTAAGTCTTTATTTTTAAAAATAGCAAAAATGGCTAAGCAAACTTTTTCAATAAAGCTGCAACAGCAATTAATAATATAATCATAAACGCATGAAACTACGTCTCATATATCCGAAGTGGGAAAAATTAGCTGAACAAACTACCTTTAACTTACCTCCACATGGTCCTATTGTAATGGCTGCAGCTTTGCCTGAAGATGTAGAAGTTGAATTTTTCGATGAGAACGTTCAGGACGTTATTTTTGATGATAACGCTGATCTGATAGCAATATCGGTAATGCTCACCGCCCAGATAAAAAGAGGATGGCAAATTGCCGGACGTTATAGAAAAATGGGCAAAAAGGTTATATTTGGAGGTATTGCAACAATGCTTCATGCACAGGAAACTCTTGAACATGCTGATGCTGTTTTTCTTGGTGAAGCAGAAGGACGAATGCACGAAGTCATTAACGACTTTAAAAACAATAACCTTAAAAAAGTCTATAACTATCTTTTAAAACATCCTGACATAGATGCTATAGGCACTGCCAGGAGAGATATCCTTACACAAGAATTCTATTTCCACAAAGGTGTACAAATGGTTGACCTGGTGCATGCTTCAAGAGGTTGTCAGTTCAGCTGCTACCCTTGTTGTGTTAATTTCCTGGGTGGAAAACTATTCAGACCAAGACCTATAGACAAAGTAGTAGAAGAACTTGAAACCATTGATAACAACAGGTTGTTTATAGTTGATAATTCTCTTGCCCAGGATACACAATGGGAAAAAGACCTGTTTAAAGCCATGATACCACTTAAAAAAAAGTGGTGCAGCCATACAATTGAAGATAAACCCGAAGTGCTTGACCTGGCAGCCCAGGCTGGTGCTTGGTACGTTTATCAAGCTATATTTGACACATCAGATTATATTAAAGAGAGAATTAAAAAATACCATGATCACGGAATATTAGTAGAAGGTACCGTACTGCTTGGAATGGATAATCAAACTGAAAAGGATATACTGGAGCTTATAGATTTTCTGATGGAAATTGAACTTGACCTCGCCGAATTTACCGTGATGACACCATTCAGACATACCAAAGCATTTGACGATCTCACAAGACAAGGACGTATTATTGACAAAAACTGGGATAACTATAATGCAGGAAAAGTAGTGTTTCAACCTAAAAACATGAAACCTGAAAGACTGCAAGAGCTTTATCATTACGCCTGGAATACATTTTATGAAAAAGAAACCCAGGAACAGAAAATGTTCAAGTTGATCCTTAATGTAGTAGAAAAAGAAATTAAAGACGGAACGTATAAAACCAGAAGAGATGATCTGGCAGATGTTAGTTTTGGTAACCGAATAAAACGCTGATTATAATGACACGAAAAACATGCAACTATCAAAAAAACTTTGTTGATGAGATCTTTGAGTTCAAAGGTCTATGGGATATGCCCTCAAAATGTGGCCTAAAAATTGTCGAACAAAAAAATAAAACTATTGTTATCATAACTGATCTATACCATGAAAATCCAGGCACTTCTGTTACAGAGTTTTGTGCAGAGCTGGCTACAATTATTGTAAATGAAAAACAATTGAACCCCGAAAAGGCTGTTTTTATTCACCATAGTCCAGATATGGGATCGAAGTACGAGTTCTTTACTGAATCTTTTGAATTAATTAAATTCGATCTACAAAACAATCAGTTTACTAACCCTAAGTGGGAAGAGATCAGCAAAAGGCAGGTTGAAGAAATAGTTAATTTTAAATAAACATAAGCTCTCAAAATTTACATTTACAATTCGCAGATCATAGAGTATGAAATATTTTTTTTTAATACTGTTCTCTGTATGCACTTTTATGCTTCATGCCCAACCCTTTAAGCAAAATGTTCGTGGCATTGTTAAAGATAATTTTACAGGCTTACCCCTTGAGAATGTCAATGTAATATTAACCAATGATACTGTTCATACAGGAACAACAACCGACAAAAACGGTGCTTTCCTCATAGAAAACATCCCAATCGGATACTATGATCTTACTTTTTCAATAATAGGTTATGAAACCCAGGAGTTCACAAGAATAAGACTTATCAGTTCTCGTGAGTTTTATATTGTTGTTGAAATGAACTCATCAATTGAACTACTTGAAGAAGCAACTATTGTTTCTTCAGTCAGAAAAGACCGGCCAAATAACCCAAGAGCTATGGTCAGTTCACGTTCATTTACTCTTGAAGAAGCCAACAAGTATGCTGGCAGTTATGGCGACCCTGCACGTATGGCAATTAATTATGCCGGTGTATTGCCTGCAAGGGATAACAGAA
>SLSZ01000219.1 GCA_007130125.1 Bacteroidales bacterium
TCAACTTTTCCAATATCAATAAGACTAAGTGTGAATTCTGATTCCGGTGTTTCAGTAGTATCAGTTACAAATACATGAAAATTTGCATTTCCAAGGCTGTCAACGTAAGCATTTATATTACCATTAATAAGGGATACATCTGACAATATCACTTTATTTTCTTTCCAAAAAGCCACAATATCAATTGCACCGATAAGCCTCTCGACACTAACAAGCGTGTTGGATTGTGCATTTTCTACAGGATTTATTAGCAGAATGTCATCAACTTTTAATGCAAACTGAGGGAAGGTACTAAAAAAAGTTAGTTCAACATTTCCAATTTCAACCTCGCATGTCAAAAGGTTTTGAGCCTGTTTGTTAATGACCGGGGTAATTCTTTCCGGTGTAAAAACAAACCACAAAGCAAAGCTAATGGCGATAATTAATAACACCAGCAACGACCCCAGTGCTATTAATACACGTTTGATGATTTTTTTCATTATTGATTCAATTATATCCTAATTATTCACTTTGGTAAAAGAGAATTTCTTGCCGAAATCATCTTGATATTCAAGTTTTGTGGAGGTGAGTCTGATTACAGTATATATCTTTGGCACAATACCTCCAATTTCCATAATATGGAAGTGAGATAACTCCGATTTGACAAGCTCCCATTCAAACTTCTGTGCTTCATCTTCGCTAACATCATCGCTTTCATCCCATGTAGCCCCTGTGTAATCTGCATCATACCTGTAGTATAGAGTCCCCGACTCCCACTTTCCAATCAACAGTGTTTCATCAAAAGAATCTTCTTCTTTTTCACATGACAAGAATAACAATACTAACACCGAAGGAATAAAATATTTGAGTGCCTTTTTCATAACTGTTTAACATCGTTAAGATTAGAACTAAAGTGAGGAAAGAACACGAGTATTACCCTAGTACAAATTTATTAATTAATTTTTATAAAAAAGTTGATTTGCGATATGGGGAGTAAAAAAATTGCTGTTTAGAATAATGTTGTTTTAATGATTGAAAGAATATGGTTTTATCAAAGGTTGAAAAATTTGTAAATTCGCCTTCGGAATATATCAATAATAAAAACACATTATTTTAAACTTTAAAAAAGCAAAAAATGAAACAAGCAATTAAAACCGACAAAGCACCTGCACCAATAGGCCCTTACAACCAGGCAATTATGACAGGCAACACATTATATGTTTCTGGACAGGTACCAATAAACCCTGCAACCGGCAAGCTTGAAAAGGATGATGTAAAGCATCAGACCAAGCTTGTAATGGAGCATATCAAGTCGATACTTGAAGAGGCAGAGATGAACTTTTCTCATATCATCAAGTGTAGTATATTCATTTCTGATATGGCTAATTTCCCACAAATAAATGAGGTTTACGGAAGCTACTTTGACGAAACACCTCCCGCTCGTGAAACTATAGCCGTAAAAGGCTTACCGCTTGGTGCCGACGTGGAAATAAGCTGTATCGCAGTTAAGTAAAGCTTCTTTATTCCGCCTTTTTCTTTTTTCTTAAAAACGGAAATATTCTGCCTAAGATAAATCCGAGCAGAAATACTATTATTATAACCAAAAACAAAGGCCCTTTCAGTTCAACAAACAGGAAGTTTATTTCTGTTGGAGTTGTATTTTGAAAAGTGAAGATTAAAGCTAATACAACTATTATTCCTGCTAAAACCCAAAAAAGGGTCTTTTTTTTCTTTTGTTCCTTCTGTTCCATAATGTTTAGTTTTTATTTTCAAATGTAGCATTAATTGTTGTTTTTTTAAAAATCTGAGTATAAAAAACCTGGCATAATTAAATCTGCTCCAATTTACCGTAAGCCTTAAATGGAATTCTTTGTGTGTCTTTAAGATAACAGATTGTAACACGTTGAATATAAGGTGTTTATAGAAAGCAAGTTTTAAAAATTGTAGTTACACAGTGTGACACAGTGTTAATCACAGAGTTTCACAGTAATACCAGACTTTGTTAGTAAATAATTTTTTACAGTTTAGCAAATGGATAAAAAAAGAGGATTTAAGCTATTAGGATATAATTGGATGCTAAAAATAAGGTGATTACAGACATTTCTTAAAACTCCGATAGGGGTGGCCTGTTTGTAGTGGGTAAGTAATTACAGAATTTGCAAAAAGCTCCGACAGGAGCGGCCTGTTTGTAGAAGGTAAGCAGGACTATAAACAAAAAAAGCTCCGATAGGAGCGATCTGTTGGATATTATCAGGTTAATCTGTGAATAATTAAACAAGAATTAAAATAAGATGTATTTTTCATATTCTCGTTCTCATATTGATAAATTTTTTACAGGTCGCTACTACGGAGCTTTTGTGATATTGCGAGTGTTTATTCTACAAACAGGGCACTCCTACGGAGTTGTTTGCAATCATCAAACACAGTGTAACACTGTGTATAACACTGCGAAACACTGTGTAATAAAAAAAGCTTTTAAGTTACCTGACATGAAGTTTAATTTATTTAAATTGCGAACACTATGTGGTTCTAAAAAAGATCACTTACAGTTAAAGAATTGAACCACACAGGCACATAGTGCAAATTGTTTTCAATTAGAACACTTCATTATAAAGTTTTTTCTAATAAACAGCCAATATTTATTAATTTTGAGCAAAATCTTGAAAACGACATATTTAAGCTTTCAATAACATATTACACTAACCAAAACTAACAAAAATGAAAAAAAACATTTTATTAATTTCCGGGATTGCATTTTTGCTTTTTTTAGCATGTGGTCCCCAACCTGTAGATGAATACACTGAAGATATGAAAAAACGAGTAGAGATGTATGAAACAGTTACCTTGAAAACAGACCTTTCATGGTTAAGCGAGAATGAGCGTGAGATCATTAGTATTTTGATTGAAGTATCGGATATTATGGATGATATTTTCTGGATGCAGTCATATGGTGACAAAGATGCGCTTTTAGAGAACATTGATAACAAGTATGCTTATCAATATGCTAAGATCAATTATGGGCCTTGGGACAGGCTTGATGCAAACAGGGCTTTTGTTGAAAATTATGAAGATAAGCCATTGGGCGCAAACTTCTATCCAGTTGATATGACGCGCGAGGAGTTTGAAGAGTGGGATCATCCTGATAAAGCCAGCTTATATACTTTGATTCGTCGTGATGATGAGGGCAATCTGGTTGCAATTCCTTATTCAGAAGCTTATAAGGAGCAGCACGAGAAAGCAGCAGCTTTAATGCTTGAAGCGGCTAAACTGGCTGAAGATGCAGGCTTGAAAAAATACCTTGAAATGCGTGCAGAAGCATTATTGACAGATGATTATCGCCCAAGTGATTTTGCTTGGCTGGAAATGCGAGACTCAAATATTGACTTTATTGTCGGCCCAATTGAGAATTATGAAGACAGGCTGTTTGGATACAAAGCAGCTCATGAGGCGTTTATACTTGTCAAAGATCTGGAGTGGAGTGAGCAATTGGATAAGTTTGGCGAAATGCTGCCAAAGCTACAAAAAGGGTTGCCGGTTGAAGAAAAATATAAAAGCGAAGTGCCCGGAACAGAATCCGACATGAATGTTTATTATGCCATATATTATGCAGGAGATTGCAATGCAGGAACAAAAGCTATAGCCGTACATTTGCCTAATGATGAAGTGGTACAGCAGGAAGCAGGTAGCCGAAAACTGCAGCTTAAAAACTCTATGGAGGCCAAATTTAACGAGATTGTTATTCCGATCTCTGAAATGCTTATTGATGAAGAACAGCGCAAGCATGTTACCTTTGATGCTTTTTTCGAAAATGTTACTTTTCATGAAGTTGCTCATGGTATGGGTATAAGGAACACCATTACCGGTAAAGGCACAGTGAGAGAAGCCCTTCGGGAGTATTATTCGCCTATTGAGGAAGCAAAAGCTGATATTTTAGGACTTTACCTGGTTAATGAACTTTATGACATGGGTGAGCTTACAAGCGGAGAAGTTATGGATAACTATGTTACATTCCTTGCAGGAATATTCCGTTCATGCAGATTTGGCGCTGCAAGTGCTCATGGTATAGCAAACATGATGAGGTTTAACTACTTCGAGCGCGTAGGTGCATTTACCAGGCAAGACGACGGTACTTACAAAGTGAATTTTGATAAAATGAAGGAGGCAATTACTTCATCAGTACAACAGGTACTTGTTATCCAGGGAGATGGCGACTATGAGGCTGCCAAGAAATTGGTTGAAGAAGAAGGCATCATTAAAGATCAGTTGCAGGAAGACCTCGACAGGATCA
>SLSZ01000094.1 GCA_007130125.1 Bacteroidales bacterium
AATTTATTATAAGCGTTAACTTAGGTGCTCTTTAAATAATAAAAGCAGGCCTAAAAAGAAATATTTTAGTGTTTTACTAAGTTTATAAAATATTAGTAAATTTATAAAATTTCAAAAAGATGTTGTGCAATAATGAAAATTGCTTTTATATCTGATATACACGAAGATGTTATTAACCTTGCGAGAGCTTTCCGCATGATAGAAAAGCTCAAATGTGATGAGATTGTCTGTCTTGGAGATATAGTAGGTTTTTGCGTTCCTTACTACAAGTATATTGACACCAGGGATGCAAACGCTTGTATTAAGCTGATTTCTGAAAATGCAAAATATGTTGTAGCAGGTAATCACGACCATTTTGCTCTGCGCAAACTGCCTTCATTTACAGATGGCCATGAAATACCTGGTAACTGGTATGAACTTCCGTTCCCTGTCAGGAGGCAGATGTTTGAACCTGGCATATGGTTATACGAGGATAATGAACTTTCAGCCCTGCTTAGCGAATCTGCAGCTCAATATTTAAATGATTTGCCCGAGTATATTACGGTGAATTTGGGAAAACATAAATTTCTCCTATCACATTATTTATATCCGGATATTACAGGGTTTACAAAAAATTTTTATTTGAGCGACAAAGAGTTCAGGCCTCACTTTGAATTTATGGAAAAGCAAAATGCCGGTATGGCTGTTTTTGGGCACACCCATCCCGACGGCCTAAGCGTTATCTCAAAACAGGTGGCGTTAAGTTACATAAGGAAGAAAACTTTTTTGCCTGAATATATCAATGGGATAGGTGTTCCTGCTATTACTTCATCTTCCAGGTTGCCGGGTTTTGCAATTTTTAATACAGACGATAATAAATTTGAAGTGTACTCTTTAAACTCAAGATTTAAGGTGTTTTAGATAATTTAAAATTACAATGATGAAAACCAGGATACGCAGAATGTTCAAATTCTTTTTAAAGATTATTTTGCCGGCCTTTTTAGCTGTAATGCTTTTTGTTATCACTTTGTTTTTTATTGTTATACCGGTATTTGAACAGGCTATGATGGACAGGAAGCGCGAAATGATCAAGGAGCTTACAAATTCTGCTTCAAGCATCCTGGAAAAATATCATAAAGATGAACGGGAAGGCATACTAACTACTGAAGAAGCTCAGCAAACTGCTATCTCCAGGATTAAATACCTGCGTTATGGTGATGAAAACAAAGATTACTTCTGGATAACAGATATGCATCCGGTTATGATAATGCATCCTTATGTGCCGGAGTTAAATGGCACAGATTTGACAGATTATGAAGACTCACATGGAAATAAGATGTTTGTGGATTTTGTTAATGTTGTTGAAGAAGAAGGCCAGGGCTATGTTGAATATATGTGGCAATGGAAAGATGATGCAACATTAATTGTTCCGAAACTTTCGTATGTGAAGAAGTTTGAACCCTGGGGATGGATCATTGGTACCGGCATTTATATTGAAGATGTTAAAAGAGATATTTCAACGTTGACATACAGGTTGTTTTTAATAACGATAGTTATTTCCGTAGTAGTAGCTTCTATTCTTACATTCGTTTCTATACAATCATTAAAAATTGAACGTAAACGACAACAAGCAGAAAGCAGCCTCAAAGAATCAAAAGAAAAATATCGTTCGCTGGTTGAAGCTTCTACTGAAGGGCTGTTAATGCTGAGCGATAATAAAATAATTTTCTCCAATGCTGTTTTTCTTAGTATGGTTGATATAACCTTTGAAGAACTTGTCAACATGGACTGGAAAAGTTTGTTTTCTGTGCCCGAAGACCTGTCGGCAAAAATTAAAGCTAATGAACATGACTTTGAAACCCAAACATTTGAAACAAAAATAACATTGCCTGACAAGGAGTTCTCAGAGGTGTTTGTAAACGTAACACCAATATCATTCTATGGAAAAGAAGCTATTATCTTCTCAATAAAAGATATTAGCTCCGATGTTATGATGCAGCAGGAATTATTAGAAAGCAGGGAAAGGTTTAAATCTCTGATGGATAAACTAAATGTTGGAATTTTCAGAACAACTGTGGATTCAAGGGGGCGGTTTATCGAAGGCAATGATACTGCAATTAATTTACTTGGTTTTGCCGACCATTCTCAGTTAAAAGAAAAATATATCCTGGACTTTTTTGTTGAAAAAGATGATAAAAGGAACTTCAGAAAGAAGCTTCTGGAGACAGGGTTTATAAAGAACCAGGTTATAAAGTTGACTAAAGCTGACGGTTCAAAGATAAAACTTATAGTTTCCCTGGCAGTAGTTAAAAACGATGAAGGAGAGCCTATTTATTGTGACGGTATAGTTGAGCCTTTTACTGCCAGGCAGCATGAGCAGAGCCAACACAAGTTTGTAAGTACAGATCAGTTCAGAACATTGCTGCACACCATAAATGTATCAACTTTTATCAAGCCAATCTTTAAAATTAAACATAACCAATCCATCCAGGAAGCTGCAAGGTTAATGGAAGATATAGCAGACAGGCATGTTTTTGTTGTTGATGATCAAAATCTGATACTTGGTTATATAAGTGATTCTGAAATAAGCTCAGGCCTGGTTAACTCCGGCTTGATCTCAATTGAGTCGCCGGTGTACAACATAATGAAATCACCTGTTATGAATGTTTTAAAAAACACGTCAATTATCAAAGCGCGTTCATTAATGAATAAAACCGGCACTTCATTGCTTGTCGTTCATGATGCAAATAAAAACCCACTTGGCTATTTTAGTAAAAACGACTGTAATACTTTTAATGATGTACGGTTATGCGAGATTATGGATGGTTTTGGAGAAGCAAATACCCTTGAGCGATTAAAAAAATTGAGAGAAGAACTGGTGAGCCTTATTGCATCACTTGTTGAGAATAAAATAACCCCAACAATTATTTTACAAATATTATCTGATGCTTTTGATGCAATTGCAGCAAGATTATTTGTTCTTGCATTTCAGGAATTAGGCGAACCGCCTGTTGAATTTGCGTTTATTGTTCTTGGCAGTGAAGGCCGCAATGAGCAAACCCTGAAGACTGATCAGGATAATGCCATTATTTATCGTGATGGGCAGGAAAATGCTGAAGAAACTGCACAATATTTTCAATCACTTGGCACATGGATAAGTGAAGCTCTCGCCACAACCGGATATTCTTTATGTAAAGGTGAAATAATGGCTATGAACCCCAAATGGAATAAGCCTTTAAGTGTTTGGAAGCAATACTTCCATAAATGGATAAATAAAGGACATGGAAAGGATTTACTTGATATAAGTGTATTTTTTGACTTCAGGTTGTGTCACGGGCAATCCGAAATATTAAATGAATTGCAGGAGTTTATAGGGGATGAGAGCAATAAAAACTCCGCATATCTGCACCAGATGGCAAAAATTGCCCGAGGGTTCAAGCCCACAGTAAGTTTATTTGGCAATATTGTTGTTGAATCGGCAGGTGAACACCCTGACTCACTTAACATAAAAGCAAGCATTGCATCAGTTGTTAATTTTGCAAGAATATATTCCTTGCAACATGGTATTTTGTATAAAAACACATTGCTAAGGCTTAAACAACTTAATACCCTCGGGTTTTTAAACAACTCTGATTTTGAAGAGATCCAAAGAGCATTTGAATATCTTACCTCAATAAGATTAATGCACCAGGCTGAAATGATCGCAGCAGGAAAGAAACCGGACAACTATATCAATATTAAGACACTTTCGGAATTTGAACATACCATTTTAAAGAAAGCTTTGTCAACAATTGAGAATATGGTCAAAACTCTCGACAACGACTTCAAGTTAAATATTTAGTCAAACCGGATTTAATAAGATTATGTATTTTTTTATTCTGTTATTCGGTCTTTTGGAAACAATTGCCTGATAATGCTTCTCTTTTTCAGGGGTTGACCCAGCAATATACTGAGGTTGTTCTCGGCAGTAAGGTTGTCAGGCCATAGTTCCAAAGCTGTTAAATATTCTTCAACAGCTTCTTCATAATTATTCTGATGCCTGAGAACAATTCCCAAATTAGTATGGCTGACAGAAAGCCTCCTGGGAGTTTCATGCTGTGCCTCCTTGATTTGCTTTACTCTTTTTCGAATAAACCTGTTTATATCTTTATCTTCAAAAACCGGATCATCTTCATTGAAATATGGAGATATTTTATCCGTGATTTCTTCTTCCGATAAATCCTCAAATTCATTCAACCA
>SLSZ01000076.1 GCA_007130125.1 Bacteroidales bacterium
CCAACTAATCCGCCAACTTCATCATGTTCGCCGATGACAATGCCGGTACTATACGATGATTCTATCAAACTGCTAAAAGTATTTTCACCTACTAATCCACCTAAAGTTTTAAAAGATGCGTGGCATTCTGCTTTACTAAAACTCTGCTTTATTATTGCGTGGTTTTGGTTAAAGCCTACAAGCCCACCAACACGAGAATTACCTTTTACGATACCTGAGCTGGAAGACATCTCTATCGTAGATCTTCTGTTATCTCCTATTAATGCGCCCACTTTCTGGTAACCAGTAATATCAACATCTGTTAAGTGCACATTAGTTATATATGCATAGTCGTCGGTGGCTTTAAATAATCCGACATCAAATTCTCCGGGTCTGTTTATAAACAGTCCTTCAATAATATGATCATTGCCATCAAATGTGGCAGAAAATGCAAATGTGTTGCCAATGGGCTCCCAGCCACTGTCTTCATTCCAGGGTGAAACATCCAGGTTGATATCAGCATTTTGCTTGAAGTGCTTGTTTCTGTTGTCCCAGCCCAGATAGTGCCTGATATTGTCAAGGTGTTCAGGCGTTTCTATCAGCCATGGCTGTTCTTCGGTGCCGAATCCCCCTGCGAATCTTACGTCGAAATTGGCATAAACGGTAACATTTTCAGCAGGCATTTCATAGATAATAGTATCACTTGTGCCCAGCTCGTTGTTATCTTCATCAGTCCAGTTAATAAAAACTGCACCTTCACCAATTGTTGCCGAAAGCTTGATGAATCCGCCTGCCGGCCTTGAACCATCTCCTGTTATTGTGCCTGCACCTTCAGGGTTAACAATTATTGTAAGCTCATATAATTCAGGGCTGTTGTGTTCGCCGGGTTCGTGTTGCCATTGAAAGTATGGATATGTTTCGTTTTCAACTATTTGCCATATTTCATCAAAATCCCATTCATCAAAAGTATCCATTACCATCAATTCTGTGGTTAATTTTCCCTGGCCGCCTTCACTGGTTAACAGCCCGGAAGTTTCAGTATTCCAATAGCAATTATCTATAGTGGCATCTGATGGTAATGAGCCGGAAAATCCGCCGATGTTGTTTTCTCCGTCAACGTGGCCTGTGCTGTACGAATTGTTTGTGCTGCTGCCTGCTTGCATACTGCCGACAAATCCTCCGGCAATATTGGTACCATTAACATTACCTGTACTATAGCTGTTGTTGATAGTGCCAAAGTTTGCACCAACAAAGCCGCCGGTATGCCAGGCTTGTCCAGTTACATCGCCTGTACTAAAAGACTTTTTTATTACGTTGGGGTTATCTCCTATTAAACCCCCAACACGGCTGCCTTCACCACTAACGTTACCTGTGCTATAGCTATTGAATATTCCTGAATTCTCATCTAAATATGCAAGTGATCCTACCAGTCCACCCACATTTGAGCCACTTGCAGCAACATCTCCCGTTGCATAGCAGTTTTCGATTCTGATAGTATTGTTTATGCCTCCCTGACCTATTCCAATCAACCCGCCAACATTCTCATTGCCGGTTACAGTAGTGGAGCTGCTGCTTTGTTCGATTATGCTTTGTTCTTGCCAGGGGGCATTTACTGTGCCAATAAGTCCGCCGGTATTATTGTTTCCGGTAACCGAACCACCGGAGGAGCAATTAAACACAAAGGTTTTGTTTACATAACCTGCAAGGCTTCCAACATGATTTTTACCTGTAATATCTACATTTTTTAATATTATATTCTCAATATATGCGCCTTCTCCAATGTATCCAAATAGTCCGAGCTCATCATCTTCAGGGCGGTTTATGTATAAACCATCAATATAATACTCGCCTCCGTTATAAGTTCCACGAAATTGATTAAAATAATCATGTCCGATAGGTAACCAGCCTTCACCCTCGTTGTAGGGTTCAATATTAAGGTTGATATCAGCTATTTGTTCGAAGTGTTTGTCTACGTGGTCTACTCCAAGATAATTGCGCACATTATTCAGCTGTTCAGCAGTTTCTATCAGCCAGGGTTCCTGTTCTGTGCCTTTTCCGCCGGCAAAAGCGTCTTTAAAACTTGCCGTTATTGTAACGGCTGTGTCCGGCATAATATATTCTATTTCGTTTTCATAACCTATTACAGTTTCCTCTATTGACCAATTATCGAACACATATCCTTCATTTATATCGGGGTTAGCTGCCAGGGTAACCGCATCACCTTCAAAATATATATCTTTATCAGGGTCGATACTCACATTTCCTGCGCCTGCCGGCTCAATTTCAATAGTCATGGTAATGGGCAAATAATTTGCGATAAGAGTGATGTCATAATCCGGGATAGTAACGTCAGTTGATGTTGCATCAGGGTCATCAGCATGCGAGGTATCTCCTGTCCAATTAATAAAAAAGTATCCATCGTTGGAATATGCAGAGATTTCAACTGTTTCACCCGGCAGATAAAAGCCTGCCCCGGATTGTGTGCCGCCTTCTTCAGGATCAGCTATTAGTTTTAATTCATGTTTATAAGGATAATTATGAGAGCCGGGTCCATCTTGCCATACCAGGAAAGGATATGTTTCATTTTCAATAATATCCCAAATATGTTCAAAATCCCAATCTGCAAAAGTGTTTAACTCCATCATTTCTGCGGTGGTTTTGCCCTCACCTCCATCACTTTCATCTTGTCCTGAAGTTTCGGTGTTCCAGTAGGAATTATTGACTTGCCCATCCTCCATGACTCTTCCTACGAGTCCTCCGGATACATTGCCGGCGTCAGAAACGAAGCCTGTGCTGTACGAGTCGTTAATGATACCGTAATTGTGATTTATTCCAACCAGACCGCCACTATAATAATATACACTTTCAAAGCTGTTGACATTGCTGTAACTATTGTTTAGTGTGGCGTTGTTGTATCCCACAAGCCCACCAACATACCGGATGCCATATATTTCTCCGGTACTGTAGCATTTTTCTATTATACTTTCGTCAAAAGAACCTCCTGAAAGTCCGCCTATATTCCAATCTCCTGTTATAATCCCCGAGGTGAAGCATTTGTTGATCGAACTGTTATCATTTCTGCCAACAAGTGCTGCAACATAATAATATCCTGTAATATCAGCATCAATTACTCCAAGGTTGGTAATGGTTGCATCTTCAATGTAACCGAATAATGCCTGGTACCAATTAACAGGGTGATCTTCCGGTTCCGGGCGATTAATATAGAGGTTTTTAATTATATTACCACCTCCGTCATAATTGCCTGTAAATTTTGCATCACTATTTCCAATAGGCTCCCAGCCCTCGCCAGCATTCCAAAATTGGGTTGCGGAAGCATCTATATTTTCAGTTTGTAAATAATATTTATCCCAGTGTTGACTGTTTTGTGAAATCCAATAAAGATTCTCCAATGATTCTACCAGGTATGGGCTGACTGATGTGCCGTTACCTGAAGGAGGAGTAGATGTTTGAGCAAACAGGAGTGGTGATGAAAAAAATATAACTCCTGCAAAAACTAAATAATGTAAAAACTTTTTCATAAAAAAATTTATCTTAATAAAATAAATAGTGTGTCAATATTTAATATAAAAGCACAAAAAGTATGCTACATTCCTTTAGATATTAAAAATTATTGAAATATATTTTTGGATTCAGATTTCGAATTTAAGATTTTTTTTCATTTGTCAATGCTAAAACATTAATTTATTTTACATAAAAAGTTTAGCAATTTATATGATTACAGTTATCATTTGGTTGTTGTATTTGAATAAAAAAGTATAATTTTGCACTCTTTAAAACATAATGAATTTCATAACAGTAATTATTGTTATAAATACATTGCTGTCCACTTTAGTTAACCTAAGGAACAGCTTGTTGCAAAATGCGCTTTGATGTATTGGTAATTAGTGTTTTTAAATAGCTCATAAACAGATGATTTACCTGTCAATGATATGTCTAAAATCTGTAGAATTTTAAATTTTATGGAGATTCTGTTTTGATTAATATTATTGCGTCAATTATTATTGCACCCCTATCGGGGCGCTGGTATAATATTTGGTATTTCTTTTCTATCGATTTTTGCCCTCTACAAGGGCTTACAGGGCGCTTGCAGCATTTTACGGATAATTCTTATATATAGGGTTTGTTTTCTACCAGGGTTAAATTATCTGATTAGCAAGTTTTAAATTCACAAACACCTCGTAGAAGTTAAATAGCGATAGAATTGAAGATAATTTCAG
>SLSZ01000187.1 GCA_007130125.1 Bacteroidales bacterium
AATGGCCAGTATGAAGGGCTAAGCCTGCAGTTCATATTAGGTTATATTTTTGCACCACTCGTTTGGAGTGTAGGCGTAAACCCACAGGACATGGCCCTTGTCGGCCAGCTATTGGGTGAAAAAATAGTTATGAGTGAATTTATAGGATATATTAGTCTGGCCGAACTTAAAGATGCTGAAATGTTTGCGTCAGAAAAATCAATAGTCATGGCAACTTACATGCTATGTGGGTTCGCAAATTTTGCCTCAATTGGAATACAAATTGGAGGTATAGGGTCACTGGCACCCAACCAAAGAACCCAATTATCAAGATTTGGTATAAAAGCATTGATCGGAGGAAGTATAGCATCGTTGTTTTCAGCAACAATTGTCGGAATGCTATTCTAAATTGTATGTTATCTTAAAACTGTTAAGTTATAAACATTTATATGATTTATAATGGACTGGTGAAAATTATATGCGTTTAAAATGTTGGCCAAAAACTGCAAACTTTTAACCATCTACTTTTTACAAACAACTTCATTTTATAATGCATACATTTAATCGCTATTTCAACAACTGATCGTAAAATCATAAATCAACAGCAGCTACATGAAGCAATACCTGGATTTAATGTCTCATATCCTTGAGAACGGGACAAAAAAACAAGACCGCACAGGCACCGGAACTCTTAGCGTTTTCGGCTATCAAATGCGCTTTGACCTTGAAAAAGGTTTCCCTGCATTGACCACCAAAAAACTTCATTTACGTTCAATAATATATGAACTGCTATGGTTCTTAAATGGAGACACCAACATAAAATATTTGAATGACAACGGAGTCTCTATTTGGAACGAATGGGCTGATGAAAATGGCAACCTTGGCCCGGTTTATGGTGCACAGTGGAGAAGCTGGAAGGCCGAAAATAAAACAATTGACCAGATATCCCAGGTTGTTGATCAGATAAAGAAAAATCCCGACAGCAGAAGACTTATCGTAAATGCATGGAATGCAGGACAAATTGAACAAATGGCTTTGCCCCCTTGTCACGTACTGTTTCAGTTTTATGTTAGCAATGGCAAATTATCTTGCCAATTATATCAACGTAGTGCAGATGTCTTTCTGGGCGTACCATTTAATATAGCTTCTTATTCTCTTTTAACAATGATGATAGCCCAGGTATGCAATTTAAAGTATGGTGAGTTTGTCCACACTTTCGGTGATGCTCACCTCTATCTGAACCATGTCGAACAAGCCAGAGAACAATTAAAAAGAAGTCCGAAAAAACTACCGATGATGAATATTAATCCAAATGTGAAAAATATATTTGATTTTAAATACAATGACTTCTCTCTTTCAGAATATGACCCTCACCCCCATATTAAAGCACCTATTGCAGTCTGAAATTTTATTTTTTATACCTTTGGCCTTTTTAGTATAACAGAATCCAGGTTATGGATTATATTAATTTTGAAAAGCTTTTAAAAAATAAACGTAACAATATGAAGCCCTTATTAACAAAACGTTCACCCTATTAAATAGATAGTCGTTGAGTTGATTGTTTATGGGTTGATGGAAGGTGTTGAGTTATTCAGTGGATGGTTATCAATTACCGATTACTCGTCACCCGTCACCCGGCACAAAATTAATTCATTAAATAAATATCAGGACTTTAAACACATATTATACAAATGAAACTATCAATAATAGCAGCCGTTGCCAACAACAAAGTTATAGGTAATGAAAATCGACTTATTTGGCATATGCCGGCAGACTTGAAAAGGTTTAAAAATATCACTATGGGGCATACACTCATAATGGGCAGAAAAACATTCCAGTCAATTGGTAAGCCACTGCCCGGCAGAAAAACTATTGTAGTCACGAAACAAAAAGACCTTGACACACAAGGTTGTCAAAAAGCCTCTTCTTTTAAAGAAGCTCTCAATATGGTAAAAGATGAAAAAGAAGTGTTTGTTGCAGGAGGAGCAGAAATATACGAACAAGCCTTAAATTCATACTATACAAAAAAAATATACCTTACAAGAATATTTGCAGACTTTGACGGTGACACCTTTTTCCCAGATATTGATCCAAAAAAATGGGAAATAATCGACAGGTTTGATTATGAACCTGACGATAAAAATATTTACCCCTATGCTTTTTTGGAATACAAAAGAAAAGTCAAAAAAAAGCCAAAGGGTGCTTAAACCTATCAGGTTTTCCTTTTCTGAGGACGGGCAGCAGGAAACAAAACATTGTTAAGTATCAGCCTGTATCCGGGAGAATTAGGATATAGGTTTAAATCAGTTGGGGGGTCGCCCACAAAATGCCGGTAATCTTCAGGATCATGGCCACCATAAAAGGTAAATGTCCCCTTTCCAAAAGTACCATGTATATATCTTGCTTCATTTTTTGACCTGTTTTCACCTAATATAGTTACGGTCGGCTTTATATATTCTTTTCTAAAAGCTGTCACCTGCCCCATAAATCCTTTAATAACCGTTTCATGGTTTTGGGTAAGCATTGTAGGTATGGGGTCCCATTTAGCTGAAAATTCAAATAACGTAAAAAAGTCTGTTTTTTCATTTCTGCCGGTTTTTGGCACATCAATGCTTGACTTTGCGTATTCATAGGGGTTTGTGACTATTTCAAAGTCGGTAAAAGCAAACGTGTTTGAATAATCAAGTTTATCTTGCGCATTGGGGTCCATTGGCTTTCCATCAAAGACTTCGTGGACAATATCGGTATTTTGGGCTGCCAATGTTATATCTATACTTTCAGGTGCCGAACACATTGCAAACATATAGCCACCACCGGCCACAAACTCCTGAATTTTCAATGCCACTGCAAGTTTCAAATCAGGAACGGTGTTGAACCCTAGTTTACGGGCCAACCCCTCAGCCAACCTCACATCTTCCTGATACCACTCTGTGTTCCTGTATGCAGCCCAAAACTTGCCGAACTGGCCGGTAAAATCTTCATGATGCAAATGAAGCCAGTCATACATTGGCAATACTCCTGCCAAAACCTCTTCATCATAAACTTCATCATATGGAATCTCAGCGTATGTCAATGCAAGCGTAACAGCATCATCCCAGGGCAAACTGTTGGGTGGGGTATAAACTGCTATGCGGGGAACCTGATGTAACCTGACCTCCTCCTTATTGACATCCGGATTGCTAATCGATTCCAAAAGAGAAGATGCCTGCGCATCAGCAATAATATCAAAACTAACTCCCCTGACAAGACACTCCTCCTCAAATTCAGGATGATGAGGAAACATAAAACTACCACCACGATAATTCAAAAGCCAGCTAACCTCAACATCATAAGTCAGAACATGATAAGCTATCCCATAAGCCTTAAGATGATTTTGCTGGGAGTTGTCCATGGGTACAAGTATGTGTGCACCAAAAGAGAAATTACCTGCAATGAAAAACACCAAAGCAAGAACAGCTATTCTCATAAACATTTTTTTAGTTAAAAGGTTTTGTTGACAGGCACAAATATAAATGCCACTTATTCCAAATATATATAAATTTATTTACCTGGAAACACTGATGATGCTTAAATAAAGTTAAAATCAGAAAGGCACATCTCCATCGCCTGCACCTTCATCGTCATCATTCATTTTTGACGGGAGAGTAACTGTTTTTACGGATGTGTCTTCAAAGTTATCAGAAGGTTTCAGAGGCTCCATTCCTCCGAAGTCGGAAGATTCATAATCGGTAAACTTGGCAAAGTTATCAATAAACCTAAGAGGTATTGTTTCAAGCGATCCGTTACGATGCTTGGCAATTATTAATTCAGCCAGTCCTTCGGTTGAATTCCCCTCTTCGTCCTCCATTATTTTGTAATATTCAGGTCGGTAAATGAACAATACCATATCGGCATCCTGCTCAATAGCACCTGATTCTCTTAAATCCGAAAGGATCGGTCTTTTTGATCCTCCGCGTGTTTCAACTGCCCGGCTCAATTGGGATATAGCAATTACCGGCACACTCAGTTCTTTAGCCAGGCTCTTCATTGACCTTGAAATATTGCTTATTTCTTGTTCCCGGTTGCCCCGGTTATCATTTCCTGCCGACATAAGCTGCAGGTAGTCAACAATTATAAGTTGAACATCGTGTCTTGCTTTCAATCGCCTGCATTTAGCTCTAAGCTCAAAAATAGATAATGCCGGGGTATCGTCAATATACAAAGGGGATTCTGTTAAAGTATTTATACGCGCATTAAGTTGCTCCCATTCATAATCCTTCAAATCGCCACGCCTCAGGCTGTCAGACCTAAGTTGGGTCTCACTTGCTATAAGCCTCGTAACAAGCTGCACACCACTCATCTCAAGACTGAACATAGCTACCGGCTTCTTAAAATCAACGGTCATATTACGCGCCATAGAAAGAACAAACGAAGTTTTGCCCATGCCGGGACGAGCTGCAAGTATTATCAAATCAGACTTTTGCCAACCGGCAGTAACCCTGTCCAATGCAGTAAAACCACTAGGAACACCACTTATATGACTTTCCTGCAAACGCGCCTTTTCAATTTGCTGTACAGCTTCCCTTACCAAAGAAGGCATATCATCATAGCTTCTCCTAAGGTTAGTCTCACTGACTGCAAAAAGATCTTTCTCTGCTTTGTCCAAAATATCAAACACATCCATTGAATCTTCATAAGAATCCTTGATTATATCGGAGGATATACGAATTAACTCCCTTTGTAAATATTTTTCAAGAATGATCCTGGCATGATATTCAACGTTCGCTGCTGAAGCAACCCTATTGGTAAGTTGTGAAATATAGTAACTGCCACCCGCCATATCAAGCTCTCCTCGCTTTTGTAGCTCCTGGGTGACAGTAAGTATATCTACAGGCTGTGAATCGGAAAATAAATCATGTATTGCACCAAAAATCTTTTGGTGGGCTTCCTTATAAAAAGCCCCAGGCTTAAGAATATCAATAACATTGGTAAGTGCATTCTGCTCAAGCATCATCGCACCCAATACGGCTTCTTCAAGATCAGATGCCTGCGGAGGCACACGACCGTGATCCAGATAGTCTACCAAAGGTAAATTTTTACGCTTTCTTTGTAAGCCTGACTGTTTTGTTTTATTTTCTCCCGAATCCATAGTCCAAAAATATACATTTGATTCAACAATAAATCAAATATCTTCAAATTTTTTTATTAACAATGCTAAAAGTGCTGCCAAACAATAAAAAAACCAGATCAATTTGAAAACCAGCCGGTTGCACAAAAAACATTAAAAGACAATGGGTTATGTGTTTAATAACTTTATTTTTTAATAAACTACTTCTTAAAATAAATATTTCTGCTTCTGAAATAACAAAATTCAAATAAATGATCTTTGATTCATATTGTGTTTTTACACCATTGCGTGCCTTTAATTTTTCTATATTTGACCAACAAGTTTCATTCTGTTTTCCACGAAAGTCTGCAAAATCAGCAGGAAACATATTTTTAAAAACGTGTTCCTTTAGTTCTGAAAGTAAAACTTCATAATCAAATTTTTTATTATGCGAATCACATATCACATTACAACATCTTTCTTTCTTTTGTTTCTATGTTTATCTTCGGTAAAATCCCAGGATATAACCGGAAAATGGAAAACCATTGATGATAATACAGGAAAAGCCAGGTCGGTAATTGAAATTTATCAAGGTAATGATGGGAAATATTATGGTAAAGTCGTAAAAATATTCCCGGAACCCGGAGAAGACCCGAACCCAAGATGCACCGAATGCAGCAAAGATGACCCGCGATACAACCAACCAATCCTGGGGATGGTAATTATTAATGAACTTACAAAAAAAGGATCCGAATATAGTGGCGGAAAAATCCTTGACCCCGAAACCGGCAACGAATACAGTTGCAAGATCCGCTTAAAAAATGGCAAACTTGTAGTTAGAGGATACATGGGTTTTAGCCTGCTGGGAAGATCGCAAACATGGTTGCCATACGAGTAGATTATAACCCATTTACAACCCTTTTCATAAAAAATTTTTTTAATTATCCAAATTTTTTAATGAAAAAAACACTTTTTTTTAAAAATTATCTTTTTTTAAAAAATTTACTACATTGCGGGCGATTAATATATTAAAACATTTCATGTCATGAGAGTTAAACGGTTACACCAATCTAAAACTCTAAAGTATAGCACTTCAGAGGTAGACCTTTCCCTAATGGACCCATTAATAGAAAAATTTCGCAACAAACAGGGCAATTTAATCCCATTATTACAAGGCACACAGGCTCTATACGGATACATTCCTTACTCAGCATTTGTTAAGCTAAGCAAAGATTTGGGCCTTAACCTTAATGAATTGTATGGGGTAGCTACCTTTTATGCTCAATTCCGGCTTCAGCCGGTAGGTAAATACATGATAAAAGTATGTCATGGAACAGCCTGTCATGTGCAAAACGTATCTGCTATTACCGATGCCTTGCTTGACCACCTTGAAATAGAAGACGGAGAAACTACAGAAGACGGACTGTTTACATTAGAAACAGTTGCCTGCCTGGGATGTTGCTCCTTAGCACCGGTTATGATGATAGATGATGAAACTTACGGCAAACTCGATCCAAAAAAAGCTCTCAAAATAATCAAAGAGGTCCGTAGAAAAAACCAGAATTGATAAAAAATAATCCCTTGGTAATTAAAAATTAAAAGCCTTATTCTTCAGTTTAAAGAAAAATCAAAAGCAATGAACAACACAACAGTAATAGTAGGTTTAGGTTCTTGTGGTCTTGCCGCAGGCGCAGGAAAAACGTTTGAAGAGTTTAAACGCATCAAGGAAGCCGATAAGCTTGACTTTAAAATAAAAAAGACAAGCTGCATAGGCATGTGCTACCGTGAACCCCTTGTGGAGGTTGTTGATGATACCGGGGCTTACATCTATGGCAGCGTTGATCTGAAGCGTGTAGATGAGATTATTGAAAAGCACATCAAAAACTATTCTCCAATACCAGAATATATTGTTTCATCAAGCAAGCAAGATGGTCTGGATGAAGAGTTTTTTAAAGAACAGGTAAAGATAGCCTTGCGCAACTGCGGCCATATTGACCCCGAATCCATTGAAGAGTATGAGTCAAATAATGGCTACGATGCAATAAAAAAAATAAGCAGCGAATCCATAAATCCGGATCAGGTAATTAAAACAGTCATGGATTCGGGCATAAGAGGCCGGGGTGGCGGAGGCTTCCCTACAGGCATGAAGTGGAAGTTTGCCAAAGGCTATGAGTCAGACAAGAAATATGTTATCTGTAATGCCGATGAGGGTGATCCCGGGGCTTTTATGGACAGGTCAATTATTGAAGGCGACCCGCATAGTATCCTCGAAGGGATGATAATTTGCGGATATGCTATTGGTGCCAGCGAAGGTTATATATATTGCAGAGCCGAATATCCCCTTGCAATCAAACGACTCAACATCGCTATTGATCAAGCAAAAGAGAAAGGTTATCTCGGGAAAAATATATTCGGTATTAATGGATTCGATTTCCAAATCCATATTAAAGATGGCGCAGGGGCCTTTGTATGCGGTGAAGAAACAGCACTGATTGCATCAATAGAAGGACAACGGGGAATGCCGCGCAGAAGACCTCCCTTCCCCGCTGAAAAAGGCCTTTGGAAAAACCCCACAAATATAAACAACGTGGAAACTTTTGCTAATATCCCATGGATCATTTTTAACGGCAGTGATAAGTATGCCCAATATGGTACGGAAAAAAGTAAAGGAACAAAGGTTTTTGCACTTGCAGGTAAAATAAATCACGGCGGACTTGTTGAGGTACCAATGGGAATAACTATCAAAGATATTATATATAAACTCGGCGGTGGTATTGTTGATAACAAAAAGTTTAAAGCTGTTCAGCTTGGGGGACCATCTGGAGGCTGTATACCGGAATACCTGGCGCACACTAAAGTGGATTACGAATCGGTAAACGCTACGGGAGCAATAATGGGCTCAGGAGGTATGGTCGTAATGGATGAATCAACTTGTGTGGTTGATATTGCTAAATTCTTCCTGGATTTCACACAAAAAGAATCGTGCGGCAAATGTACTTTCTGCCGAATCGGAACCAAAAGAATGCTTGAGATACTTACAAGAATAACAGAAGGTGAGGGTGAAGAAGGTGATATAGAATTGCTTGAGGATCTTGCCGCAACCATAAAAGATGCTTCACTGTGTGGCTTGGGACAAACCGCGCCAAACCCCGTACTCACAACTATAAAATATTTCAAAGATGAGTACGAAGCTCATATCAGAGATAAAAAATGCCCTGCAATAAGCTGCAAGAAACTGCTTACTTATGAAGTTATACCTGAGAAATGCACAGGATGCATGGTTTGTGCCAAAGGTTGCCCGGTAGACGCCATTGAAGGAGAAAAGAAGAAAGTGCACTTCATACACCAGGATATTTGCACCAAATGCGGCTTATGCTTTACAAAATGCAATTTTGATGCAATTAAGCTTAGTTAAAAGGTTTTTATAAGTTTTTATCATTAGGATCATAAAAAAAGAAAACAGATGACCAAAGTAAACATAGTATTAAACGAAAAAATCGTAGAGGGTCGCCAGGGAGAAACCATACTTCAACTTGCTGAAAGACACGGTATAGAAATTCCGACATTATGTAACGACCCAAGGCTGGAACCTTTCTCATCATGTTATTTATGCGTAGTGGAAGTTGAAGGCATGCGGGGACTTCAACCGGCATGTTCAACACATATCAAGGAAGGAATGAATATCAATACTGATAATGAACGTATAGTAACCTCCAGGCGTTTTGCATTAGAACTGCTTGCCAGCAATCACTATGCCGACTGTGTTGCTCCATGTCGTCAAGAATGTCCTGCCGGCGTTGATGTCCAGGGGTATATAGCACTTATTAGCCAGGGGATGTATCGTGAAGCTGTAGGTTTAATAAAAAAAACAAACCCCTTGCCGGCTATCTGCGGAAGAGTGTGTGTAAGGCCTTGCGAAGTTGCATGCCGCAGAAACCTGGTTGAAGAAGTTGGTGTGGGTATTGACTACCTGAAAAGATACACCACTGACAAAGACTTGCAATCAGAAAACCAATATTTCCCAAAAGTTAAACCTGCTACAGGCAAAAAAGCTGCTATCATTGGAGCCGGGCCAGGTGGCCTCACTGCAGCACACTTCCTTGCAATAGAAGGACACCAGGTTGAAATATTTGAAGCTAACCCACACCCAGGGGGAATGCTTCGCTACGGAATACCACCGTACCGGCTGCCAAATGATATTATTGACAAAGAAGTGGAAGCTATTACCAAGCTGGGAGTGAAAATACATTACAACAAAAAGCTTGGCGAAAACTTAAGCTATAAAGAACTGAAAGACTCCTTTAATAGCGTAATATTAGCAATAGGCTCGCAAAAAGGAACAGGTATCGGCTGTGAAAACGATGATGCAGGCAATATCTTCTCAGGAATAGAATTTTTGAGAAATATGGAAATGACAGGCAAAAAATTTGACTTCACTGGTAAAAAAGTAGCTGTTATCGGTGGAGGCAATACAGCGATGGACTGCTGCCGTACAGCTATGCGTTGCGGATCCGATGAAGTTACCGTTCTTTACAGGCGTACCGAAAAAGAAATGCCGGCAAACCCAATTGAAATACATGAATCAAAACTTGAGGGTATAAAATATCAATTTCTTACAGCTCCGGCAAAAGTCAATAAAGACAAAAACGGAAACGTGAAATCATTAACATGCGTCAAAATGAAGCTTGGAGAACCAGATGCATCAGGGAGGCGCAGGCCTGTAAAAATTGACAACTCAGAGTTTGATTTTGAAGTAGATTATATTCTCGCAGCCATAGGTCAAAAAACTGTTGTAAACTTCATCGATGACATCAATAAACACTCAAATACCGAACTTAAACTCAACAAGTGGGGTGACATAGATGCAAACCCTGACACACTGCAATCTTCCATCAAGTCAGTTTTTGCCTGTGGCGACGGAGTTACAGGCCCGGCAACTCTCATAGAAGCAATCGCACAAGGAAGAATAGCCGCAAAAAGCTGTAACCATTATTTGAATAAAGAAGAGATCACTCCCATGCCTTTTGAGTTTTTAAGTAAAAAAGATAACTTCAAAGAACAAACAAAAGAAGATTATGTAGATAAGTTTAAAAACCAGAAGCGAAAGGAAATGCCCACTTTAAACCCTAAAGACCGGCGAAATTTCAACGAGGTTGAACTGGGCTATTCTGATGAAGATGCACTAACGGAAACCCAGCGTTGCATTGAATGTGGATGTTCTGAACTCTATTATTGCGACCTTAAAAAATATGCCACACAATATAAGGCCGGCCAACAAACTTTTAATGGTGATTTTAAAGAACATTTGATTGACTTTGCACACCCCTATATTGAAATTGATAATAATAAATGTGTGCTGTGTGGCAGATGTGTCAGGATATGTAGCGAAGTGGTCGGAGCAAATGCTCTGGGCTTCGTCAACAGAGGCTTTGAAACACATATAGCCCCCAGCATGGAAGAAAAGTTAACAGAAACTAACTGTGAATCATGTGGAATGTGCATTTCTGCATGCCCAACAGGAGCAATTGTCGAAAACGTGCCTTTTAAACCCGGACCGGTGCAAAATGACACATTTGATACTATTTGCAATTATTGTTCAATAGGTTGTCAAATGACACTACATCATAAGTCATTATTCTACAACAGGGTTGAAGGAAGCCCGGGGTTAGTTAATAAAACCGGCAACATTTGCCGCTATGCAAGGTTTGGATACAAATACCTTAATAATGAACAGAGAATTACTAAACCTCTTTTGAAAAAAAGCAAACGTTTTAGCCAGGTGTCATTTGAAGAAGCGCTTGAACTTATTATAGAAAAAATCAAGAATTCAAAGCCTGAAGAAAACGCATTCTTCGCAGGAGCAAGACTTACAAACGAAGAGCTTTATTTAATACACAAGCTGGTTAAAGAGGGCGTCAATACTGCAAACTTGGGAAGCTTTCATTATTTAGACAAAGAGGACGGATACTTTAACAACAGCAAGGATAATACACCATTCGATCAAATAAAAGATGCAGGCCGGATTTATTTGATTGGCTCAGAATTAAACTATGAAAATGGTGTGTTAGGTTTTGAAGTGTATAACAAGTCATTTCTGAACAATATACCTATTGAGCTTATTACAACTCAAGACAACAACAGAATGGCTCATAAAGCTTCAAAAATTCATACTATAAAATCTTATTATCACTTTGTTAAAGCAGTTAACTATTATTTGGTCAGCAATAAACTCTATAATAAAGTTTATGCAGAAAAATGCGAGGGATTTGATAATTATTGCAAAAAAATATCCCCGGAAAACTACGAAAAACTGCTTCAACTGGCAGGAAGCAGCAACGAAGAAGTGAAAGATTTTTGCAATAAATACCTAAAAGAGAGCAAAGCCATATTAATATTCAGCGAAAAACACCTGTCAGCTAATGTTTGCACAGAAATAAGAAACCTGGCTATGCTAACAGGGAAATTAGGGAAAACAGCATCCGGAATTGTCTCACTAAAAGAAAAAAACAATTCCCAGGGTATAATAGATATGGCTGAACTAATGGCTCCAGTCAAAAAATCTAAAGCCGGGAACGGTTCAAATAATTCACAGCAACTGCAAGACCTGTTGCAACAAGGCAAAATAAAGAACCTGTTCATCTTTGGTGAAGACCCTGTTGGTTGCGCAGTTTCAAAAGAGTCAGTAAAAAAGATGATAAACAATGCTGAATTTGTTGTGGTGCAAGATTATCTCCAATCAGAAACTGCAGGTAAGGCCGACCTGATATTACCTGCCTCACTGCCATTTGAAACAGGAGGGAGTTTTACAAACACCCAAAGATATATTCAGCAATTCCCGGCCGAAGTAAAATGCAAACTGGAAATGTCTGGCATAGATCAATTGATTTATCTTCAAAAAGCTACGGGTGTTAATACAAAAGCTAAAAATCCTGAGGATATTTTTAACGAAATTACAGATTCAATTAGATACACTCAGGAGAAAATGAATAATAGTAAAGTTTTTATATATACTGAAAAGGATAACAATAGGCGTATGTTTGATCACGGCTGTGATCACATTGTAAAACTATTTGACCAGGAGTTTAATGAAAGATTTACAAAGTAAATAATTATGGAAAAATTTAAAACAGTAAACGAAATCCTTGATTTTGCTATGAAGTCCGAGCAGGAAGCTGTTGATTTTTATACAGCTCTTGCTTCTCAGTCTAACAATCCTGAGATAAAAGAAACGTTCCTTCAGTTCGCTAAAGAAGAAGTCGGCCATAAAGCAAGATTGCAAAAAATAAAAGATGAAGGAGTATTTGAGATGCAACAAGAGCAAATAGCTGACCTTAAAATTGCAGACTATGTTGTTAAAACTGACCCATCTCCCGACATGAGCTATGCTGATGCACTAATCTTGGCCATGAAAAAAGAAAAAGCGGCTTACAAGTTATATACGAAGCTCGAACAGCGTACCGATAATCCTGAACTTAAAAAAGTCTTTCAAAGTCTGGCCATTGAAGAGTCAAAACATAAGCTCAGATTCGAAATCGAATATGATGATTATGTCATGAGGGAAAATTAAAGCAAGGTTATTAGCCGGATCAGACCAAAATCATTACAAATCAAGTTGTTGATTAGTACAATTCCGTTAGCACGTTTGCTTTGCAATACCTCCAAACTAAATCTATCTTGATATTTGAACCTTACGGCTATAAACTCCTTGAGATGTAATTGCCTGAAGAATATAAATACCGTGGTTCATTTCAGAGACATTAACAGATGTGTTAGCTGAGTTAACAGTTTTGTTCAACACCATTCTTCCCGAAATATCAAACAAGCGTATTTCATTTATCTGTCCGCTATAGTCAATGTTAAGTATATCCCTGACCGGGTTAGGATAAACCTTTATACTACCACTGGCAACAGATACCGGCTCTTCAACGCTAACTTCAGTATCAACAATATTTACTTTGAATACCGCCATACTACCCACATCAAAATGAATCTTAAACACATAGCTGTCTCTATGCTCTCCTACTGAGAAAACATCCTTATTAACCTTCAGGGTTGATGAATCAATATCAATATCAGTAATAGTATAATCATTCGTTTCATTTATCAGATCCCCATCGAGAGTTATTTCACTAACTGAGTTAGCCTCACTCCATGTTATTGTAGTTTCAACATCGGCAGGGTTGCGTAAATCAAAATTGGCTTCAGTAGGATTAACAAAAGGCGGAAAAACACCAAATATATCATTCATTACCAAATCATCCGCCACCATTATTGTACGGTCAGGGTGTTCATCTCCCCATTCACCCAAATCCCATGTAGGCTCATCTTCTACAATGAAGTATTTGTAATTATGTTCACCCTCTTTAATATTATCAAGAGTAATATAATATATTAATTCTCCTTTGTTTTTATGCTTAACAATATCCGGCTCCAACATGTAAGCCTCATCTTCTCCGGGCTTTGCCCAATCGGCAAAAGTTCCGGATATATAAACATCATGTGATTCCGGATCAAACACTACTCCCTTGTCAGTAACCACATCAGCCATATCAACAACAAATGAAACTTCGTGCGAGACATAATCAACCAGCGGAAAAATCGCTATATCAACGTCCAAATTGTAATCCAATATAGACCCCCAACCTTCTTCTCCACCTTCCAGGATCCATGCCAGGCCAGCATTTGCACCCTCTCCGTCTACTGATGAAACATTACCAATACCATATTCATTTGCCTCAAACTGATTAAGTCCACTTAAATCAGCACCTATCATAAAATCAGAAATAACCTTTATAGGTTCATCAAACACAACATAAAAAGCTTCGTCCAAAAAATCTGAAGCAACTATATCAGCCATTGATACCGATTTTGAGCCCAATTCCGGCAATACCGTGCCATCGTCAAAATCCCAGACAGTAAAAACCACTTCTCCTTCTTCACCATATCTCTCCCCTATCCAAAATACGGCTCCATGAATATAGTACAAGTCATCAATTTCGAAGATCTGGCCATAGGCCTTATCATTATACATATTAGTGCCAAAAATATACCCTTCATGGCTACCGTAGTCATCTGTCCACCTGTAAGTTGCTGCTTCTTCGGCATTTTCCCAGTTGCCCGGATATAGCCAAAACAAATCATCGTTTTCCTTAAAATTCAAATGATCTGTTTCGAAAGTTTTTATGTCAAATACTCTTTGATAATCAGTTGTAGAACGTTGTGCAACCACAACAGTAACTAAAGCAGACATTATTATTAAAGTAAGAAGTTTTCTCATAATATTATTTTTTAATTATTTCAATAAAACAAGCTAATATACAAATAAAGCACTCAAAAATATTAACAAATAACAATTGTTATTGTTTGTTCTGTATTATTAACAAAAAACATACCACTTTTCAACTGTCTTTTCAAGCCCTCAATAAGATCAAGGCATTATACCTTTTTATGCTTATTTGATTCTGAAAAGCCTGAATACAAACTATTAAACAGTCAAGCCGGGTTATACCTGTATTCGCAGTTAATTAACAGTTATGTTTATTGTTAGCTTTTACCTATAGCAAAAACCTTAAATCCTATCTTTCGCAATTCTTTATGATCAAGTATGTTGCGACCGTCAAAAAGAAATGCCGGTTTCTTCATATTTTCATAAACCTTCTTCCAATCAAGCTCCTTAAACTCATCCCACTCGGTAATAACGGCAATAGCATGAGCATCTTTGCAGGCGTCATACGGAGTTTTATGTACGGTAAGCATTTCCCGGTTATCCTCAGGTGTTCTGGATCCAAGGTTGTTAAGATCATCATACATTCTCTCTGTTGCTACACGTGGGTCATACACGTGTATTGCGGCATGATCATTAAGCAGATGGTCGGCAACATATATGGCAGCTGACTCGCGGGTATCATTTGTGTCTTTTTTAAAAGCCCAGCCCAGCAGGGTAATCTTTTTCCCGGAAACCGTATTAAAAAGAGCATTGATAATTTTAAGTGCAAACCGCTGCTTCTGATAATCATTGATTTTGATCACCTGGTCCCAGTATTCAGCTACTTCCGGTAATCCAAAGTATTCACAGAGGTATACCAGGTTTAAAATATCTTTTTGAAAACAGCTTCCGCCAAAACCCACCGAAGCTTTAAGAAACTTCAGGCCAATTCTGCTGTCAGCTCCTATC
>SLSZ01000039.1 GCA_007130125.1 Bacteroidales bacterium
CCAATACAATTAAAGTATTGTTGTTTAATAAAAACTATAAAAAATCATTGTTTTAAAAGCCACTATTAATTACCCATTTCAGATAAAAATTTAATACGCATCAAGCGAATTTCTTCCGTGCTATATTCGTTTTCTCCAAGTTCTTCAATTGCGGCTTCATAGGAATCTGTTTCAGCTGTTCTGAAGTAATCAAAAACTTCTTCCTGCTTATCTTCGTCCAATAGTTGATTAATATAGTAGCTCAGGTCCAGTTTCGTACCTGAAGCAACGATGCTTTCAATTTCGGCAATCAGTTCTTCAAGCTCCAGGCCTTTTGCGGCAGCTATATCATCCAATGATATTTTCCTGTCGATATTTTGAATTATATATATTTTCAAGCCCGATTTTGATGGTACGGACTTTACGACCATATCAACGGGTCTTTCAATTTCATTCTCTTCAACATATTTACTGATCAACTCAACGAAAGGCTTTCCAAATCTCATTGCTTTACCGCTTCCCACCCCGGTAATTTGTTTTAGCTCGTCCAGGCTTACAGGATACTGTATTGCCATGTCTTCAAGTGAAGGATCTTGAAAGATAACAAATGGCGGAAGGTTATTTTTCTTTGCAATTTCTTTGCGCAGATCTTTTAGCAATGCAAACAAAACTTTGTCAGTAGCACTTGTTTTGGTAGCTCCTCCTGAACCAATTATGCTTCCATCTTCCTCAGGATTATCATAATCATGATCTTTGCTAATTTTAATACTTTTGGGGTCATCCAGATACTGTTTCCCTTCTTCGGTAACCTTTAAAGTACCATAATTATCAATATCCTTCTCAATGAGTCTGTTAATAAGGCTTTGGCGTATTACTGCACTCCAAAACCTTTCATCATGGTCGGCTCCCTTGCCGAATACCTCCAGCTTATTGTGCTTGTAAGATTTAATGGTACCTGTGTTTTTACCCATAATAACGTTTATTACGTGTTTAGCTTTAAACAATTCTCTAACAGCCAGAATTGTTTCTAACATTTGGCAAATATATTCTTTTCCTTCAAACTTTTGTTTAGGAAAATTACAATTATCGCAGGTACTGCAATTTTCAACATGATAATCTTCTCCAAAATAGTGCAAAAGAACTTTTCTTCTGCAAAGAGAAGTTTCGGAATAAGCCACTGTTTCAAGTAAAAGCTGTGTACCAATTTCCTGTTCAGCAACAGGTTTGCCTTTGAGGAACTTCTCCATTTTCTGTATATCATCATAACTATAAAATGCAAGGCAAATACCTTCTCCGCCATCCCGGCCAACTCTTCCTGTCTCCTGGTAATAAGCTTCAAGGCTTTTGGGGATATCATGATGAATTACGTATCTCACATCCGGTTTATCTATACCCATACCAAAAGCAATGGTAGCGACTATTACATCTACATCCTCCATTAGGAACTTATCCTGGTTTTTAACTCTTACTGCCGATTCAAGGCCTGCATGATACGGCAATGCTCTAACGCCATTAACCTGCAAGGTTTCAGCCAGTTCTTCAACCTTTTTCCGGCTTAAACAATATACTATCCCTGATTTACCGGGGTTCTGTTTGATGTAACGAATAATATCCTTGATTACATTTTGTGTTTTTGGCCTTATTTCATAATATAAGTTAGCTCGGTTAAAAGAAGATTTAAAAATTGTTGCGCCTGTCATGTTCAGGTTTTTCAAAATGTCATTCTGAACTTTAGGCGTTGCTGTAGCTGTAAGAGCTATTACGGGTATCTTTTCGCCCATCATTTCAAAAATGGTACGCAACCTTCTGTATTCCGGCCGAAAATCATGGCCCCACTCGGAAATACAATGAGCTTCATCAATAGCAAAAAACGAAATATTTAATTCTTGCAGGAACATAACGTTTTCGTCTTTAGTCAAAGATTCCGGCGCTACGTAAAGTAGCTTTGTTATGCCTGATAACAAATCACTTTTTACCTGTTGTATTTCACTTTTAGTAAGAGAAGAATTTAAAACATGTGCAATGCCATCATAATCGGCAAAATTGCGCAATGCATCAACCTGGTTTTTCATCAATGAGATCAGGGGTGATACAACTATCGCTGTTCCTTCACTTATCAAAGCCGGCAATTGGAAACACATAGATTTTCCACCGCCCGTGGGCATAACTACGAATGTATCTTTGCCTGCTAAGAGATTTTTTATTATTGCTTCCTGATCGCCTTTAAACTTGCTATATCCAAATATGTCTTTAAGTAAATCTTTTAAGGATACTTCACTTTTAATTTCCATTCACCTGTATTGTTAATATTTTCAATAATTTTGTAGGGTAAATTTAATAAAATTAAACTTAAAAACAAATATTATTTCAGCTAATCGAATCAGAAGTACATTAGCTTAATTGTTAATTCTTAGATAATTAAAGGTTCGAACCTATAAAATATTTATCAACCGCCCGTTAATATTAAAACTAACAAAAATAATCATTTAAGGTGAAACAAAAAGAAGACATAATAAAAACAGCACTTGAAACAATAGATTCAGAGGCAAAGTCTATTAAAAATCTTAAGAATTTTATTGATGATGGTTTTGTCAAATGCGTTGAAACTATTTATAACAGTAAAGGCAGGGTAGTTATAACAGGCATAGGTAAAAGCGCTATTATTGCAAGCAAAATTGTTGCAACACTTAATTCTACGGGCACACCGGCTATCTTTATGCATGCCGGCGACGCCATACATGGCGATCTTGGGATCATTCAAAAAGATGATGTAATAATATGTATAAGCAATAGCGGCAACACACCTGAAATAAAAGTCCTGTTACCAATGTTGAAAACCCTGGGAACTTGCCTAATTGGAATGGTCGGGAATATGGATTCCTACCTGGCCAGGCAAGCTGACCTTATTCTCAAAACTACTGTTGATGAAGAAGCCGGTACAGGAAACCTTGCCCCTACCGCCAGCACCACAGCTCAGCTGGTAATGGGGGATACCCTGGCTATTGCACTTATACAATCCCGGGGATTTACAAAAAAAGATTTTGCAAGATATCACCCGGGAGGTTCACTCGGAAAACAACTTTACCTGAAAGCCTCCGACCTCTACATCAACAATGAACTGCCACAAGTAAATGCCGACGCAGACCTGAGTACAGTAATTATGGAAATATCCGGAAAAAGACTGGGTGCTACTGCAGTAAAAGAAAATCAAAAAATAACCGGCATTATTACTGATGGCGACCTTAGAAGAATGTTGCAAAAAACCGGTAATGTAACCAACATCAAAGCAAAAGATATTATGACTAAAAACCCAAAAACAATTGAAAAAAATACCCTTGCTATTGATGCACTACAGATTATGAGGCAACATAATATAACACAACTGCTTGTTATGGATAACGGCGAATATATCGGAGTAGTTCATCTGCACGATATTATAAACGAAGGAATCATTTAATAACTAAACAAACAGTTGTTGTTCAGTGAAGTTTAATATTTTTGTCTAAAGACCACCCCGTTTATCACGGGCTTTAAAATTATATAATTAAAATAATTCCATGAGGTTATATACTAAAGATCTGGTAAAAAAATACAAAAACCGTACGGTTGTAAACAGCGTCTCAGTTGAAGTTGAACAGGGAGAAATTGTTGGATTGCTTGGCCCCAACGGTGCAGGCAAAACAACAACGTTTTATATGATAGTGGGGCTCATAAAACCCAATTCCGGTGAAATATTCCTTGAAAAAGAAAACATAACTAAAGAGCCTATGTACAAAAGAGCTCAAAGGGGTATAGGATATCTTGCACAAGAAGCAAGCATTTTTAGACATCTTTCGGTAGAAGACAACATTAAAGCTGTACTTGAATTCACAGATAAAACTAAAACCGAACAAAAAGAAAAGCTTGAAAGCCTTATTGATGAGTTTGGACTGCACCAGGTTAGAAAAAGCAAAGGCATTACATTGAGCGGTGGGGAAAGAAGACGGTGCGAAATTGCACGCTCACTGGCTGTTGATCCGAAATTCTTCCTGCTCGACGAACCTTTCGCAGGTGTTGATCCGATTGCCGTTGAAGATATTCAAAGCATAGTATCAAAATTGAAAGAAAAAAATATAGGCATTCTTATTACCGACCACAACGTACATGAAACTTTGTCGATAACCGACAGGGCTTACCTGCTTATTGAAGG
>SLSZ01000201.1 GCA_007130125.1 Bacteroidales bacterium
AAAACTTTTTTAAGCACAAAAGTATAAAACTCTTAAAGACATTCATTTGCAGTAAGCTTTTAATAGAGATGATAAGTGTATCTTTAGATCTTTAAAAAACATTTATTTTGGTAATATTCCTGATTATTCAACAGGTTGTTCGACCATTATTTTAAATAATTACAGAAAACTCTTAAATATTTTGTTTTTTTGAGCTTTTTATAAGATTATATTTGTTTTAAATAATTCAAATGATGATAATAAATCTATTTTTATTATGGAAAACTTTGTAATGTACAATCCTGTTAAGCTTCATTTTGGTAAGGGGGTTGCTGAAAATGCCGGTAAATCGGCTTTAAAATATGGTTCTAAAGCACTCCTGGTTTATGGCAAGGGTTCGGTAAAGCACAGTGGTGCTTATGATGATACAGTTAAAAGCTTAAAAGAAGCCGGGGTAAAGGTTGTGGAGTATAGCGGTATAAAGTCAAACCCGGTAATTGAAGATGCAGATAAAGCTGCTGAACTAGGCCGCAAGGAGAATGTTGATATGATTGTTGCTGTTGGTGGAGGCAGTGTTATAGATTGTGCAAAAGTAATAAGTGTAGCTATACCATACGAAAAACCTGCATGGAATCTCGTATCGGGTGCAGAAAAGCCACAGTCGGCAATACCTTTGCTGTCGGTGCTTACTCTTGCCGCTACCGGTACTGAGATGAACGCAAATGCTGTAATTCAAAGTGACAAATTACTTAAAAAAGTTGGCTTTAAGAATAACCTGATGTTTCCAAAGCATTCGTTTTTGGACCCCTCATATACCACAACAGTTCCGGCCGACTATACTGCCTATGGTGTTGTTGACCTGGTAGCACATGCATTGGAAGCTTTTTTTGGAAAAGGTGATTCAACGCTTACCGATAAGTTTATTTTCAGCATTATAAAAGAAGCTTTTGAATACGGCCCTGAGCTTATGGAGGATCTTGAGAATTATAAGTTACGGGAAAAGGTCATGTTTGCTGCAACATGCGCTCTTAATGGTATGACGGTGTGGGGCAAGCAAGGCCAGGACTGGGGCGTTCATGCAATTGGACATGTATTATCTGTAATTTACGATATTCCTCATGGAGCGTCACTGTCAGTTGTTTACCCTGCATGGTTGAAGCTTTTTAAGGATAGAATACCCGAAAGAGTGGGGGAGCTGGGATTGGGTTTGTTTGATGACAGTAATGCAAGTAATCTTATAAACAATCTTGAAAATTATTTCAGCAAGATTCGAGCGGCAGTAAGATTATCACAACTCAAAATTGATATTACAGATAAAAAAGAAAAAGACAGGATTATAGAAGTGATGACAGATAATAAGGTGTCGGGTTTTAATTATGAAATGACACGTGAGGATTATTCGGTTTTGCTTGATTTGATGGCATAGTGTCAATATAAAAAAGCACAGAGCATAATTTCTGCCCTGTGCTTTGTGACAGCAGGATATTTCTTATAGCTTAATGTTAGTGATCATTATGATAATCTTCTGTATCCTCATAAGTTTCATGAACAATGCCTTTAGGATGTTCCGGTGGAGCGTAAATGGTATATAGCTTAAGGTCAACATCGCCGATGCTTTCTACTTTGTGCCAGTAACCAGCCGGAATAAATACCGCCCAGTCGTCTTTTACAACTTTTTCAAATGGCAGATCATCCTCTGTTTTGCCCATATAAATGCGGGCTTTTCCTTGCTCAACCCTGAAAAACTGATCATGGTCATGATGTACTTCAAGTTCAATAACCTCCCCCGGCTTCAATGACATAAGGACTGTTTGCATATACTTGCCAGACCATATTGCCTGCCGGTAATTGTTGTTGTCAACAGTTGCTGCTTCAATGTCAATAGCCCAGGGTTCTTTACCTTTATCTTCAAGGTCTTCTGCAGCGTTTTTTGTAACCACTTTTTCTTTTTCATTGTTTGCTTCGGGTTGTTGCTGGCACCCGGTAAAAAGATACATTCCTATAAACAATGATACAGATATGAGCATACCTGTTTTGCTTAATTTAATAATTTGTTTTTTCATAATAGTAGTTGTTTTGTAAGTTTAGTTAAACATGTAAGACAATGATTTGGGTTTGAATCTATATTTATTTAACATATGATTTTAATAATTGTTTAAAAGTTACATAATTTTTTCACGTCTTGTGCTAAGGTCTCTTGTCCATTGATTAACCGTAAACTTATTATTTTTTATCCATTCCTTAACTCCTTCCAAAGGATCTTCTTTTATGTGTATTTCATATAACAGAGCGTTGATTTGTTTTTCAGATAGAACCATTCTTTCAAAAAACCTGACTGCTCGAGGATGATCTTCAGAAAAACCTTTTCTTGCTATAGTATGTATTTGTTCAACTTCCATGTAGACTTTTTCAGGGTCATCAAGATATTTCAGGTCATATCTGTAAAACAACCAATGTGGTTCCCATCCCGTTACTACTATGCTTCCTCTTCTTTTAATAGCATTAATGAGCTTTTCAGTCATTTCAGCATCAGAAAGCACCAGTAGTTCATTCTCAAGTTTGTATGCATCAATTGCCCTGCGAGTGTGTTGCATAATTCCGGAAGCACTATCTATGCCTGCTATTGGTTCAACATATGTTTGTTTTAGGTCGTTAATATTTTCCTGTTTCATATAAGTGGGAACAACTAAGCCTGTTTTGGCACTTTTATAATTAGGTCCAAGATCTTCAAACCGGTTTTTGTACAACTCCAGGTACTCTTTGTGTGTGGCGGGTATCCATGCGTTCAGAAAAGCATCCGATTCACCATTGGCTATTTCTTTGAAAGCCCCATCTACTTCAGTAAGTTTAAGAATAACATCATAATCAAGATGTCGCTCAAGAAGAACCTGTGCAAGGTATGTCATTCCAATACTTTCAGCCCAGTCGGTATAAACAATTTTTATTTCTTTTTTTTCATCTTCTTCCGGAACTGTGGGTGTGCAAGCAAATGCAAATATAAAAATGAGGCCTAGTGAAATTACTTTCCGTGTCATGATAAATGGTTTTAATTAATCAAATAAAGCTTTTAAAAACCCTACAGTTTTTTTAGCGTCTTTTACAATTAAAATTGGAATATTTTTTTCAACACCTGCTAATTTTTCAGAAGTGCTGTCCATTATAACATTAGCAAGTTTTGATTTAAGTCGTGTGCCCGTAATTACCATATCAAAACGATGCTTTATGGCATAGTTATACATAACCTGTGCTTCATCTCCCTTTAAATCTATTGAGAAGTTAATGGGTATATTTGAGTCAAGTTCAAATTTCTTTAAAAAAGCATTATATTTTTTATTTATATATGGCTCAAGCTTTTTTTCCAGTTTTTTCTCTGCCTTTATGTCTTGATGCGGGAAGTAATTATAAGGCAATTTGTAAACATGATGAAATTCAGTTGAAGCTTTGGTATATTTTTTAATCTCTTCTGCCATTTTATAAGCAATAAATGAAGGATTGGCAAAATTTGTACGTACCATGATTTTTTCAATGGAATGAGTACTGGTTTCACTAATTAGCAAAACAGATGAAGGGAAAAGCCCTATAACTTTTCGGGCAACACTTCCTTTACCCATATAACCGATTTTTTTGCCCATTATTGCGAGGTCGGTTTTGTTTTTTGTGGCATATTGCACAATTTTTTCCGTTGTTATGCCCGATTCAAGAACAACCTCAGTATTTACTTTTTCTTTATACTTAAAAGTGGATTCAACTTTTTCTTCAATTTCTTCATAAATAATTTTATCAAGTTGTTTGTTAGAAACATCCATTGCCTCTGAAAGCTCTTCTGGTATTTCATAAATATCCATTACATGGATAAAAGTAATTTTCTTTGGCTTGAAAGTTTCTGTTACAAAATTTGCATAATTGATCAAAGACTCATCCATTTCGGTGAGGTCAAGGCAGATAAGTATATTATCAAACTTAAACATGATTTAATAATTTTATGTTTTACTTTTTACTCTCTCTTTTAGATATTACCTCAAAAACAATATCTTTATATGACTTTCTTTCTTTTTCGAGTTCATATTTAAGCAACTTACTATGTTCCTGGGATAATCCTTTAGTTAAGCTATATGCCATAAAGATAAGAATTATTGAAAATGGTAATCCTGTTATTATTGATGCTGTTTGCAGAGCAGCCAGCCCGCCTCCTATTAAAAGCACTGCTGCGACAGCGCCTTCAGTGACAGCCCAAAATATTCTTTGTCCGACCGGTGCATCAAGTTTGCCTCCTGCTGTAAGGCTGTCAATTACTAATGAGCCGGAGTCAGAAGATGTAACAAAAAAGCTCATTACCAAAATAACTCCCACAGTAGAAGTAACAGCGCCAATTGGGAAGTTGCCTAGCAGTGTAAACAATGAAGTTGCAACATTTTCCTGAACAGCGGTGGAAATATCAGCCAAACCGTTTAGCTCCAGGAATAGGGCAGAGCCCCCAAAAGCTGACAGCCAAAGGAATGTGATTATGGTAGGAACAATTAAGACTCCCAATACAAATTCCCGGATTGTTCTTCCCCTTGAAACCCTTGCTATGAACATACCTACGAAGGGAGACCAACTGATCCACCACGCCCAGTAAAACACAGTCCAGTCTTTCTGCCAACCAGACTGTGTATAGGTTTCTGTCCAAAAGCTTATTTGGAAAAAATCTTGAAGATATGTTCCGGTGTTTTGAACGAAGGAGCTAAATATGAAAAGCGTGGGACCCACTATTATAATAAATAGCAAGAAGGAAACTCCAATAACCAGGTTAAGCTGGCTTAGACGCTTTACCCCTTTGCTTATACCAGCTACAACAGAGGCCGTTGCCGCCAGGGTTATTAACCCAATTAAAAGCACCTGTGAGTTTGTTGAATCTGGAAACCCGGTAAGATATTGTAAGCCGGCACTAACCTGTTGAACACCTAATCCGAGAGAAGTTGCAAGCCCAAACAGGGTGGCAAGTACAGCCAATACATTAATTATTTTACCGGTTTTGCCATGAACTTTTTCACCTATTAGTGGATAAAAAATTGAGCTTATAGTTAAAGGCAGCTTTTTGTTAAAGGTAAAAAAAGCTAAGGCCATTCCTACAAGAGCATATATACCCCAGGCATGAAATCCCCAGTGCAGAAAAGTTAATTGCATTGACTTTTCAGCAGCTTCTATACTTTCCGGCTGGCCATATGGCGGATTTACATAATGTAAAACTGGCTCTCCAACACTCCAGAATAGTATACCAATACCCATACCGGCACTGAACAACATGGCAAACCATGAAAGCTTCTTGAATTCGGGCTTGGCAGTTTTACCACCCAGGCGAATATTGCCATACTTGCTAAAAGCTATAAACAGGGAAAAGACCAGGAAAAAGTTTACTACCAGAACAAAAAACCACCCTCCAAAATTTGAAATACTATCCTGTATAGATGAAAAAACCCTTTCCATAGGCTCTCCTATGTAAAGGGTTATAAAAATAAAAAATACTATTAAAATTGTTGAAGGCCAAAACACCCAAGGGTCAATATCAAAGAGTTTTTTTTTATCTTCTGTTGTTTGACCTTTGTCAGTATTACTTGCCATATTTGTTTATTAATTAATAATTTCACATAATTTTTTCGTGAGTTCAAAAATAGTATTTTTTGTTAATTTGTTTGAGTTTTTCTCTGACCAAAACCCGCATTTTATAATTGAACTTTCATTTTTTATATCAGTTATTAAAAGTGTTTGATTTTTTATAAAAAATGACTAACTTTGCACTTCTTTAAATTAAGGTAAGTCAAGTTGATGAATTAATAATGGAAGCTTTAAATTGTTTTTTTTTAAAAACCTTTAAGGCCAAAACATAATAATAGCGATGAAAAGAACATATCAACCATCCAGGAGAAGAAGAACAAACAAACATGGGTTTAGAAAAAGGTCTGAAACATTTAACGGAAGAAAAGTTCTAGCTGCAAGAAGATCTAAAGGCAGGAAAAGACTTTCCGTTTCAAGTGAAAAAACTTATAAGTAAGTTTGTAGTAAAACCTTTCTTGAAAGCCGTTATATGTTGTGTATAACGGCTTTTTGTGTATCTGTCGCTGCTATGTTATGCTTTTGTTAAAAGGGGAGGCGGTTTAGTTGTTGATGATAATCGTTTAGTCGTTTAGTTGTTGGTGAGATTAGGGGTAATCGGTATTCGGTAATCGGTATTCGGTAACTGCCAACAGCCGATGGAGTGCCAGCGACATCCCGATTTATCGGGACTGCAGACTGGAGACTGAAGACTGCCGACTGTCTTTTTAGGATTTTAAAATTTTCCTTAATATTTTATTTTTATTTTTGCTATTAAATAATCTTATTATAACATATGACTTTACTTAGAATAATAGCCATATTTATCATTATATATTTGATTTTCAGGGTTATTACCATGTATGTGATGCCTTGGCTTTTAAGAAAATTTATTGAAAGGCAAAGAAAGAAATTTTATGGGGATGATCCTAAATCAAAAAGAAGATCCAGCCAAAAGAAAAAGGATTATGGCGATGAGGTAAATGTTAATATTAAGAATAAACGACAGATAACTTCTGATGATATTGGCGAATATGTTGATTACAAAGAAATTAAAGATAAAGACACTAAGAAATCAAAAAAGAAGAAAGAATGAAACCTTCATCTGCTAAAGTTTATAAAAGTGAATGTTTAAAGCATGAAGGTTTCATGGGTTAAGAACTAAAAACGTAATCATTGATAAATATACTTTGTTAGAAATCAGAACTTTAAATACATTTTATACAGATGAAACAGTCAGCCGGAAATTTTCAGTTTAAGAAATTATATCCTTACCTGATCGCCATTGTTGTTTTCTTAGTGCTTACAATTGCATATGTAAATCCAGTCCTGGAAGGTCGCCGGTTATTGCAGCCTGATATTGTTAACTGGATCGGTATGTCGGAGGAGATACGTGAGTTTCGTGAGGAAACCGGCGAAGAAGCACTGTGGACAAACTCTATGTTTGGTGGAATGCCAGCATTTCAGATATCAGTGTATTATGCATCTAACATTTCAAATTTCCTGCATGATGTGATGACTTTATGGCTTCCACGCCCTGCAGATATGATCTTCCTTTATTTTGCAGGGTTTTTTATTTTGTTGCTTTTGATGCGTGTTAATCCGTGGATTGCTATTACGGGTGCCATTGCATTTGCTTTTGCTTCATATAATTTTATAATAATTGAAGCCGGTCATAATTCAAAGGCTGTTGCAATCGGATATATGGCCCCGGTATTGGCTTCTATAATATATACCTTCAGAGGAAATTATATTAAGGGTGGCTTATTGTTTGCATTGTTTATGTCATTGCAGCTTTTTGCAAATCACTATCAGATGACTTATTACCTGCTGATAATCGTCGTTATTTATGGGTTGTTTGAACTATATGAATCAATCAGGCAAAAACAAATTGCAGATTTTTTTAAACCGGTTGGCGTTTTAATGATTGGACTGATCATTGCCATAGGTGTAAATATTGGCAATATATGGTCTACTTATTCTTATGCTCCACATACGATGCGTGGAGGTACAGAACTTACAATATCCGACAGGGAGGTTTCTGATGGGTTGTCTAAAGAATATATCACTCAATGGAGTTATGGTATTGGCGAGACTTTTACCTTAATGATACCAAACACTAAAGGAGGTGCAACAGGAGCAATAGGTGACAACACCAGAGCATTGTCCCATGTAGATTCGAGATTCAGAAGTACTGTTGCCCAACAAAATCAATACTGGGGCGATCAGCCATTTACCTCTGGGCCAGTATATGTTGGTGCTATAGTGATGGTGTTTTTTGCTTTAGGGCTCTATTTATTTAAAGGGTCACTTAAGTGGTCATTGCTTATTGCTACTGTGTTGTCAATATTATTGTCATGGGGTAAAAACTTCATGCCATTGACAGAATTTTTTATTGATTATATCCCTTATTATAATAAGTTCAGGGCTGTGTCTATGACCCTTGTTATTGCCGGGCTTTGTATTCCTTTTATTGCTTTTAAGGGTCTGCAGCGTATAATAGATAATCCTGAGGTTGTCAATATAAAAGATCGTAAGTTTTTAATAGCTGCCGGCCTAACTGCAGGATTGACCTTCCTGTTTTATGTTTTTCCAAGGTTGTTTTTTGACTTTATAAGTCAGAATGAGATGGAGATGATAACCGCTCAATCGCAGTCTGACCCGCAGGCTGCCGGACAGCTTAGCATGCTTGTGGATAATCTTGAGCGTGCCAGGATACAGATTTTCAGGGCCGACGCAATCCGTAGCTTTGCATTTATGGCTCTTGCTTTGATTACTCTAATAGCGTTTGCAAAGAAAAAAATGGCAAAACCTTTGTTTATAATTATTATTACCGTACTTATTTTGGTTGACATGTGGTCAATAAATCGAAGATACTTAAACAACGATGATTTTAAACCTAAAAGAATTGTTGAAAATCCGGTTCAAAAGACACAAGCTAATCGTGATATATTAAACGACCCTGATCCCAATTTCAGGGTATTTAATAAAGCTGTAAATACTTTTAATGAGAGCTCTACATCGTATTTCCATTTTTCAATTGGAGGCTACCACGGTGCAAAATTGCAACGCTACCAGGATCTGATAGACTTTCACCTTACGCAAGATAACCGGGATGTTGATAACATGCTTAATACCAGGTATTATATTGTTCCGGATGAGTCACGTCAGCAACAGGCCGCTTATAATCCAGATGCTCTGGGTAATGCATGGTTTGTCAATGAATACAGGGTTGTCCGGAATGCAGATGAGGAAATACTTGCTCTCGACGATTTTAACCCTGCAAATGAAGCAATCATAGACCAGCGTTATCTGAAACATATTGAAGGAAAGACTTTTGACAAAGACAGCGCAGCGAATATCGGATTAACATATTATCAGCCCAACAAATTGAAATATAACTATAGTGCCGGAGGTGAACAACTCGCTGTTTTTTCAGAGATCTTTTATGAGGATGGCTGGAAAAGCTTTGTAAATGGTGAACCGGTGCCACATTTTAGGGTTAACTATGTGTTACGTGCAATGGTTTTGCCACCCGGCGAAAACAAGATTGAGTTTCGTTTTGAACCCAAATCATATTACCAGGGGGAACGCATAGCTTTTGCATTTAGTTCATTGTTGGTGTTGTTGATAGTCGGTTATATCGGAAGAGTTACGTATAAAAAAATATATTTGAAAAAGGAATAATAGAATGCGGATAACGCCGACTTGACATGCTTTAACGAATATTCGTGATTATTCATATTGTATTATTAGTTATCAGCGTTTTGTTAAAATGTTAGTTAAACTGTTTGAAGAAAGTATTAATTATAACATACTATTGGCCTCCTAGTGGAGGTGCCGGTGTACAAAGATGGTTGAAGTTCACCAAGTACCTGCCAAAACATGGCTGGATGCCTATTGTATATACACCGTCAAATCCTGAGTTCCCTGTTGAAGATGAATCTCTTCTGAAAGACATACCTAAAAGTGATCTTGTAGTTATAAAAAACACTATTTGGGAACCATATAAACTTTATAAGTTATTCACCGGTAAAAAAACAGAAGATAAGGTTCAGGCAGGCTTTTTATATGAGAAGCCCGGGAACACTAAACTTGAAAAGTTTTCACGTTGGTTGCGCGGCAATTTCTTTATCCCGGATGCAAGAAGGTTTTGGATTAAACCCTCTATTAGGTTTTTAACCAAACTGTTAAAGAAAAACAAAATAGATCTGATCGTATCAACAGGGCCGCCACATAGCATGCATCTTATTGCATTGGGATTGAAAAAGCGGTTTGATATTCCCTGGCTGGCTGATTTTCGCGATCCATGGACTCAGATTGACTTCTATCAACACCTCCTGCTTACGGAAAGAGCTGATGAAAAGCATAAAAGACTTGAGAAAGCTGTTCTTGATAATGCAGATAGTGTTGTTACTGTCAGCGAAAACTGCGCAGCAGACCTTATGAAAATTACTGACAAAGAGGTAAAGGTTATTACTAACGGTTATGACCCCGATGACTTCAAAAAATGCAGCCAATTCAAATACAACGGATTTTCAATAACCCACCTTGGTAGTATGAACAAAGACAGAAACCCTGGCGCTTTATGGGTGGCGTTAAAAGAATTGCTTGACGAACTTCCCGGGTTTAAAGAAAACTTAAAAATCCGATTTATTGGCAAAACCGATCATTCTGTGTTTGATGAATTGAAAAAACATTCTCTATCCGGTTATGTGGAAGATTATAAATATCTTTCACATGACAAAGCTTTGAAAGAAGTTTCCCAGTCAGCACTTCTATTATTGGCTATCAATAAAACGCATAATGCAATGGGTATCACTACCGGCAAAATTTATGAATATATTGCTTTAAAGCGGCCTGTATTATGCATTGGTGATGCAAAGGGAGATGCGGCTAAACTTCTTTATGAAACCGAAAGCGGTAAAACGTTTGGGTTTGACGAAAAAGACAGAATAAAAAAATATATTCAGGAAAAGTTTAGTGATTATCGAAATAAGAACCTCGAAGTTAATTCATTGAACATAGAAAAATATTCACGAGACAAGCTTACCTCAAGTTTGGTTGAATTGTTCAATCTTTTTGTTTAAATAAAAATTAAAAAGGGAAAAAGACCGGGATTAAAAATGTTGCCATTATCCAGAATATTAAGTTAAGAGGTCCACCCACTTTTATAAAATCATTAAACTTATAGCTTCCTGCACCATAGATCATAGTGTTTGTTTGATATCCTATTGGGGTCATAAAACTTGATGATGCAGCAAAAGTGATAGCCATAAGAAAGGGTCTTGCATCAACACCCATAGCTAATGCAGCGGCAATTGCAATAGGAGCGAGGAGGACAGCACTGGCATTATTACTCATGACGCTTGTCAGGATTACAGTAATTAAATATAATAATGATACAACGGCTGTTGGTCCCCATGTGCCAGCACCCTCTATCAATAATCCTGAAATAAGCATTGCAGCACCGCTGTTGTCCATTGCAACTCCAAGGCTCATAGCTCCTGCAAGTAAAAATATTACCTTCCAGTCAATGGCTTTATACGCCTCTTCCATTGAAATACAGCCTGTAATAATGAGGAAAATACAACCAAGCAAAGCTGCTACCATGATGGGAAGAATATTTAAAGCTGCAAGTGTTATTATACTAATAATAGCACTAACGACTAAAAAGATCTTATCCTTTTTGAATTCTTGCAAGCCTACTTCTGTTACTATCAGGAATGTGTTTCGCCCGTGTAACTGCAATTGCCTTAGAAAATCTATCTTTTCTTTTTGAACTTCGATAAGTAATGTGTCTCCTGACCGTAAAACAGTATTTGCAACTTTTTCCCGCATTATTTCGCCCCTGTGACGAATTGCCAAAACAGTTGCACCATATTTTTGCCTGAAGGATATCTGTTTAACCGTCTTGCCTTCAAACTCACTGTTAGGAGCAATGACTGCTTCAACTAAAATAATTTCTTCGCTTTCAATATCTTTATCCTGAAACTTGGCATCACTTTTAAGGATTATTCCTTCGCGTTCTTTGAGGGCTTTGATCTTTTCAATATTACACCTTACTTTTAAGATATCTCCTTTCTTTAAGACCATCTCTGTGCTGGGCATAAAAAGTCTTTGACCTTCGCGGTTCACTTCCAGAATATCTAATTCCAATCTGCGTGCAAGGGGGCTGTCCTTTATTTTTTTCCCGACTGAGGGTGCGTTTTCAAGAAGGATTATCTCTGTAAGGTAGTCACCCATTCCAAATTTTTGAACCAGTCCTTCGCTTGTTTTTCGTTTTGGGATCAATCTTATTCCGCCTATTATCATGTAAAGCATGCCTGCTCCGAAGAACAGTAAGCCAAGCTTTGTCATTTCAAACATAGCAAAGGGTTCAAGATCATGGTCTGCTGCAATACCACTAACTAAAATATTTGTTGAAGTACCTATTAAAGTACATAACCCTCCAAACATAGATGCAAAAGAGAGGGGCATTAGCATTTTTCCCAGACTATAGCCGGATTTCATGGCAGCACTTGCAAGGATAGGTATAAATATTGCAACTACGGGGGTGTTATTTATAAATGCTGAGACTACACCTACAACAATCATTGTAGCTATTATGGCAATCCAGAAATTATGCTGAAACAGGCTGGCCATTTTGTTTCCTAACCCCACAACAGCCCCCGACTTAAACAATGCAGCGCTTAATATGAACATTGATGCTACCGTTATGGTTGCAGAGTTGCTAAAACCCGAAACTCCCTCCTGGGGAGTAACTACACCACTTACAATCAAAACGCCCATTATTATCAATGCAACAACATCTACCGACAACTTTTCAGTGGCAAAAAGCACAATGGCAGAAACGAGCACCAACAGTACTACTATTATATCAAAATCAAGTGCCATAAAAAAACTTAAGCCGGCATATAACCGGAGTTGAATATTACGTAATTGATAATTTGAATACTAAGTAAATATAAAAACTGTAATCTGAATAACAAACAGGTGCGCAAAGCTTATCTTTAATAATTCACTAATTATTCCAGATATCAGATTAAATAAATCTTGATTACAAAATAAATCAAAATAATGAAAAATTTATAATAAATATTGATATGAAGTGTAACAAAACTTAAATTGCTTTTAATGAGAGGTCCAGGCTGTTGATTTTATGGGTTAGTGCTCCCACTGAAATATAATCGACCCCACATTGTGCAACCTGGCGAATCGTTTTTTCCGTAATTCCTCCACTGGCTTCGGTCTTATATTTATTATCAACTATTTTAATAGCATGTTTTAAGTCAGGGATAGAAAAATTATCAAGCATAATTATGTCAACCTTGCCGGTTTGCAAAACTTCTTCAAGCTCTGACAAATTCCGTACTTCAATTTCGATTTTAAGGTTTAGGTTGTGCAGCTCAAGATATTTGTTGGCTTTTAAAATGGCTTTTTTGATACCTCCTGCAAAATCGACATGATTATCTTTTATCATGATCATGTCGTATAAGCCCATTCTGTGATTATGGCCTCCTCCTATTTTAACTGCGAGTTTTTCCAGAATTCGCAAGTTGGGCGTAGTTTTGCGGGTGTCCATTATCTCAACACCTGTGCCTTTTACCAGATCAACGTATTTAGCTGTTTTGGTAGCAATACCACTCATACGTTGAAGAAAATTCAGTGCCAATCGCTCGGATTTTAATATGGCCTGAGCATTACCTGATACATTAAAAACTATTTCCCCCTTTTTAATTAAGTCACCATCATTTTTGAATTTTTTGAACTTAATGTTCGGATCAACTTTTTTGAATACTTTTTCTGCGACTTCAAGCCCTGCAAGAATACCATCTTCCTTAACAAGTAAATTAGCACTTTCTGTCGCATCAAAATCTACAACAGCCAATGAAGTATGATCTCCATCTTTAACGTCTTCTAGAATAGCATTGGAAATAATCGTGTCAATATTCATAAATGCGGTTTTGGGAGCAAAGTGGTTATTGTAATTCAAATTGTAAATGATGAATAAAATAATTATCTGATAATTTTTTTATCAAAAAATATGTGCGGTAAGATTTGTTGTCGGTAGTATAGTAAACTCCAATAACATATGGAGAGCCATCTCTTGAAGTTCCTTTGTGGTTTACTTCAAATGATTCGGGCCTGTTATCAGAAAAGAAATTCCTCATAATAAGTTCGGCTTGCGCTTTACTGTATGTGCCGTCGTTGCCGGGAATAGCAAGGTCAACATTGCTGCCGAAATAACGCGCCAAATCACGGGAGCTACCTGTACGAATAGCTTGAGTGACCTCCTCAGAGATATCGCTATAATTAGCAACTATCATGCTGGATGGGAAAGTGCTAATAATAAGCACTATTAATAAAATAGGAAAGTTTAACTTTTTCATATTAAAAACTTTTATTAATACGAAGAAATATGCTTCGTATAAGATGCGCCGAACACTTTCCTGTTCTAAAGGCAGAATAATTAGTAAGCTTTTTGTAAGGTAAATTATAGCAAAAATTAAGCCATATTAGCCAAAACAAACAAAAAGCCTCTTTTTTATTAAAGATTGGTACTATTTTACAACAAATATAAAACCTTATTCTATCATTATCAAAAAGTTGTTGAAAATAATTTTATTTATTCTTTTTCGGTCAGTGCTTTTTTGATTAACTTCAGCAGCTTTAGTATTTTACATATTGTAACGCAGTAAAGGTTTTTTTAAAAGATTCATCGGATGTTCCGGTAGGGAAGGAGGGTAGCAGAACGGTTTGCCCATTTTTTTTAAGATTTTTGAATGATTGTTGCAGGATTTAAAATTTAATATTTATGAAGATCACATTTGCTGTGATAGGGAAAACGGTTGAAGATTATTTAAGGACCGGAGAAAAGATATATTTTGACAGGTTAAAGCATTATGTCAAGGTTAATATCGTTGAATTATCTCCACCAAAAAAGCCTCGTGGTTTTACTCCGGAGCTGCATAAAAAACATGAGGCTCAACAGTTAATGAAGTTGATTGAAAAGTTTGATTATATTATTTTGCTCGACGAAACGGGCAGGCAATATAAATCCGAAGAATTTGCCATGGAGTTACAAAAATTTATGAATAGAGGTGTAAAAAACCTGTTATTCATTGCAGGAGGACCATATGGTTTTGATAAAGAAATAGTTAGCAAGGCTGATTTTAAACTTTCGTTGTCCAGAATGACATTTTCACATCAAATGGTACGGTTAATTTTTCTTGAGCAGCTCTACAGGGCTTTTACTATAATAAGAGGGGAGAAGTATCATAATGAGTAACGGGTGACGGGTAACGAGTGACGGGTAGGTGGTATTCGGTAATCGGTAATCAGTAATCGGTGAAAAGGTTTAGGGCATGGAGCATGGGGCATAGAGCACCGGCAGTCGGCAAGTAATTTGTATTTCGGATATCTGTCCCGTTGGATTTTTTTGTCCAATAGAGTGAATAGGATATTCGTTATTAGATAAAATAATAGTACATAAAAAAATCCCGACGGAAAACCATCGGGATTTAAAAGATTTGGCGACGACATACTCTCCCGGGTTTTACCCCAGTACCATCTGCGCTGGCAGGCTTAACTTCTCTGTTCGGAAAGGGAAGAGGTGGACTCTGCCGCTATAATCA
>SLSZ01000037.1 GCA_007130125.1 Bacteroidales bacterium
AATATGTGTCAACTGTGGAAAAACTGTTTTTAGAGTGATCAAAATGTACAAATCACATTCGGTAAAGAAATTACTAAGTTAACTGTTATCGATCAGTTACAAAATCCATATAAAGCCCAATCATTTCATGAGCTGTAATATTTATATTAAACCCATCTTCTATACCTTTTCGTGCTTGTAAGCTTAAATTTTTGAGCTTTTCTTTATCATTCAGAAGCTTGTCAAGTGTTTTTGCAAGTTCTGAAGCCGTATTGTCATTATAAGTTATGCCTCCTCCTGATTTTTGAATGATCTCCGGAAAAGCTCCCTTTGCCGGCTGAACCACAGGAATGCCTGAAGCCATAGCCTCCAGCAGGTAAATACCGAAGGCTTCTCCCGAACGAACCGGCACCGAAAGAATCTGAACACTATTTAAAAATTTCTTCCTGCCTTCACTTTCAAAGTTTTGAATAAAAACAACATCATCATTCAATCCTGCCATTTTGATCTTAGCCTTTTGTTCTTTAACAAACTTACTGTCGTCTGCAGTATATCCCCCTGTAAGAATAAGTTTTGAATCTTTGTTTTTTATATCTCTTTTCAAATCAATAAATGCATCAATAAGTATATCCAGTCCGTTTTCCTTACTTAGTCGTGACATAAAACCGATATTCCGCTTTTTTTCACAGGCATTAATATATATATAATTATCAGGCTCTACTCCAAGATGAAGTGTTTTAAGTTTTTCTTCCTTGAGCTTAAGCTTATCTTTCATAAAAGATTTGTAATAATCGCTGACAGATACAAACATATCAACATATTGTGTACTATCGCTCATCAGTTCCCATGCCTTTTTTGCCGCATCCGGCTTCATGCATTCTACCCAGGTATCTTCATCCTGCAATGAGCAAAAAACAGGCACTTTCAGCCTTTCTTTAAGTTTTTTTGCCAATCCAAGTAGCAGAGCATTTGAAATATGAACTACATCAGGTTTGAAATGATTTTCAAGCCAGCTGACCAGTTTTTCGAGTTCATCTTTTTGCTTGCCATGCTCACCCATAAGCATTGAGATAGTCATATCTTCAAGCCCTGTTGAACGTGTAGATCCGGCAAGCCTTGCTGCAAGCTTTAGCATTGGTCTGGAATTTAGCAGGCTGTCAGCCCAATTGGGAATTTTTTGTAAAAGAGGATAGCGATGCTTCAGATAAATGCTTATTGCTCCAAAGAATACGGGAACTTCGTCGTTGTTTTTACATTCCATAAAAAGTGGCAGGTACATTGGCGTAATGACCGCATTATGCCCCTGGTTTCTGATAGCTTTAAACATTTCACCATCGCGCAAACAATTCCCGCAATAAAAACCTCCACCCGAACCGGGTATAATATGAGCTATGTTCATCTTTATATTATTGTTTTAATAAAACCATTCTAATTGCATCACGACACGTAATCCTTTGTGCCGACTGCTGACTGGAGACTGTCGACTGCCGACTAATTACCGAATACCTATTACCGATTACTTGTCGTTTTTCACTTTAGATCCCGAATCCTTTCAGTCTCGGGACTTCCCCTACACTCCAGCTTTTCACTTTTAACTTTTAACTTTTAACTTTTTCTCTCAGTTCTCTTAGTCCCTAAGACTCCCAACCTCACTCTTCCACAAATCCATAAATAATTCCATCCAAGGTTCCAACCACTATCATGTTACTAGTGACTGCCGGATTTCCCGTGATGCCACTTCCCAGTTCGTAATTCCATACAATGCTACCATCATTGATGTCAAGCAGCAACAGATCGCCTCTCATATTGGCTACCAACACATTTTTGCCATCAGTGATGGGAGACGCATCGACCCTGCTACCTGTATTTCTTTGCCACAGCAAGCTACCGTTAGTTTTATCCAGGCAATAGACAAACCTGTCGCGATTAGCTGCAATAACCACATTACCGCTGATTGCAGGTGATCCAATATAAGGTAATTCCCTGGATTCTCTTTCAAAACTCCAATTAATTTTACCATTGATATAATCAACAGACCAAAACTTTCCGTCATAGTCGCCAATAAAAGCACTATTGTTTTCAAGTGCAGCAGAGCCGGCAATGTAAGAAGCAACTTCAATTTGCTGAAACGATTCTCCGGTATTAATATCAACTACATGCAAATGACCGTCACAGCCTCCAAAAACAGCATTATTGCCCGAAATTGACACAGCAGAGTTAATGTAATCCATTGCCTCATATTTCCAAACAACTTTGCCGGTATTTGCTTCAAAGCAGTATAGATAATAATCATAAGACCCTATAAGTATATAAAGGCTTCTATCCTTTTTCCAATAGTTGGCAGCTGCCATAATCTTATTATTTGCTTCATATTTCCACTTTTTTTCGCCGGTTAGTAAATCAATTGCGTAGAAAAAACCTCCAAGGTTGCCAATATACACTGTATTGTTTTTTATCAGAGCCGGCGCCTCAATAGCAAATTCGGTTTCAAGCTTCCAAAGCAATTCCCCAAACAGGTCAAGGCAATAAACACTACCATCATTGCTACCAATAATAATCCTGCCTCCTTTAATGACAGGTGCTGATTTAATTTCAGCATTTGTTTGATAAGTCCATGCTATCCTTGCATTGGAAGGTATGTTAATTGATGATTTCCCGTGCAGGTTTTGCCCGCCACGGTATTCTGACCAATCTGCATGAATTGCCAGAGGTATAAATATCAAGCAAATAAAAAGGATTAAAAATCTTTTCATGATATGATATAATATGTTTTTTCCTATTATTTAGTCCGGAGGATAAATGTTCTTACCGGAGCAATTACAAAAATAATGTAATATCAATATTTTATGGCATAACTATTAAGATTTTTATGGTTTTGGTTTTGTGATGATGGTTACTTATTCAGCTTGAGGAAGCTTCCGGATTGCAGCGATTAAACCACAACCTGTTCTTTCACGAGATTTAGCTTCGCTGCTACTTCGTGGTCTCCCTACCAGTAGAAATGACATTGCCTTTTGGGGATAGTGAGGGTAGCAGCGAAGCTAAATCTCGTGGTCTTATGGAAAACGTAAAATAAACCAGAGACTAAACTTAATTTCCTTATTATATCAATTCTTTGTTTATTTGTAGAAAATATAGGGATGTTATCCTGTGTTTACTAAAAGTTACTTTTTTAAAAACCCAATTAACATTAATAATCATGACTGCAAACTTACCTGTTCAAAACATCAGGAACAAAATTTACGAAATAAGAGGCGTTCAGGTTATGCTTGATAGCGACCTGGCCCAATTATATGGTGTAGAAGTTAAAGCATTAAATCAAGCTGTAAAAAGAAACATTGAACGTTTTCCTGAGTTTTTCATGTTTCAATTAAGTAAAAACGAACTTCAAATTTTGAGGTCACAAATTGTGACCTCAAGTTCTCACGGAGGTAGGCGATATAATCCTCATGCATTTACCGAACAAGGTGTTTCAATGCTTGCTGCAATATTAAGAAGTAAAAAGGCAATAGATGTAAGCATTAAAATAATGTCTGCTTTCGTTGAAATGCGCCATTTTTTGTTGAAAAATGCGAATTTTTTAGAAAAATTTCACGAGATTGACAAAAAACTATTAACTCATGATGAGAACTTTAACAAAATATTTAAAGCATTAGAACAAAAACAGCTTGCACCTAAGCAAGGCATATTTTTTAACGGGCAGGTATTTGATGCTCACATTTTTGTTTCTGATCTGATAAAAAGTGCAATAAACAGCATAATATTAATTGACAATTACATAGATGAAAAAACTTTAATGCTTCTAAGCAAGAAGAAGCCGCAAGTAAAAGTAAGCATTTATACAAAAAACATAAACAATAAGATGTTACAAGACGCTGAGAAATTCAACGAACAATACAAAAACCTGGTTTTAAAAAAATTTCAAGACAGCCACGACAGGTTCTTAATTATTGATCAGGAAATTTATCATATAGGAGCTTCTTTGAAGGATTTAGGCAAGAAATGGTTTGCGTTTTCAAAGCTTCACCTGGAGTTAGAGGTTATTTTGTCGAGGTTAAGTTAGTTTTGTTGGAGGTAATCTATCCCGAAGCTGTTTTGTGGTTGTCTTATCCAGAAGCTGGAAATTCCTTCGTAAGTTTCCAGTTCTTACGGTCGTAAGGAACTTCCAGCTCCCGAA
>SLSZ01000161.1 GCA_007130125.1 Bacteroidales bacterium
ATAATCAGAAATATTTTGAATTATGCAAAAGCTCTTGAAGTTATCAAGACCAGTGACGGGGATGTTTTTTACTGCATAAATAATTGATCATCAAAAAAATTAACTAAGGGGCATATTGATAATTGCGAATTATTGATAGGCCCCTTTTTATTTTATTTAATATTTGAGATAATATGCTTAATTAATAATTTATTTAGAAAACTTGTGGAATTGTTTTAATGTTATTGTTATTTTTGTTACTAGAAAATTATTGTTAAAATAAATCTGAAATTATGAAAAAGTTGGTTATAACAGGATTGTTCTTAATATTGTTATCTGTTTCTTTCATTGGTTGCCGCAGCAAGCAACCTTGTCCAACGTATATGGTAGATGAGTCTCAGGCTGAGGAAGTCATTACCGAAGAAAGAGACATTTAGAGTATTGACCTGTGTTAAAATCATTTATTCATTTTTATTATTTATTGTCAGTATAGTATTTATAAAAAAAGTACTTTTGCATCTTAATTTAAGATGCAAACATGATAATAAAAAGAAATTTTGACCTGCTAGACAGGTTTGCTTTCTTCCCTGATACGGTTGGACAATTCAAGCTGGCTGGAAAGAAAAACGGAAATTGGGTTGAATATAATTTCAAAGAATATACCAATATAGTTTATAATGTAAGTATGGGTTTCCTGGCATTAGGATATCAGCCGGGAGACCATGTTGCTACAATCACAAACAACCGGCCTGAATGGAATTTTATAGAAATGGGTGCTGCCCAGGCTGGACTGGTGCATGTACCAATTCACCCCACATTGTCTGAAGACGAATTGGTATATGTACTTAACCATTCGGAATCCAAAATTATAATAGTTTCTGACAAAAGCTTATATCAGAAGATATCAACTTTAAAAAATAAGTTGAATTATGCGAAGCAGATTTTAACCTTTGATGAAGTTGATAATGCAGAGCATTGGACATTGATAACGGATGCCGGGAAACTACACTCTGTTAAATATTTCGAAAAAGTTCAGTCAATAAAGGAAAGCATTACGGAAGATAATTTGCTGACAATAATTTATACGTCAGGCACTACAGGTATGCCCAAAGGAGTTATGCTTTCACATAAAAACCTTATGAGTAATGCAATAGCTTCAGCAGGAGTACAACACCTGAACCATAGGAATAAGGTTTTAAGCTTCCTGCCGTTATCACATGTTTTTGAGCATATGGTAAACTATAAATACCACTACCTTGGTATAAGTGTTTATTACGCTGAAAGCATAAATACGATTGCTAATGATATAAAAGAACTCCAGGTTGACGGCTTTATTACAGTGCCCAGATTGCTTGAATCAATTTATGACAAGATCATTCAAAAAGCCCGGAAACTTAGTTTTGTTAAAAGATCAATTTTCCTATGGGCTCTTAAATTAGCCAATAATTACACTCCGTATAAAAAACATTCTATCTACGACCAAATAAGGCATGCAATAGCAGATAAGCTTGTTTTTAAAAAGTGGCGTGAAGCCTTAAGCCCTAACATAACTTTTATTGGTTGTGGAGGTTCGGCATTGCAGCCACGTTTGGCCCGTATATTTTGGGCTGCCGACTTACCTGTTTTTGAAGGTTATGGACTTACAGAAACTTCACCGGTTGTTGCAGTGAACTATTCGAAACCGGGTGCTGTAAAACCAGGTACCGTGGGGCCTGTTTTGAACGGAGTGAAAATTAAAATTGCTGCAGATGGAGAAATCCTGGTCAAAGGACCAAATGTTATGTTGGGATATTATAAAGACCTCAAAGCAACAAAAGAGGTCATTGATGATGAAGGATGGTTCCATACAGGAGATATCGGCCAATTTGATGAGGAGTTTCTGAAAATTACCGACCGGAAGAAAGAGATTTTTAAAATGTCCAATGGCAAATACATAGCTCCTCAACAAATAGAAAACAAACTCAAAGAAAGTTTTTATATACAGCAAACAATGGTTGTGGGAGAAAACCAAAAATTCCCCGCAGCTATTATCAGTCCAAATTTTCAAGAACTCGCTCAATGGAGCCAAAATAAAAAGATCCAATTCAGGGATTACAGTGAGCTTATTAAAACACCACAAGTTTTAAAACATTTCAATAATGAGATTCGAAAGTTTAATGATAGACTTGGCGAAAACGAAAGAGTGAAGAAAATAATACTCATTGCTGATGAATGGAGCCCGCTAACAGGTGAATTATCCTCTTCCCTAAAACTAAAAAGGAAGCATATAATTCAAAAATACAAGGATCTGGTTGATGCAGTTTATCATAAAAAAGAACCGGTAATGGTTAGGAACAATGAATAATTAAAGAGTTCTGGCTTTTAATGATTTTTGTGAATACTTACCTTTATTAACATAAATTTAAAAATCATAAATTCCAGGGTACAATTATTATTGGACTTAAGCCATAATCTATGATATAATAGTTGCTGCTTTTTTTGCCGTTAAGAGTATGTTTGCAAATCATAAGTATCCGTTAAAATCAGCGATATTTACAGAAAATATTTCCAGAACCGACTCAATTACATAATAACCCTTCCGTATCTTTATTTTTTAAAGTTATAAAATACTTTTATTAAACCCATATTTATTTTGAGTAATACAATTTTTGTAATTTTGACAAAAAACAAGACAAAAATTGAAAGATTCTAAAACTGATTATTTAAGGAAGCCTGATTGGTTGCGAATTAAACTTACCACCGCTGATGATTATGCTGATCTTAAGAAGGTGTTAAATACAGGCTCTCTAAACACTATTTGTGAAAGCGGCCAATGTCCAAACAAAGGTGAATGCTGGAAAAATGGAACAGCTACTTTTATGATACTGGGTGATATTTGTACACGTAATTGCAAATTCTGTGCTGTTACTACAGGTAGGCCGCAGACTCCGGATCTGAATGAACCCGGAAAAGTGGCTGATGCTGTTGTAGATATGAAAGTTAAGCATTGTGTCCTGACTTCAGTTGACAGAGATGACCTGTCAGATGGTGGTGCCGCAATTTGGGCGGAAACCATAAAGGCTATTAAGAAGAAATCACCTTATACAACACTAGAAGCTCTAATACCTGATTTTAAAGGAAAAATAGAATTAGTTCAAAAAGTCATAGACGCCGGCCCGGAAATTATTTCACATAATCTTGAAACTGTCAGAAGGTTGACCCCATTGGTGCGCACACATGCTCAGTACGACACAAGCCTTAAAGTACTTGAGTTTATTGCCTCAAAAGGAATGAAGGCAAAATCGGGAATAATGACCGGACTGGGAGAAACAGATGATGAAATTTATGAAACGATGGATGACTTGTTGAAGGTTGGTTGTAAAATAATGACTATCGGGCAGTACCTGCAACCCTCTGTTAAGCATTTGCCGGTCAAGCGGTATGTTTCTCCTGAAGACTTTGACAACTACAGGAAAATAGGATTAGATAAAGGGTTCAGGTTTGTAGAAAGTCAACCACTGGTAAGGTCTTCCTACCATGCTGAAAAGCATGTTAATTAATGAGCGTCTTTCTATAATGTCAAACATTTTTGATTTTAGAAGTTGCGAGAATAACTGGTGATTATGCCAAACCACTTCATAAGTCGTTAATTTTTGTTCCTAAATCAAAAAACATTTTATAGACGGATTCTAATGATTTAATTATAAACTTACTTAAAAGAACTGCAAACTAAAATGATATTAGCAATTAAATGAAAGCAAAGAAATTCATATCATCTGGCCATTTTTTACTCGTTACCCGTTACTCTTTACCTTTTACATTTTACTTGCAGATAAGGCGTTTATTTTCTTTTATTTTCTTCTTCACCATATTTTCAGCACAGTTATCTTGTTGTCCTCATTGTGGAAAGCAAAGCCAGTCAATCAATGACGGTTCAGCGGTTATACCTGGTGCATACCAAACAGAGGTGTATTTTCCGATTCTTGAGGATAAACGAATAGCCGTTGTTGGCAATCACACATCAACGGTAGGAGACACCCATTTGGTTGATACCCTTTTAAGCAGCGGATTTAATGTTGTGCGTATTTTTAGCCCGGAACATGGCTTCAGAGGAACAGCTGCTGACGGTGAATATATAGACGACGGAAAAGATAAAAACACAGGACTGCCGGTTATCAGCTTGTATGGAGAAAACAGAAGGCCGCAACCTCAGTATATAGAAGATCTGGATCTGATAATTTTTGATATACAGGATGTGGGTGTCAGATTTTACACATATATTTCTACTATGACGTATGTAATTGAAGAGGCTGCAAAAAAAGGTCTTCCAGTCATGATACTTGACCGGCCTAATCCAAACGGACATTATGTTGATGGGCCTGTATTAGAACCTGAATTCAGCTCCTTTGTCGGGCTACACCCCGTTCCGGTTGTTCATGGCATGACCGTGGGAGAGTATGCGCTTATGGTAAATGGCGAAGGTTGGCTAAAGGATGAATTGTATGCCGATATTGAGGTTATAAAAGTTGCCAATTATTGTCATTCAACACCATATGAAGTATGTGTTAGCCCTTCACCCAACCTGCCTAATATGACAGCTATATACCTTTATCCATCGTTATGCTTTTTTGAAGGTACACAAATAAGTGTAGGCAGGGGAACGGAAAAACCCTTCCAGGTATTCGGACACCCTGAACTGCCAACAGAAAAGTATAGCTACCTATTTACTCCCAAAAGTATATCGGCATCACCAAATCCTCCTCAACTCAACCGGAATTGTTTTGGAAAAGACCTTTCAAAAACAAACCCTGATTCAATCAGAGCAAAAGGATTTATAGATTTGACTTATTTGATAGATGCTTATAAAAACTTTCCCGATAAAGATACTTTTTTTAATAACTATTTCGAAAGGCTTGCAGGAACAGGTAAGTTGCGCAAACAAATCATTAAAGGCATTGCGATTGAAGAGATCAGACAATCATGGGAAAAGGATATCGAAAGTTTTAAAAAAATAAGAAAAAAGTATTTACTTTATAATGATTTTGAATAACAATATTGCATAAAATATTGTCGGATGATGTCAAAACAGAATATTGCCACACCTTTAATACTGATCTTTTCAGTTTCTTTTATATTATATTTAAACACTCTGGGGCATGAATATGCCCTTGATGATACAATGATGATAACTGAAAACAGCTTCACACATAAAGGTGTTTCAGGTCTTGCAGAGATATTTACTAATGATGCTTTTGTTGGTTTTTTTGGGGAGGAGAAAACGCTGTTGGAAGGAGGGAGATACAGGCCTTTGTCACATGCCTCCTTTGCAATTGAATATGAACTGTTTGGTTTAAATCCTCACGCAAGCCACTTTTTTAACACCTTGTTTTATGCGTTATTATGTTGCCTGATCTTTTTAACTCTAAAAAAGCTTTTTCCTACAGCTGCCGGTAAAACAAAATGGTATATTACTTTACCGTTTGTTATTACTCTTTTGTATGCTATTCATCCGGTTCATACGGAAGCTGTTGCAAACATCAAGGGGCGCGATGAGTTGATGAGTATGTTTTTCAGTATAGCAACACTTTATTTTTACCTGGACTTTATTGGTAATAAAGATTATAAGTACGGGGTTTTGACCGGATTTTGTTTTTTACTTGCATTGCTGTCGAAGGAAAATTCTTTGACGTTTATTGCTGTGATACCAATTACAGTTCATTATTTTACAACGCATTCACTCAAAGTAAATTTAAAGAGCATATATATTCTTCTGATACCGGTGTTAGTGTTTTTCCTGCTGCGTTATAATGCACTGGGCTTTTTTGTTGGTGCAGGCAAGGAGTCTGGAGAATTGCTTAACAATCCTTTTTTGCATGCTTCAACGTCAGAAAGATATGCAACCGTTTTTTATACTTTAGCCGTTTATCTTAAATTGTTGTTTTTCCCTTATCCACTTACACATGATTATTATCCTGAACATATACCAATAGTAGGCTGGGATCATCCGGTTGTATTGCTGTCATTTGTTGTTTATGTGGTTTTACTTTTTGTTGCATTGAAAAGTCTTAATAAAAGGCATCCTGCCGGTTATGGAATATGGTTTTATTTACTGACACTTTCGATTGTATCAAACCTGTTTGTATCAATCGGTACATTTATGAATGAGAGGTTTTTGTTTATGCCTTCATTAGGCTTCGCAATGATAGCAGGATATTATCTTCAAAAAGCGATAACCGGTGAATTGATTAAGGGAAAGGTTATTTCCACCATAGCTATGGTGTTGTTTGTATTGATAATAATAAGTTTTAGCTACAAGACTGTTGACCGAAACACTGTTTGGAAAGATGATTATACTTTATTTACCACTGATGTAAAAACTTCAAAAAACAGTGTTAAAGTAAACGTGTCGGCAGGAGGAGCTTTGATAGAAAGGGCAGTAGCACCACGTACAAGAGAAAATCAGCGTGAAAAAAAATTATTGAAAGCTATTAGTTATATCAAACGGGGATTGGATATGCATTCTGAATACACCGCAGGTTGGTTATTGCTGGGCAATGCTTACTTTCATCTCGGAGAGTATGAACGTGCTTTTGAAGCATATTTGTCATGCCTGGAAACCAGCCCTCGTTATGAATATGCACTCTCAAACCTTTCTATGTTAGGTAAAAAAGCATTAAATGAAAATGAATTAGAAATTGCTCGTAAAAGTTATGAAAAATTAATATATTTGAAAACTCAACATGCTGAATATTATTTCCAGCTTGCGTTGGTTTTTGAAAAAAAGGAGGATTATGACAGAGCTGTGAAGAATTTGGAAAAGGTTGTATCAATTGATTCAACATATTATCGTGCATTGAGAAAGCATGGCGAGATTGAGGGGAAGATCTTTGGTAATATTGAAAAGTCTGTTAAGTATCTTGAAGAGGCGCTCAAGATATCACCAAATGATGTTACAACGCTTGAAAATCTTGGAGTAGCTTATGGAATTGCTGGAGAATTTGAGGAGTCTTTGAACTATTTTTACCGTGCACTGGAACAAAAACCGGGAGATGTTCAATTACTAAGGAATATTTCGTTAAGCTACAGAAGAATGGGTATGCCTGACAAGGCTCAGGAATACTTTGAAAAAAGCCTTGAGGCTGAATAGATTTATAAACCCACCAACCCAACCATAAGACCAAAAAACTTTGAATAATCAAATTTGAAGTTTTTTAATTTGTTGAAAAAGTTATTATGGTTCCACAAACCAATAAGTTAAGGGATGTTGTATCTTTTTTTAAAAAAGAGCTGGAAAGCTATTATCCGGAAAATGAGCTAAAGGTAATTTCTGAAATTATTTTTGAAGGTTTATTTGATATAACCAAGCAGGAAATGATGCTATTTCCTGAAAATCTTTTAAATGAATCGCAAATTGTAAAATTGTTAAAAGTCATAAAAAGGTTAAAGCGATATGAGCCTGTTCAGTATGTTGCCGGTTATACTGATTTTTTGGAGCTGAAGATAAATATCAAACCTCCTGTATTGATTCCCCGCCCCGAAACAGAAGAATTGGTTTTGTGGGTTGAAGAGGAGTTAAAATCACGTTCTGGTGAGAAAATAAATCTATTGGATGTGTGTTCTGGCAGTGGTTGCATTGCATTGGTATTAAAGCGAAGGTTACCGGAAATTTCTGTATATGGACTGGATATAAATCCGGAAGCTGTGTCTGTAGCTAAAGCTAATGCCCAGCGTTTTAATCTTAAAATTGATTTTTTTCAAAAAGATATCCTTAAAATAAAAGATGATCCTTTAGTTAAGCAAAAATGGGATGTGTGGGTTAGTAATCCTCCATATGTCAGGTTGTCGGAAAGGAAATTTATGCATGACAATGTTTTGAAGTATGAACCCAGAGAGGCGCTGTTTGTGGATGACAACAATCCGTTATTGTTTTATGATAATATTTCAAGCCATGCACAAAAAGCATTGAAAAAGGATGGTTTGTTATTTTTTGAGATAAATGAGGCAATGGGACAAAATGTCAAGAGATTGCTTGAAGAAAAAGGCTTTTCCGATGTAATTATCAAGAAAGATATTAATGACAAGGATCGATTTGTAATGGCCAAAAAGGCCAATAGTATTTAAGTTTTTATATCTTTAACAGCAAATACTTCCGGGTATTTATAATAATATAATAAATAAATAAAAATAGCAATAACTATATTATATCTTGTGCTTATTACCTTTATTCATTAGCTACAGAGTATGCCCCATTTTCTTCTTTTTAGTTTCCATATATGCTTTACAGTAGTTTGATGTGGAAACTATCAAAGGAATGTTTTGTGTAATTTCTATTCCATAGCCACTTAGCCCGGTTTTTTTATGTGGGTTGTTCGTAATAAGTTTAACTTTTTTAATTCCGAGTTCGCGTATAATTTGTGCACCAATTCCGTAGTCTCTTTCATCTGCTTTAAAACCAAGTTCAATGTTTGCTTCAACAGTGTCCAGACCTTCTTCCTGCAGGTGGTAAGCTTTGAGTTTATTTAGCAGACCAATACCTCTTCCTTCCTGGTTCATGTATATTACAACGCCTTTTCCAACTTCGTCAACCATCTGCATTGCTTTATGCAATTGGCCTCCGCAATCGCATTTGCATGATCCGAAGATATCACCGGTAATGCATGATGAATGTACTCTTACAAATACTTCTTCATCAGGAGTCCAGTTACCTTTTATAAGAGCAAGGTGCAGTTTGTCGTTTGTGGTTTGCCTGTATGCAGCCAATTTGAAGTTACCCCATTCTGTTGGAAGGTCAACAACAATTTCCTGCTTAATTAGGCTTTCATTTTTAATTCTGTAAGCAATAAGTTGTTCAATAGATATTATTTTCAGGTCAAACTTTTTAGCGACTTCAATTAGTTCCGGAAGCCTTGCCATTGTTCCATCGGGGTTCATAATTTCTACCAGTGCACCACAAGGCCTAAATCCAGCCAGCCTTGCCAGGTCAATAGAAGCTTCAGTATGGCCTGCTCGTTGAATTACTCCACCTTCGCGAGCCATAAGCGGGAAGATATGTCCGGGCCGTGCAAGATCTTTTGGACTGGTATCAGGGTCGGCTAAAGATTGTATGGTTTTTGCCCTGTCGGATGCTGAGATACCTGTTGTGCAGCCCTTGCCTGTTAAGTCTACAGAAACTGTAAACGGAGTCTGATGTAGCGAAGTGTTTTTATTTACCATTAAATCCAAATCTAATTCTTCGCAGCGACTTGTGGTTATGGGGGCACATATGAGCCCACGGCCGTGTGTAGCCATAAAGTTCACTATATCAGGTGTTATAGCTTCAGCCGCAGCAATAAAATCACCTTCGTTTTCACGGTCTTCATCGTCAACTACTATTACTACCTTTCCTTCACGTATATCTTTTATAGCATCTTCAATACTATCTAACTTTAAAGTCTCTTTATTAGCTTCTTTTTGTGGGTTTCCAGACATTTGTTTTTATAGCTTTAAATGATTTAAAAAATCCTGTTAATAGAGCAACATTCATGCTGTAAAAATGTGTTATAAAACGTAGAACGTTACTGTTAAAATTTAATTTTTTCAACAAAAAATCCATTAATGGCAATATAAGCAATAAACAGTGTATGATAAACAGATAAAAATATAACGTACTGTAAATTGCAAGTATAAGATTTGAAATAAATGCCAAAATTATAAAAAATGGGCCTAACCATCGTAATATTTTATGAGAAATAAAACAAAAAGCCAGCCCTTTTGTTCGTTTAAAATTAAGTTTAAAAAAGACTCTTAAGTTTTGAAAATTTCCTGTGGCAATCCTGATCTTTCTTCTGAACTCATCACTCAAATTGTTAGGTATATCTTCATAAACTTTTGCCTTAAGGTTATTAATTGTTTTAAAACCCTTTTCAAGTACTTTCATATTAATATAAAAATCATCAACCAGGAAGTTTGGAGGAACCTTGGAGTAAGCCTCCTTTCGTATTGCATAACATCCGCCAAAAGGGCCCATCATTGTACCCCACAAGATGCTTTCGTAATGTTTTATAAAGACTTCCCTTGTAATGTATGCTTTTTCCTGGAAGGATATACCGCTTGACCGTATGTTGGTGTTTATCATCCTTGAGTCTGTCAATCCAACAGATTCATCTTTGAAGTATTTTACAAGCTCAAAGATTGTATTTTTTTCGAGCATTACGTTTGCATCTGTCAATATTAAAACATCTCCTGTTGCTTTATCATATAAACTGTTGATAATATTCCCTTTTCCGCTTCTTTGTTTAAATGGAAAGAAATGCAAATGTTGGTATTTATTTTCAAGCTTTTTTAATATTGAGTCGGTATTATCAGTAGAACAATCAGAACCTATCAACACTTCTATTTTGTTTAAAGGGTAGGTTGTGTCAAAAATTGAGTGAATTTTATTTTCTATTACATTTTCTTCATTAAAGGCAGAGATCAAAATACTTATAAAAGGCAGGTCATCCGAATTTTTATCAAAACATTTTGCATTCAGCTTTTTGTTTTTTGATAATAGGGATATTATGAGCGGAAATACCGCATATGAATAAAAGATTAAAGCTGTGGATAACCAGAAGATTATAGCCAACAGCAAGAAAATAACATCGTAATTCATTTTATTTGTTTGCGATAAAAATCAATTAAGCTTGCTGAAATATTAGTGTTGTCAAAATTATTTTTTACAAACATAATAGCATTTTTACCAATTTCATTAATAATTTCTCTGTTTTTTACGAGTTTATCAATTTGTTTGACAAATCCTTCGGCTGTTTCTTCAATAATAACATTTTCCCGGTTTGTTGCAGGTATTCCTTCTATTCCTATTGGTGTTGTTATTATAGCTTTTCCAAGAGCCATCCCTTCAATAATTTTAACTCTCATTCCGCTGCCTGAGAATAGCGGAGCCACCATTATAGCATTTTTGTTCATGAAATCATAAGCATCGTCTATTTCACCGAGAAAATTGATATTTTTTGAGTCAAAAAACTTGTTCATCCATTCAGGGGCATTTCTTCCTGCAATATTGAATTTAAGATCAGGGTTAAGTTCATTCAATTGCTTCCATACGTTTTTGAGGAACCAAATTAGTCCTTCCTGATTGGGCATCCAGTCAAGAGTTCCTATGTGACAAACTGTGGGGAAAACTATTTTTTCGGGTTGGGAAATCATTTTTTCAGTGTCGATCCCGGCCGGTACAACATGCACAGGCATTTTGTTTCCCAGGTCATTAAACCTACTTCCATCGCGTTTTGTTATAGGGATCAGAACGTCATACTTGTTTATAACATCAATTTTAAGCTTTTTTATCCGTCTGGCTATTTCTTTGCAATAAAACTTTTTGAACGACAATTTTTGCTGGGCGGCTATTCTTTCCCAAATTTCGTGTTCGATATTGTGTGCACGCAGAGCGATAATCCCTTTACTATGCTTTCTGATAGCCGGGATGTAAGGGGCAAGGTACAAACCTTCAAGCTGGATTACGTCAAAATCAGAAGATTTAAGGATTTTTACAAGTTCATTTCTGTAATTTTCAGATATAAACCTTTCAGCATTATAAGGTCTTTTGGAGAAAAACAGATTTCTGATTGCATCAATGATTTTTATTTTTGTGTTAACTTTTATGCCATGAATATTAATTTTATTCTTTAATGTATCAGGGATCTGGTTTATATCAAAATAATGTTTTGAAGTATTCATAGCCAAAATTGTAATGTCATGGCCTAAGTTTGCAAATCCCTTTGACATATTAAGAGTTGCAATAGCTCCACCGTCTCTTGGAGGATATGGTATTTTATTGGTAAGCTGGAGAATTTTCATTTTGGAATTATTCTTTTCAAAAACTGAATTAGTGCATCATATTTTTTGATATAACTTTCAAGGTTCATGATGGATGAATCGGTTGTTGCTTTTACAGAAAGAATAATTCCTGTTATCAACAGTAATATTGGTGCCACCCACATACCTTGCCAGGCGGGTATAACTGTTTCACGAACAAATTTTTCAAATGTTACGGAAGTTACATGAAAAACGACAAAGCACAGCACAGCTATTACGAGTGGCAGTCCAAACCCTCCTTTGCGAATAATAGCTCCCATAGGTGCTCCTATCAGGAAAAAAACTATACAAGCAAACGACAGTGTAAATTTTCGTTGAAATTCAATCTCATAGCGTGCTATTGATCTTTTCCTTTGATGAAGCTCTTTATGCCTGGTCTCTGCAAACTCCTTATTGCTACGGGCATTATTTATGGATATTCTAATAATTTCTGCCTCGTTTGCTTCGTAAATAATATCTCTGTTAAATACATCGATACTGTCATTTTCTTGCTGTTCGTAAAAGCTTGTTGTATCTATGAGTGAGTAATTCCTGAATCGTTTAGTATAGTCATTTAAAAAACTTTGTTCTCTTGCATGAAGCTGATTATTTAAGGAATCAATGAAAAATGTTAGTTGTGTCAGGTTAAGCATTTGATGATTGCTTCTGAAGAGGTCTTGATCGGTACGACTAAGATCAAAAGCACTAAGGTCAAACTTTCTGATTTGTTTACTAAACTCTGTTTTCCTAAAAGGTTTTGCTTCAGAAGACGGGTCATCTTCAATTATTTCCTCATAGTTGTAGCCATTATATAGGGTAAGCACAAGATGTCTTTTGTCCGGGGTGGTTTCCATTATTCCATGCTCTGCTGTAGTAAGGTTTATGTTTCCACGACGCTGGGTATGGTCATAGATCTTTATACCTCTGAGAGTTTGGCCGTCACCTTCTTTTTCCTGTACTCGAATGACATAATTATCAATGCCTTTGTAATAGACACCTTCAACTATATTAAATGCCGGCCGTTGTTGCCTAATATCATAAAGAAGTGACCCCATCCGTAAATTAGCAACAGGAAGTACATTATTGGCAAAATAAAACCCCGTAATGGCAAGAAATATAGATATAATCCATAGAGGCAACATGATCTTTGTAAGAGAAATGCCAGCGGATTTCAGTGCCACCAGTTCATAGTTTTCTCCCAACCCACCCATAGTCATTATTGAAGAAAGCAAAATGGCTAGTGGTAGAGCTAATGGAACAAAAGTAGATGAAGCATAAAATAATAACTCACTGACTATATACCACTCTAAACCCTTTCCAACCAAATCATCAATATACTTCCACAAAAATTGCATTAACATTATAAATATTGCAATAAAAAAAGTGGCTAGAAATGGCCCTATATACGATTGCAATATTAATTTATAATATGTCTTCACTTTTTTGGCTTTTACTTTTATAGTTGGTGTAATAACCCAATTTGTATTTCTTTATTTGAATAAACGTTATGATTTGGAAAATAATATACCTTTAAATATGATCATAATACTGAAAAAAGAAATTGCTGTTTCATTGCAAATGAAATAAAAAAAATTGAGTAATAAAACTTCAAAGTCTATTCTTTTGCAAAAATAACTAAATAGTGAGCTATTAAAGTTTATTTGAGAAAAATCTTATTATGTACAGCGTTGATTTATGCTGTTTTAATGAGTGAGGCTGGTATACTACTTTAATTTATTGTTTGAAATACAAAATTAACAGCCGGCTTTTATTTTTCCTGTATGTTGTTTTCTGATAACTTCAATTCTTTTTTCCAGCAATTCTATCAATTGAAACTGTGTGGAAATTGTTTTTTCCAGGTTATTAATAACATCCTTCTGAATATCGTTAACAGCTAAAAGTTGGTGACATAAAGGACATTCAGTGTTTCCGTATTTGGTGTACGAATCTTCTAAAATAGAGTAATCAGCTTTTGTTTCTTCTCCCACTTCAGGGTCGAAAAAATATGATACCGAAATATTAAATTCTTTGGAAATTTTTGCAATAATATCTGTCGAAGGTTTGAGTTTATTTATTTCAATCTGAGAAAGAACGGATCTGCTTACTCCAATTTTGTCGGCAAATTGTTGTTGACTATAGTTTAATTTTTTACGTAGAACACGGATTTTTTTATTGATTTTCATTTTAAATTTGAATATATTTTTTAATTTTGATTGCAATATAATATTGCATACTTTTGTGCATTATATTTTTGTCCAAAAACAAACCAAAAATTTAACCCACTATGCAACATATTCTAAATTAACGAAATAACAAAAATAAAATTTCAAAACGTAAATATAGTTATTTTAAATAATAAAACATATCTATCTATAATTTGCAACGATATAATGGGGGAGAAGTTGAAATGTATTTGATTGCAAACTTCAGACAAAAGTAACAAAAAAACATTTAACTAAGAAGTAATTTTATATTAAAGTATGTAGATAAATTATAATTTTTCTTAATGAAAATACAGTTTCCTTAATATGCAAATTACTAATATAAAAAACTCTTTATCATAAATTAAACTAAAACGTGTAAAAGTATTTTAAATGTTTCAGAAAAATCCTAACTTTCAATGGTTGAAAATGCTTGATATTCCCGCTATGATATTGGGTATGGACGGAAAAATAATATGGTATAATGATGCTGCTGAATTTTATTTCAATTATGATGGCTTAAAATGCAAATATTACATACAAAACTCCAAATCAAAATCAAACGGAAAGCACTGTGAAAAAAGCGATTTTGGCGGATGTATAATGTTAAACATAATAAATGACTTTATTGAGAGTCAGGATTTAAAAAAACAGAAATATCAAAAGAATGAAGAGATCTGGGAAATTACCTTTAAGCCACTGCCCAATGAACATGTTTTGTTATATGGCATTGAATGTACCAATCAGAAAAGAACAGAAATGGTGTTAGAAAAATATTTGCAGGGAATTGATGAATACAGCATAGAAAATGTAAGGCCGGTGGAGGGTATACTTAGTAAGATTGATTTCGAAAGTGTTTTCAGATTGATATTGGAAAGCTTAGCTACACCTGTTATAATATTTCATAATGAAGAGGTTGTATTTATAAATGAAAGTTATGTGAATTTTGCCGGTAGCAATATTAAAAAATTTACAGCTAAGCTGAGAAGTAAATTAAAGTTAATAAATAAAAAAATAAAGCATAATAAG
>SLSZ01000122.1 GCA_007130125.1 Bacteroidales bacterium
AAAAAATTATATATAATTTTACTGTAATAAACAAACCAGATATTTTACTTATGAAAAAAGTAACTTTATTAAGACCGGTTATTTTAGTGTTGCTGTTTTTGGCCGGTTGTAAGGGTGAGGAAAAATACAGTGATGTTTCAGGTGTTTGGGATACTGAGTGGGGAAAGATGACATTGACACAAAGCCAGTCAGGAGAAGTAGCGGGAACATACGAACACATGAAAGGCAGGCTTAAAGGCACATTGAAAGACACGGTTCTGGCAGGGGATTGGAAACAAATAAACACAGAAGGCACTTTTGTTTTTCACTTTGACAGAAAGTTTACGGAATTTGAAGGTAAGTGGGGCTACAATGATGAGGTTCCTTCAAGAGACTGGGACGGCACAAGGGCAGAGTAATCCCTGAGAATTAATATGCAGGGAAACTAAAATAAGCGGGTAAAGATTTTTTTATTAATTTTTTAAGAATACCCAAAAATTAATAACACACATTTTGTGGAGGGAATATGAATGTAAAAACTAAGGTATTTATATTGTTTGTGGGCCTGATGATAGGCTCATGTGCAGGCAAAAGCAATGAGTCTGCTGCGGAGGATGCCTACAATGAAACTGAAAGCCGGAAAACCAATGAAGAAGACAAGGAGGTATCATCTTTAGTAGCCAGCCAAAGCGTAGCAGATACTATTATTGATATTTACGTGTCTGATGAGCAACATACAATATTTTATGATATACCAAATGAGAAAAGATTAACACTTAGACATGAAGAAAACCATGTATTTAGTATATTATATAAAACCAGCGACAATAAGTGGCTGATTGTTGAAAAAGCACCGTCAGAACCTGGGGTGGGACGGATTGAAACGGAGCATGTGCTTTTTTGTACTCCTGAAGCCCGCCATATAGACATTGAGCTTCTTAATCCTGATCTACACAATCAAGGGATGCATTTCGCAATGGCGTTTAACGAATTACATTTAATAGCATACCTAAAAGGTTCGTTCGTGCCTGTACCTGTTTCGTTTAAAAGCCTGATAGAAGGCAGAGAACAAACTATACCCGATGTGTTTGAGTTTGATAATGTACCAAAGTCAACCGGAAACGAAAAGGTGATAGTGGAGCTTATGCTTGGAAAGGGTGAAGACCAGATAGGGCAGGGGGTTACTTCATTGCAGTTGGAAGATGGAAGCATATATGCTGTTCCTTCTTTTGCAGCACATGGTAATATTTTATATATCGTTGATGCAATAAACTTTAGGGTGTTAATGTATGACTTCTCAGGGGATTTCATCAAAAGTATAACTTATCCACAAAAAACAGATGATGGAAATACGGTTATAATTAAAGATATAGCTGTTGACAATGAATTTATTTACTTGCTTTCAAGCTCAGGAGCATATGTCGTAAATGCTGAAGCGGAAAAGATTATTGAAAAAATTGATAAGCCGGGCCCTTCATCAGAGAGCTTTCGATATCCGGATTATGTACAAGTGGGTTTAGATGGTAACCTTTACGTTTTTGACTATGCAACAAACAAAATGTATACTTTCCAGAAGAGCAGGCAGTCTTTTAAATTCATTGAGTCAGAAAATTATCGGAATGCTATTTCACATCTTGCTAATAAAGAATTCTCTGCTTCGGCTTATGGTGAGCACGAAGAGATTAATCTTGGCCGGTATTTTATGATCAGGCGCAATAACAATAGTGCTATAGGGATATATGATTCCGGATATTCCAAATGCCAGGCCAATGTTTTTGCTACAGACCAGAAAGGTAACATTTATGTGGTTGTTGATGAGATTGAACAATTAGGGGCTCAATTTCCAGGTGCAAGAACTTTAAGAGTTATTTCCCCGGAAGGGAACCCCCTTTATTCTCTTGAAGTGAAATCATGGCCGGGTGGCCCAATGAACAGGCATTTGATTGTTACAAAAACCGGTAAAATATTTGAAGCATTTTATGACCTGGAAACCGGTTTTGAGGAGGAGCCGGCATCTAAACTAACCGTAAAAAAGATTAAATAATATCTGTTAAACTAATATTTACGGGCTCTTCTTTATCAGGCCGTTTAGGTTAATATGATCCCATACCCCTATTGAATCACCTTGATAAAAGAAAACAACTCCATCTATCCAATCTCCATTGTATTCCCTTTGCAGTATGTTTTCTTTTAGCAATATGGTTGTGTTTTGCCCACCATAAGAGCCCTGGAAATAATCATACCAGCTTTGATAAGGTGGCAGTGAACCGGGGCCTGTGAATGCGCTATCTTCTTTTAGGCTTATGTTTGCAATTTTTCCGGCAGGGTCACTTGTATAAATTTCTGAAACTTCAATGTCAAGCTTGTTAAAATAGCTTTTTGACAATGTATCTGTTATTGTTTCAACCTTTTCTTTTACAGTTTTATTTTTATTAACAGCAATAGTCCTGTCTTTATGTGGCAGCATCTCATAAACATTTCTTTCTTCTAAAAAGGTGTCCTTGCCAACGTAAATTGTGAACAATTCTGTTTTTTCCTCTACATCAACTTTTTCTTTCCTTTCTTTACATGCAAATAATATGACAGAAACGATTATGGATATAACTATTGTTTTCGTGCTTATGGTTTTCATCTTAATTTTCAATAATATACTAAGGGTTTTAATGATCTTCAATTTTTTTTAGGGCGAAACTCAAATGTCTGTGCGTTTCGTGAGTCAGGAAAACGAACTCCCAATTATGTTTAAAGCAAAATTCATTTACAGCTTCCACTACACCGAAGGCTTTACCTTTTATGTAATGTCGTGGGGTGTAGTCATGTCCGGCAATAATGCCACCTGTTTTGACTTTTTGTAGGCAAAGCTCCAGCTCTGCCTTGGTAGTATAGTACGTGTGGTCGGTATCCAAATAAACCCAGTCGAAATGTTTGTCAGGAAAACTATGCAGGATTTTTTCAGAATCTCCATGGTGAACTTCGATGATCCCAAGCTTGATCTGTTCTTCAAATCTTTTTTGAACGGCAGCTTTTGCTTTATTGTCAAACATTTTTGACTGCCAGTTGTCGATCAGGTGAAGTTTTTGCGGGCTTGTCAGATCAAGTATTTTTTCAGAAAACCTTCCTTTAGCGACACCTGCTTCAGCAATTACCGCATTTTTAGGTAATTGCTGAAGCAGGTCGAGCCTTGTTGGAACAACTACAATGTTTGTTAAATGCTTTTTTTGCAGTTGGTAATATGGTGGCTTTTCTTTTCCTGAAAGCCTTTGTTTAAGAATGTTTGATAAGAAATATTTGTTGCAGAAGCCCATATTTAGTTTTGATTCTAAGACTGATCATTCTTCAGCAAGGTCAAACTCTTCCTGCTCTTCTTCCTCAAGATCTTGTTCGCCGGGAAACTCAAGAGTATATGCCAGGGCTTCCAGTTGTCTTAGATAGTCTCTTTTATCAAAAGGCGGAGCCCAGACAAAAACATCTATATTTATCAACCTTCCTGTAGTTTCGTCAACCATGGTATAATTTACGAAAGGGCCACCCATAAAGTCACCTTCCATTTTCCACAGGCCTCTTAATTCCACGGCATATCTTCCTTTAAAGTTAATTTCGCGATAGTTAGGTGGTATGTCTTCGTATGTGGTCATGTAGCTGTTGGGCAATTGCCCTGCTATATGTCTTTTGGTTATAGAGTCGCGGCGCGACCATATAACATCATAATCAAAATCTACATCAGGATCTGTATATGGAAGTATTGTAAGCAACAGTCCCATGTCAAGGTCTTCTTTTGTGCCGGTTCTTCTTAGCCACGCGAAGTTTTCTTCTTCGATGGCGATAAAATAGCCTTCAGGTACAAGCAATTTCACATTGAACCTTTCTTCTATTGCGTTTCTTACTTGCGGATTGCTCATTAATCTATAGGCACTAATAAGCCTTTCACGTTCATTCTCAAGGTAAAGATCAATCAATTGACGGGCATTTCTTTCTAACGTTACTTCAAGAAGGCTGTCGTTGGGTGCATAAATTCTCACAACTCTCTGAGGGCGTGACCATATATTGCTTCTGGATTCAAGCCTGGCCTTTTCCAGGGTTGGGTCAATCTCTACCATTAAAAGGTTACGGTGCGTTTCAAACAGTGAAGTGAAGTTTGCCTTATCGATATGTCGCACATCAAACTTTGTCTCAGGCTGTGGCAGCATTTCCTGATAAGCACCAAAAGTATTTTTTACCATATCTCCGGCCCTGCCTTCCCAATGGTTTTTATCCATTACTACAAGCAGCTCGCCTGTGCGCCCTGTTGCAGAAGCTTTGCGCTTTCTTTCTTCCGTGCCGCAAGAAGCAAAAATAAAAACCAATATTGCCGATAAAAGAAATAGTCGATTCATTGTTATATAGTTTTGTTGATCAAAGTTTTAAGTTGTTTAGCTCTTAGTTTAATAAATCATATTATTAACAGTGTAATTAATTAATGAAATTTAGAGCGAATTATTGTTCGTCCACTGAAACTTTTAATCTTTGTCCGGGTGTTAAAGTGCTTCCTATCAGGTTGTTAAGTTCACGAATCTGACTAATTGTAGCTCCGGGATATTTGTTAGCAATATCCCAGAGGGTGTCCCCTGCCTGAACCTGGTGATAAATATAAGATACATCTTTTTTTTCTGACTCGGAAGAGCCTTCGGCCTTACTTATTGGTTTGGCTTCAGTATATCTGACTATTAAGTGCTGTCCCGGGTATATTTTGTCTTCCGCAAGGTTGTTCCATGTTCTGAGGTAGTCAACAGAAACTCTGTATCTGTTTGCAATAATTCCTAGGCTTTCTCCTTCTCTGACAACGTGAACATTGTTGTTGGCAGCTATGTTTGTTCTAGCCGGCTGAGGTTGCCTGACTACCAATCTTTGCCCTGGGCGAATTAATGTACCTCTCAGGTTGTTCCAGCGTTGTATTTCTCTTACTGTGCATCCATATCTTCTTGCAATTGTTCCAAGCACTTCTCCCTGTCTGACGACATGCACTGTAGTTTCCGCCAGTTGGGCTGAAAGCTCTTCCTGGCGAATTTCTTCGGGGGTTTTGTAGTTATATATTTCTTCTTCGTTAGCGACAAAAAGACCTGAGTATTTTTGTGGTATACGGAAAACGTAGGTTTTGTTTTCACTTCCCGGTATAATATTTTTTCTGAATGACGGGTTTAAGTATTGAAGGTGTTCAAGGGGGATATCCAATATTTTGCTTACATTACGCAAACTAAGAAGTTTGTTTACATGCAGTGTGTCAATATCCTGGTCGATGTATGGAGTTGGTGCCGGATAAAGATTGTGGTTATCTGAATACTCCATAACATAGGTTACTGCCATAAAAGCGGGGACGTAGTTACTGGTTTCGCGTGGCAGGAAACCTCGGATGCTCCAGAAGTCTTTAACTCCTCCTGAGCGTCTTATTGCCCTGTTTACATTTCCTGCCCCGGAGTTATATGCTGCTATTGCCAGAGCCCAATCACCATAGATGTTGTACAGATCAACGAAATGTTCACATGCAGCGATGGTAGACTTTATAACGTCTGAACGGTCATCTACATAGCTGTTTGCTTCAAGTCCGTAGATTCTGCCTGTGCCATACATAAATTGCCATATACCCGTTGCTCCTGCCCTGGAGCGCGCAACAGGGTTGAGTGCCGACTCAATAACAGCAACATATTTGAGTTCCAAAGGGAGATTATACCTGTCAAGCTGCTCCTCAAAATAAGGAAAGTAAAGCTCTGCCAGCCCCATTATTCTTTCTGTCAGATCTCTGCGGCGTTTGCCGTACAAATCAATAAAAGCTTTTACGGTTGCATTGTATTCGTATTCTATTGGCGATAAATTGTTAAGCTCTTTAAAACGTGCCTTATAAACGGAATCGCAATACTCAGGAACAAAGTCCGGGGGAAATTTTCCGGTTATTGGAGGAGTTGTATCTCGTCGCATGTCTAAGTTCCTGAATACTTTTAGATTTGCCAGGCTGTCAAGCATGGCTACAATCGGATCATCAGGTGAGATAACAAAAGTTTCTTCTGAATTGTCTCCTTTTTTATCATTTCTTGACTCGTTGCCAAAAATAGTTTGCGAAATACAAAGCAGTATTAATACACAAAATGTGATGGTAGTCTTATGATTCATAGTTGCACTTACTTAATTGTTTAACCGAATAACGCAAAAACCATGAAAAGCATGATTTGTTTTACTCAGAGCTTTTTTTGGTATCTTCTTCTTTTGTTTCATCATTTTCCTCGGTTGCCTTTTGAGCATCTTTAAACTCTTTCATTCCTTTGCCAAGACCACGCATGAGTTCAGGGATTTTCCGGCCGCCAAAAAGAAGCACTACTATAAGTAAAATAATTATTATTTCTGTAGGACCTATTCCCCCAATTAACAGTATGAAGTTTATAAAGTTCATGTTATGAAGTTTTATTAATTATAAAATTAAGATCTTATTTTTTATTCTACGATTTGTCTAAAAATTTGTTCCGGTATTTATTGAATTACCAAAATGGACATTAGGTTCAAAGTTACACAAAGATTTTTATGAAATACTAAAAATTAACATATAAACATCATTGTCTTCTTGCTAACCATTCAGCCGGATTAAGCTTTTGCGTTCCCTTCCAAATTTGCAAATGAACTTCGGTTTTGTTGTCCCTGGGGTCAGTGCTTATCACTCCGATTTCCTGGTTTATATTTACTTTTTGGCCGTTGCTGACAGTTACTTCAGCAAGGTTTGAATAGACTGTTAGGTATTCTCCATGTCTGATAATAATGGCGTTATTACCTCCCGGCACTGAAAAAACTCTCACTACGGTTCCTTCAAAAACAGCCCTGGCTTTTGCACCCTCGGTGGTTGAAATATTTATTCCATCGTTAGATATTCGTATGCCGGGCAGTACCGGGTGAGACTGTTCACCAAAGGGCCTGGTAATAATTCCTCTTTCAGAAGGCCACGGCAATGAACCTTTATTTTCATAAAAGTTATCCGAGATGATCTGGTCTTCAGGGGTTAATTCAAAAACGGTTGCCGGAGCTTCTCTGCCTTCTGCTTTAGCTTTTTCGGCAGCTTTTCGCCGTTCTTCTTCTATAATTCTTTGTATTGCATTTGAAAGCTCTTCGGCTTCCTTTTCCTGTTGTTTTAACTGACTCATTAGAGAACGTTCTTTTCTGCGCAGTGATTGGACTGTATTACTTTGCTCTTCTCTTTCCGTGGTAAGTGTTTCGATCTCTTTTCTATGGTCTGCCAAAAGTTGTTGCTGTTCCTTTTTGCTCGATTCAAGTTCAGCAACTTGTTCATCAAGCTTTTGGGCAGTTTGTATGATTTTTTCTGCTTGTAATTGTCTGTCGCGTGCATACTGCTGCATGTATTTCATACGCATATACGCCTGGTTAAAGTCTTTAGAAGAAAACAAGAACATTAACCTGTGATTTTTGTCGCGGTTTTTATAGGCATGTCTGATCATATTTGCATAAGAATCCTTCAACTCTTCCAACTCCTTGTTAAGGCTTTTAATTTCTTGAGTGAGGCTGTTTATCTGCCTGTTGATAAACGATATTTTATTGTTTATAGTTCTTAAAAGCTCTTCTCTCTGGCTTATTTGATTATTTAAAATTACGAGTTGATTGATATTTGTTTCGGCTGATTTTTTTGTTTCTTCCAGAAGTTGATTTGTAAGATTTATCTCTTGCTGAATTCTTTGCCTTTCTTTTTCAAGATTTTCTCTTGTCTGTGCAGCTATGTTTCCCGAAAGTATTGCTAAGAGCAATATCAGCAAACATTTGTTTTTAAAAACAGAGTCAATAATTTTTACAATCATACCCACAAGACGTTTATTCAAAATCTATAGGTTCGTACCTTGAAGGTACTGAAAAATTCATTTGCTGAGGTTCATTAAGGCTAATTCTCATGTACTGAAGAGACAGATCAGCATAACTTGACGGATCCGAAAACAAAAGGTTAAGTTTTACAGGTATTTTTTCATCTTTTATTTGTTCAAAGTTACTGTATTCGGCACTTATTGAACGCTGTAGGCCAAGCTCGTTTATAATGTTCTTTTTAATTCTGTTATTTGTTGGATCTATCCAAAGATATTGGTTAAAGACCATTGACTTGCTTTCATGTGGGTTTTTCAGTGCATATCTTTCAGGGTCGTGAAGAATTATGTGGTTCTCATCTTCTACAATAACGAAAGAATCTTTGTTATATCCTTCAAAGTCGTTTCCTATAAGCAGGGCCTGTAATATTTCAAAGTCAAATGAAGTATTTAGCATAGAGTTCAAGAACCCTATATGTCCAATGTAATAACTTGACTCCAGTCTGTTTAGAAACTTTAATGAATCGGGAGTTATTATAGCTCTTGCTATTTCGATGCCTAAAACCGGAGCTAATGATATATAGATAGCCTCATCCTTTTTTATTCGTAATGTTCCGCTTATATTATGGTTTTGATTTTGCCACATAACTGTGCCGGCAAATCTTGCAGAGAACCAATCAAACTCCGATTGGTTGTTCTCGATCTGCTCCATTACGGATTCAGGGGTATAATATGGTGTAACCGGTGTTGGAGCTATTTCCTTTACAGGGCCACAGCTTTTTACAAATAAAAGGATCAACGGAATTAATAATATTAATAGCCTTTTGCAAATATAATTTTGGTATTTATTCATATAATTTTTTATCTCTTAGTTTCTTTTCTAAATATTCGGATCCGTTACCTGCTTGCTTGGCTTTTTCCCAATACTTCAAAGCTTCATCTTTTTTATTTAACTTAAAAAGCACATCGCCATAATGTTCCAAAATAGTTGCATTATCCTCACCGGAGTTTTCAATTGCTTTTTTTATCCATTTTTCAGACTCTTCGTATTTGCCCATTTTATATAATATCCAGCCATAAGTGTCAAGGTATGCGGAGTTTTTTTGTTCTAGCTTGTTGGCTTTTGCTGACATTTCCCTTGCATATTCCAGGTTTTCATTTCTTGTAGCCAAAAAATAGCTATAATTGTTTAATGCAAAAGTATTTTCAGGGTCAAGTTCAAGAGCTTTTTCGTAATATTTGTCGGACTTTTCATGTTCATCAAGGTTGTTGTAAGTGTCACCCATCAATGTATAAAACTGCCCTTTTAAGTCTTTATTGTCTACAACAAAATCAACGCCAAAAGTAAAAGAGTCAATGGCCTCTTCATAGTTTTCAAGTTGATAGTTGGCAATGCCATTGAAAAAGTAAAGTACAGGTTGCTCAAAAAAGTACTCAATAGCCTTTTCTGAATATTTAACAATAAATTCATAATCTTCGAGCTGCGAAGAGATGTAGATCATTTGCTCCCAGACTGAATATTGGTCGGGGTTGATAGTTGCCGACTTCAGAAACATGTCTCGTGCTTGTTCTTTTTCATTTTCCCTGAAAAGAAAGTCACCATACATTGCATACATTTCTGCATCTTCGGGATACATTTCAATCAGGATATCCATAAGCTTGAAAGCTTGGTCAAGGTATTCGGGGTTTTCTTCGGAAACCATGTAAAATGCATACATTATCCGCCCTTTGCTTTCTTTCTCTAATCGCGGGTTTTTGAAGACTTTTTTAAGTTCTTCAAAGGACTTCTCAAGCTTTCCTTCGCGCTTGTAATTATCAGCCAGTTGTAATCGTGCAACAGCATTATCAGGATCCTTTTCCAGTATTTCGTGATATACTTCTATTGCTTTATCTCTTTTATCAGCTTTTGTATATATTTCTGCCAGAAATTCGAGGTAAATAACTTCGTCGGGGTAATAAGAAATAAGTTTTTTCGCCTCCTCAATAGCTTTGTCGTGCTTGCCAATCTCAAGAAACAATTGTGTTTTTTCGATGCTAAGATCTTCTGAAAATCCTATTTGTGTTTCTATATCATCCAGAACATTTGTTACTTTATCATAATCGTCAATAAACATGTATGTTTTCAGCAGGTTGAAATAGAGAGATATATCCTCAGGGTGTTTTTCAACAATAAGCTTTTGAACCTCAATGGCTTCATCAACCTGGCCTTTTGCCAGATGGATGTCGGCCAATAGCAGGTTATAGTGTTTGTTGTCGGGGTCAATTTTGGTGGCTTGTTTAGCATATTGGAAAGCATAATCGAGCTGGTCACTACCAGCGTAAATTCTGGCCAACTCATATGCTGCGGCATCATTTCTTGGGTTGTGTTTTAGTGCCTCTGAATAAAGAGTAGCAGCATTGAGCCAGTTTTCAAGCATCTTCTCCTTTGAAGCTTCGATTAACAAAGCTGAACTTTTAAGTTCATCACGCTCCGACACTTCCACGTCAATATCTTTGTGTTTTTCCTGTAAAGCCTGATCTGTTGTTTTACAACCGGCAAAACAGAAAAGAACTATTATAAAAAACAGGCTGTTGTAAACTTTCATTTGTTTGAGTTTTGATAACGGCTAACATCAAAATTAAAAAACGATCATTTTCTTAATTGTTGTATGAATTTGGCAAGTTGTGCCAAGCTTTTATGTAATTACTGCTTCTTGTTAGTGTCCGTTATGTGATTTAAAAGACCTGAAAATCGATTTTTAAAACATAAACCGGCTAACGGTTTGTTTATATTAAAAAATTTCCTAAAAATATAAAGTTAATAAATAGGAGCAATATTGCTAAAAAATAAAAATACAAAAAATGTTAACCGTTTTGTTTTAAAGAGCAATAATCTCCAATACTAATATCAAGAACACTGCCCGAAAGGTTAACGTGGTTTCCTACCATTGAATTTTCCAAAACTGCATAACGCAGGCTTGACCGGCTTTGTATAATTGAGTTGCTTATCAGGCATCTTTTTATGGTTGTGTTGTTACCGATAGAGGTGTAAGGACCAACTACAGAGTTTTCTATTGTAACGTTTTTTCCTATAAAACAAGGGTCTATAATTATGCTGTTTTTTATTATGGCTTCAGGGTCAATGAGTTTTTCATTGCGCGACAGATCCAGTATTCTTTGATTGGTATACACTGTAGCGTCTTTATTGCCGCAATCAAGCCACTCTTTCACTTTGTCTGTGGTGAACCTTACACCTTTTTGCTTCATGTTTTCTAAAGCATCAGTGATTTGATACTCTTTGTTTTTTACAATATTGTTATCTGTAAGGAATTGCAGTTCTTTTTTTAAGTTTGCTCCGTTTCGGAAGTAGTAAATACCAATAATTGCTTTGTCAGAAACAAAAGTTTTTGGTTTTTCAAAGAAGTCAGTTATATATCCGTTATCATCTGTTTTGACCACTCCGAAGCTGGCAGGGTCTTTGACTTTATGAACCCACACTGTGGCGTCGTTCTCTTCATCAAGTTTAAAATCGGCATCAAACAGAGTATCTGCAAATGCAACAATAACTTTTCCTTCAAGTGCCTGCTCTGCACAAAGTACAGCGTGAGCTGTACCCAGAGCTTCTTCCTGGTAAAAGATCTTTCCTTTGGCACCATGCCTGGCAGCAATGTCCAGGAGATTCTTTTCAACATCTTCGCCAAACTCTCCTGTCACAAAAGCTATTTGATCAACCTTTTCAGTAACAACTTTAACTATGCTTTCAACTAGTCTTTCAACAATAGGCTTGCCCGCAACCGGGATAAGAGGCTTGGGTATAGTCAGTGTATGCGGCCTCATCCGCTTGCCTATTCCTGCCATAGGTATTATGATGTTCATTTGGCTTGTTTTATGTTTTTACTAATAATGTCAGATTAGAGTGTTCAAAGATAACAGTTTATTGTTTTATTAGGCTTACTGGTAAACTCTTAAACAGTTTGATTGTTTGCTTATTTTTTAATTTGTGCCGGTATGTCCAAATCCGCCTTCTCCCCTTTTTGTGTTGTTAAGGTTGTCAGTGGCTTCCAGCTCTGCTCTTTCGTGCTTTGAAATAATCATTTGAGCTATACGGTCGCCGTTTTTTATAGTATACTCCTGGTTGGAGAGGTTTATTAATATAACTTTTATTTCTCCTCTGTAATCGGCATCAATAGTGCCGGGAGTGTTTAGTACTGAAATGCCGTGTTTGTGTGCCAGCCCACTACGTGGCCTTACCTGTGCCTCAAAACCTTCGGGAAGCTCAATGTGTAAACCGGTTGGAGTCAGATGTCGTTCCAGTGGCTTTAAAGTAATATCTTCCTTTAAGTTGGCTCGCAGGTCCATACCTGCTGATAAATCCGTTTCATATGAAGGGAGAGGATTGGATGAATTATTTATGATTCTGACTTTCATGTGATCAAAATTTATAAGTTTCTTATCTGGTTAGAAGTTTTAAATATTACACCGTTCTGAGTTTTTTGGATGTGTGATGAAATGTATTAATGCTTTCACCCGAGAGGCTTTGTTAAAAACCTTTTGTGGTTCAAAATAAACAGGACGGCAGATTATGATAAAAATCTCAAAACAAAACAGGTTGAATCTCTAATCGTTCAACCTATTTGTAAATATTTTAATCTAAAAGGAAAAAGCATGAAGTTAACTGTTTTTGTCAGATGCTCATGATGTCTTCTTCCTTGTTTTTTAGCAGGTTGTCTACTTTTTCAGAGTATTTGTTGGTTAGGTCCTGCATCTCTTTCTCAAATGTTTTCACAACATCTTCCGGCACACCTTCTTTTTCAAGCTTTTTGGCTGAATCAATGGCTTCTCTGCGAACGTTTCTTATGCTAACCTTTGTTGATTCGCCTTCGGAGCGTACTTTTTTAACAAGGTCTCTGCGTCTTTCCTCAGTAAGAGGAGGAACAATGACCCGTATCACGGTACCGTCATTTTGAGGGTTAAATCCAAGGTTGGCAGCCATAATAGCTTTTTCAATTACTCCCAGCATGTTTTTTTCCCATGGTTGAATAACTATAGTTTTTGGGTCGGGAGTGTTAATGTTTGAAACTTGCGATAGTGGAGTCATAGTCCCGTAATACTCCACCATTACACTATCAAGCATTTGGGGATTGGCTTTACCAGCACGGATTTTTGAAAGCTCACGGGTCAAATGCGAAACGGCATTACCCATCTTTTCTTCAGCCTCGGCAAATAATAAGTCTATGTCGTCATTCATAATAAATATAGGTTGATTGTTTTGCAGTATTTGTAATTATTCTGGCTTACACATCAGACAAATTTATAACTTTTGTCAAATATAACATATATTTTTTGCTTCTTTTTTTACAGTAATACAGGCACATATGTCAAAACACCCCTTTTAGCCTTTCACTAAAGTTCCTGTATTTTTACCTTCTAGAATTATTTTTGAAAGGTTTTTTTCTTTGTTCATGTTGAAAACTATTATTGGCATGTTGTTTTCGTAGCAAATTGTAAAAGCTGTCATATCCATCACTTTAAGCTTTTTCTTATAGACATCATCAAAGGAGATTTTGTCAAACTTAACGGCTTCAGGGTTTTTTTCAGGGTCATCGGAATAAACTCCGTCAACCCTGGTACCTTTGAGGATAACGTCTGCTTTAATTTCAACAGCTCTTAAAGCTGCTGCTGTATCTGTTGTAAAGAATGGGTTGCCCGTTCCTCCCGTTATTATGACTATTTTGCCTTGTTCAAGCATCTCAATAGCATGTCTGCGGTTCATTTTATCACAAAGAGGATTTATCTCAATACCCGAAAGGATATGTGTTGGCATATTAAGTTGTTCAAATGTTGACTGCATTGCCATTCCATTAATAACTGTTGCCAGCATGCCCATATAATCTCCCTGAACCCTGTCAAAGCCTTTTGATTTTCCTTCAAGGCCTCTGAAAATGTTGCCACCGCCAATTACGATAGCTATTTGTAAACCCTTCTTAAAAAGAGGCAAGATTTCGCCGGCAAAGTTGTCGAGTATCCTGGGGTCTATCCCGTTAGAACTATCGCCCCGCAATGATTCTCCGCTAAGTTTTAATAGTATGCGTTTGTATTGTGCCATATCTGATTGGTTTTTTGTAAATGCTAATGGATGCTAATTTAAGCAAATATTTATTTGTTGAATGTAAATAAAGGAGTTTTTTTAGTGGGAATGAGATTATTCTGTCTATTCTACAATTATTAAGTTACTGCAATTTAGCATGAAATGCTTTCTGGTTTGAAGGGTTTTATGTTTTAGAAGTTGTCGATGAGAAACTCTTATATCCTTATTCTTTTGTTATTTTTGCAATTATTTATTATTTTTTGTGTTATTCTTTATATGTTAATTTAGTTTTAACAAACAAAAGGTCATTGTGAGCAGTAAATCACATTTTTTTTTATTTCTGTTAACGCTTTGTTTATCAATTCTTCAGGTTGTTCCAACCAGCCTGTATTCGCAGGGTGTTCCAATTGGACAGTGGCGGCATCACCTGCCCAACAACACAATAATAAGTATAGCTGAAAAACCCGGCCAAATAGTAGGGGCAAATCCGTACGGCCTGATTTTTTATAATAAAAACGATAACAGCGTTGAGAGGTTTAATAAGGTGCATGGACTTTCTGATTTTGGAATATCACAAGTAGTATATGTTTCAGGCAGTGACCTTTTGTTTATAGCATATGAAAACGGGAATATTGATATAAAACAAAATAGCACTGTTTATAACATACCTGATATAAAACGTGCTCCAATAATAGGCAGCAAAAGCATAAACAGTGTGGTTATAGAAGATAACACTGCATACCTGGCCACGGGTTTTGGAATTGTTAAGCTCAACCTGTCGGACTTTACAGTTAGAGACACTTATTATATCGGGCCTGATGGCAGTCAAATAAATGTCAATGACCTGCTTTTTACCGAGCAGTATATTTACGCGGCCACTGAGGGAGGTATTTTCCGGGCTGATGTTGATGCACCGAACCTTGCCGATTTTAATTACTGGAATAGACTTGAGGATACACCTGTTGTTTCAGGAAATTATAATTTAATAACAGTTTTTGCCGGGCATATATTTACAAGCCTTGCTGTTGAAGGCAGCGAGCAGCCTGGTGATACGATATATTACAAAAATAATGGCCAATGGGAGGTCTTTGCCCCTGAAGGAGAAGATTATTTTTACACAATCAGGCAGCTGCGCGAAGACAGGGGAAAGCTTTTAGTTGTTACGCAGTCATTTGTTGATGTTTTTAATGATGACTTAGAGAGAATAATGCATATAGATGATTATTATGATGGAGTACCAAACCCTTATGATGCTATTATTGACTATCAGGATTTTTTGTGGATTGGTGATAATTATCATGGTATGGTAAAAATGACTTCAGCACAGTCATCTAATAAGATAATGCTTCGTGGCCCTTCCAGCGCTAATTCTTTTGCCCTGGCGGCGTCAAAGGGTAATATATGGGTAGCTCCCGGCTCCAACCAGAATTGGCAAAACCATTGGAATTATGATGGGTTTTTCAGATTTTTCAACGAAAGGTGGGGTAGATACAGCAGGTTTGGATATGAAGAAATGGAAGGTGTTTTTGATATTGTCCATGTTGCTGTTAACCCGCGAAACCCGAATCATGTTGCAATAAGTTCATGGATCTCCGGAGTGCTTGTATTTAATGATTATGAGTTAGAGGGCCTTTATGATGAAGCTAACAGTACGTTACAGCCTCGTGTAGGGCCTTTTGATAGGGTGTGGATAAGCAGCACTGCTTTTGACAGGCAAGGCAATTTATGGGTAGCTAATGCGCGGACCGAAGAGCCGCTTTCCGTCAAAAGGCCTAATGGCGAATGGCTGTCTTTTGACCTTAATGGACTGGTTTCTTCAGAATGGGTTACAGGAGAAATAATTATTGACGATTATGATCAAAAGTGGATGATCTTGCCGGAAGGCAACGGTGTTATTGTATTTAGGGAGAACACACTTAACAATAACAATGATTATGAAGTTAGGAGGCTTACTACTGCCGAAGGAAGCGGGAGGTTGCCAAGCAACCATGTAACGGCTATTGCAAAAGATCATAATGGTTATGTATGGGTTGCAACAAATCAGGGGGTTGTAGTATTTTATTCTCCGCAAAGAGCATTAACAGGTGAACCTTTTAATGCTCAGCCAATAATACTGGAAGAAGATGGATTTGCCGGATTACTATTTGAAAACGAAACTATTAACTCTATTACTGTTGATGGTTCCAACAAGAAATGGTTTGGTACAGCACGAGCCGGTGCCTTTTTGATGGCTGCCGACGGAAGAGAGACTATACATCGTTTCAATGCTGATAACAGCCCTTTGCCTTCTGACAATGTAAGAGACATTGCTGTTGAACCTGAAACAGGAGAGGTGTTTTTTGCCACAGAAAAAGGGATTGCTTCGTTCCGGGGCTTTGCCACTGAAGGAGCTGAAAAACATACCGATGTGTTTGCTTTTCCCAACCCTGTTAAACCCGGCTACAACGGTTATATAGCCGTCAATGGACTGGTGAGAAATGCAAATGTGAAAATTACAGATATCAACGGAAATCTAGTATATGAAACCGTTGCAGAAGGGGGACAAGCCGTTTGGAACGGCAGAGACATCAGGGGCAACAGGCCTGCCTCGGGAGTTTATCTCGTATATTCAACAAATGAAGATGGAAGCGAAACAATAGTCACCAAGATATTGTTTTTGAATTGACAACAGATATGCTAATTTGTAAATTCGTAAGAGTTTCGTAATTTGAGATTCGTATAATATCAGTTTGGGATAGAGCAAATGTCATCAAATATTAAAACAGAGGGTATAGTACTGCATAGTTTCAAGTATGGTGAGACTAGCATAATCTCGCGTATATACACTAAAGAGCTTGGGTTGCAATCCTACCTGGTTGCAGGTGTAAGGAAAAGAAAGACAACATTTAAATATAATTTGTTTCAACCATTATCAATGTTGGAAATGGTTGTGTATCATAAAGAAAATAAAGGCCTTCAACGCATAAAAGAGATCAGCTCAATAAAACAATATAACAATATTCATTCGGATATAAGGAAAACAACCATTGCTATTTTTATAAGCGAAGTGCTTGTCAATTGCCTTAAAGAGGAAGAGTCGAATTTGAATTTATATGATTTTCTGAAGCAGTCACTATTTTTTTTGGATGATCTGAAGGAGAAGGTTGCTGATTTTCATTTGTTATTTCTTTTGCAACTGACAAGGTATCTGGGGTTTTATCCAAACCTTGGACAAGATATGGCCGGTTCAGCTTTTAATCTTAAGGAAGGTGTTTATCAGCAGTTTGATAAAGACTCACCATACTTTCTTGACAGGCATTTCAGTGACTACTTTTCAATGTTAAGCAAGATGGACTACCAGGATCTTTTCAGTTTTTCTATGCCATCACAGTTAAGGAAACCTCTCCTGGAAAAGATTATAGATTACTACAAACTTCATATGGAAGGGTTCAGGGATATTAAATCCTTAGTGGTTTTGGAAAACGTTTTTAATTAACCAGGGTATTATTTAAAATATTAATACAGATCGAGCACCATTGGTGTTTTTGCCGGTATTTCCCATGTTCCCTCCAGTTTATATGACCTGTTTGATATAATGTCGCTTCCACTTGAAAATCCGTTTATAGCTTCTGCAAATCTGGATAGTTCAATAACCTGATCCTGTTCACTGTTGTTAAGTACTACCATGATCGTTTCATTGTCGTTATACCTGAAATAAACATATACATTATTTTCAGGCACGAAATGCTTCAAATAGCCGTAATGCAGCACTTCTCTTTGTTTACGGTAATTGAAAAGCATAGATATAAAGTCATGGGCTCTGTTTTGGATGTTTGAGCGTCCTGTTCTGTTAAAACTATTTACCTTGTCATCTTCCCAGCCCCCCGGGAAATCTTCGCGAATATATCCATGGCCGGAACTTTCCAATCCTGTCATCAATATTTCGGTGCCGTAATACATTAGTGGAATTCCACGCGTTGTAGCCAGGAAGGTTATTACAAGCTCCAGGCTGCGAATATTTTCGTTGAGTGAAGTAAATAGCCGGTCGGTATCGTGGTTGTCGCCAAAAACAACCAGGCTGTATGGGTCGGGATAGAGAAAGTCTTCTGCCAGGGCATCATACAGTTTTATCAAACCTTTATTCCAGCTGTGCTCTTCATTAAAGGCATTAATTACTGCATCGTAAAGCGGGAAATCAAACACACTTGGAATGTGTGAATTATAGCCATCGTGATTAAGCTTGCCGCCCTGGAAATAGGATACTAAAGATGCTTTTGGTAACCAGGCCTCACCTACAATATTGAAATATGGGTATTCATACATTACTCTCCAGCCCCAGTCAGCCATAAAACGCTGGCAAGGATAAAACTGGGTGTCAACACGTATTCCGGATATTCCACTGTATTCTATCCACCACAGGCTATTCTGAATTAAATAATCAGCCAATAAGCGGTTTTCCTGATTAAGGTCGGGCATATGGCGGTCAAACCACCCTCTGTTCATAAGATCAAAATCTGCTTCAGCAGCATGTGGATCTACAATAGTTGTACCACGATAGCTGGTTCGGGTAAACTCATCCCATTGGTTTATCCAGTCGGAAGTTGGCAGGTCATCCATCCACCAGTGTTTTGATCCGCAATGATTAAATATCATATCCTTAATTATACCAACACCTCTTTCTTCTGCTTCACGGATAAGCCTCAGGTAATCTTCATTTGTTCCGAGCCGGGCATCAACTTTGTAAAAGTCTGTTATTGCATAACCATGGTAAGAATAATTCGGTTGATTATTTTCCAGCACAGGATTATGCCAGATAGCTGTAAAGCCCATATCAGCAATATAATCAAGGTTGTCAATAATACCCTGGATGTCACCTCCATGCCTGCCTACCGGATCGTTTCGGTCAGATTTTTCCAACATTCCGGCTACGTTATCAATCGCTGGATTGCCATTTGCAAATCGATCCGGCATTAATAGATAAATAGCATCGGAACTGTCAAACCCTTCATGGTAAAAAGCACCGGGGTCGCGTTGCTTTAGCTCATATTCAACCACAAAGCTGCCGTTGTTCTTGTCCCTGAAAGTGATGTCCATAACACCCGGTTGAGCTTCGTGTGTGATATCCAAATAAATAAACAGATAATTTGGGCTTTCAACGTTTACAACTTCTTTAAGCTTTACACCGGGATGGTCTAATGTTATTCTGTAATTAGAAATGTCTTCTCCATACAACAATAACTGTAGTTCATTAACTTTAAAGCCAGTCCACCAAAAAGGAGGCTCAATACGCTCAACATTTTGAGCATTAACGGAGCTTCCAGCTATGGCAACATAAGCAAACAGGCCTATAAACATTGTTTTTATGGTGCTGAGCAGATTCTTGTTCATCGTTTTTATATTTAGCGTTTGATGGCAAAAATAAGAAAAAACAATAAGTCCTGTTACGGTCTTATTGTTTTTCGAATCTAAAAATTTTCAGTCTTTGAGCGTTTTACAAATTATGATTTAAATAAAATTCATACATGTTTTTAAGTTACACAAAAAAGCTGCCTGGTTTTATTATAATTATAGAACATAAAATATTTAGCAGGAAATTGCAGTTTTTCTTATTGCTGTTGCTGTTAAAAAACCCCTATATTTGTTATGCTTATTTAGAAAAGAGGTATGGGTGCGTTTAGTTTCGCAAAAGGCATTATTCGAAAAAATGTACTTTAAATGGAATCAAAAAACTTCGTTGTTTATAAATCTTCGGCCGGTAGCGGAAAAACATATACGCTGGTTAAGGAATACCTGAAGCTGGTGTTGGTTAATCCTTCAAGAGTACGCAACATTCTTGCCATAACATTCACCAATGCGGCTTCAGCCGAGATGAAAGAGCGTATTATCAAAGCTCTTGCGGAAGTCGTTAATTTTAAAAAAGGATATTTTGATAATGACACAAATGAGGCAGGAAAAATAAAAGATCTCGTCGGTCAAATAATTTCCGAAACGTCGTTGGATGAAAACACTATTTATGATAATTCGGAGAAAGTCCTTTATAATATACTTCACAATTACAATGACTTTAGTATAAGCACTATTGATAGCTTTACTCATCGTATTTTACGAACCTTTGCCTTTGATTTGCAAATTCCGGCAAATTTTGAAATTGAATTTGATGCACAAAAAACCATTGAACAAGCGGCAGATATCCTGGTAAGCCGCACAGGTGCGGGCAGCAACCCTGAACTTACAAATTTGCTGGTTAGGTTTGTCGAATCACGGGCTGATGAGGAACGCAGTTTTGCCATTGAAAGAGAAATAATACAAATGGCAGAAAAAATGCTTAACGAAGATAGCATTCATTACATCGCAAAGCTGAAAGATAAGGACATAGCTGACTTTATGAAAGCCTATGGCACAATGAAAAAAAAGCTTGACGATTTTCAAAATAAGCTTTGTGAACTGAGTGATAAGGGCTTAAGTCTTATTGAGAATGCCGGCATTAAAGTTAACTCTTTAGCATATGGTAAAAACGGAATTTATTCCTGGTTCAAGAAGCTTTCAGCAAAGCAGATAGATAAAAGCTTACCACCAAACAAAAACATATGTAAAATCTTAAATGAAAACAAATGGCATAGTGCTAAAGCTAAAGAAGAAAATGATCTGGAAGCAATAAACAACATAGCCTCTGAATTGCAATCAATATCCGATCAAATTGTTGATCTTTCCGAAAAAAAGCTCAGCGAATATTTTTTATTGGACAATGTCAGGAACAACCTCTTTTCCCTTGCTTTGATAAATGAGATGGAAAAGATAATGGATGATATCAGGTGGGAGGAAAACATTCTGTTTATTGCTGATTTTAACAAGAAGATATCGGATTTTATTGCACACGAGACGGTTCCTTTCATATATGAACGGGTAGGAGAGAAGTATCACAATTATATGATTGATGAGTTTCAGGATACATCAATGCTTCAATGGCAGAATATGTTGCCATTGGTTGAAAACAGTCTGGCAACCGGCAACATGTCATTGCTGGTGGGCGATGCAAAACAGTCGATATACAGGTGGCGTGGAGGAGACGCACAGCAGTTCATAAAACTTCCTGAGTTAACGAATAAAATATATTCTGTAAATAAAGAGCAAGTTGAGAAGACCTTAAAAGCAAACTACCGTCAAATACCTAAAAACCCTGAGGAAGGAACAGTCAATTACAGGTCTCTCGAAAACATTGTGAAATTCAATAATGACTTTTTTGAAACCATTAAATCCTCACTGCCTGACCTGGTGCAGGAAGTGTATCACGGACACAAGCAGCAGGGCAACAAGCCCGGGTCAGGCGGGAGCGTGGAAGTTTCTTTTATTCCTGAAGTGAAAGGTGAGAAGGAGAAATTTGAAAAAGAAACGGTTGAGAAAGTGCAAAGTATAATAGAAGAGCTTGTCAGTAATAAATATACATATCAGGATATAGCTGTTTTGTGTAGGAAAAAACGCGAAGCTGCTGCAGTGGCGGAACATCTCACAAGAAAAGGTTTATACGTGGTGTCAGAAGAATCACTGTTGCTGACCGGTTCATCAAAAGTGAACTTTCTGATCGCACTTCTTAAAATAATAAACAACCCGGCGGATAATACCTCATTGACGGAATGTGTAGACTTTTTGATAAAAGCAAATTTGATAACACAACCCGGCAACCTTCACCTTTGTTTGAAAGAAGTTTTTCTTGCAAACAATGAAAACAAAAAATCAAATAAAGATAATTTTGAGAGATTTATTGGACTTTTAGAAAAAAACAGTTTAAATCTTCCATCAACATTTTTCGCGGCAACAAATGTATATGAGTTATTAGAAGATGCGGTAAGACTGTTTTTCCCGTCACAAAAATCAATATGCCCCTATTTAACCTTCTTTTTTGATTATGTTCATGAATATCTTCAAACACGGCAAAACTCCATACCCGGCTTTTTGCGTTTCTGGGATGAAAAAAAGGATGATCTTTCGCTGGTAATGCCCGACAAGCTGAATGCCGTTAAGGTTATCACAATACATAAATCCAAGGGCTTGCAGTTTCCTGTGGTAATTTATCCTTTTGCGAGAGAGGCCTCAAGATCAAACATAGATGATGGATTCTGGATTGATTTTGAGGACAGGGATATGCCTGGACTAAAAGTTGCATATATCGCAGCCCGTAAAACCTTGCTTGAAACAAATTGCTCAGACTTGTATGCAGAGGAAGAGGATAACAAAATGCTTGACCTGATAAACCTTACCTATGTTGCTTTTACACGCCCGCAAGAACGGTTGTTTGTAATTTCGGCAATGCCTGAAAACGGAGGCAACTTCCCTAAGAAAAGCCTTAACACGATCTTGTATGAATATCTTAAAACCAAGGGGCTTTGGAAAGAAGATAAGACGGTTTATACCTTCCCGGAGAAAATAAAGGAAGATGAAAAAGAAATTGACGAAACTAAAAAATCTTTGAAAGAAGATGAACCCGGGGTAAAATGGTTGGAGAAATATATTAATCAGCCCTGGAAAAACAAGGTTACTGCACGCATTATCGGCGAGCCTTATGAACAGGAAAAAATAAAGAGGGTTGCCCGGGGTAGTGCTGTACACAAAGCTATGGAAAACATTTTTACAGAAAAAGACATCCCTGTAGTAGTTAACCAATTGGTGGCAGAAGGGCATATTTCCAGAGCCGAAAGCGAAAGCCTTGAAAAAAATCTTTCAGATCTGTTAAACAATTCGCTAATAAAATCGTTTTTTTCAGAAAACAGCATTATTAAAACAGAGCCTGGTATTTTTGATGATAATGGCAATTTTTACAGGCCCGACAGGATAGCTTTTTTGCCTGAACAAACTGCTGTGCTTGAGTATAAAACAGGAAAACCACAAGAAAAATACAAATATCAAATACGCCGGTATGGCAAATTGCTGGAAAAAATGAACTATAAAAGTTTAAGACTGTTTATTGTGTATATTGATCAGAACATTATCGAAGAAATAGAACACGGATGACAAAGATAAGGCTGATTATCGGTGATCATAAAACTACAGACAGTAGTACCGTGAAGCCAAAGCATTCATGTAAAGGCTTCATCTGCATTTCATTAAGAAAATAAATAATAACATAACAATACTAAAGAATGAATTTTAGAGCAAGTTTTACAAAAGCAATTATTCTGATAACACTGGTGACAATCACCGGCAATTTGTATTCACAGATTCTGGATCCTGTCAGGTGGAGTTTTTCGAAAGAGAAGCTTGAAGACAACCGCTATGAGCTTATTTTTACTGCAAATATGGATGAAGGATGGTCTGTATATGGGTTTGAACTGGAGTCAGGCGGCCCGATACCTACCAGTATTGAGTTTGAAGAGGATGAGGGTTATAATCTTGTTGGGGGTTTAGAGTATCCGGAACCGGAAGTTAAGTTTGATCCCAACTTTAATATGGATATTCCTATGCTTTCAGGCGATATTACTATCAGGCAGGTTGTGGAGGTTGTTTCTTCAGAGCCTGTGCTGGTTATGGGAGAATTGGTTTTTATGGCATGCGATGACACTCAATGTTTGCCTCCCGACTATTTGGATTTTTCATTCAGACTTTCAGGAGCAGATGATGAAATTATAGAAGAGAAGGTTTATGAGGAAGCTAAACCCGATAAAGAAGAGAAGATCCTTGAACCGGAGGTTGACATAACTGTACCATCTGATGAGGAAACAGTTGCTGAAGATGTTTTTTATGAGGTAGAGGATGCGGAGCGGGAAGGTTCTCCATGGTGGAATTTTGTTCTTGGCTTTATGGGTGGTTTGCTAGCTTTACTGACGCCTTGTGTTTTCCCTATGATACCTTTAACAGTGAGTTTTTTTCTGAGAAACGCTGGCAATCGCTCCAAAGCAATGCGTGATGCATTGTTTTACGGCTTTTCAATAATTTTTATTTATGTGGTTGTAGGCATACTTGTTTCGGTATTATTTGGAGCCGACAGGCTAAATGCTCTTGCTACGAGTCCCGGGTTCAACCTGTTTTTCTTTGCCTTACTTATATTTTTTGCTGTAGCTTTTTTCGGAGCTTTTGAGTTGCAGCTCCCATCGAGCTGGACTAACAAGCTTGACGCTAAAGCAGATCAAACAGGAGGCCTTGCTGGTGTTTTTCTTATGGGGCTGATATTCGTACTTGTTTCTTTCTCTTGCACAGGTCCCATAGTAGGCACTTTGCTTGTTGAGGCTGCGTTGAGCCGCAATGTGCTGGCTCCGGCACTTGGAATGACCGGCTTTTCCATTGCCCTGGCAATACCTTTTACTCTTTTTGCGATATTCCCAACGGCATTAAAGTCACTCCCAAAGTCAGGGGGATGGATGAACGCAGTGAAAGTGGTGCTGGGATTCATAGTGCTTGCATTTGCAATGAAGTTTTTTGCTGTTGCAGATGCCGTAGGACAATGGAATATTCTTAGCAGAGAAGGATTTATTGTTATCTGGATGGCTATATTTTTGTTGTTAGGCTTTTACCTGCTCGGGAAAATCCGTTTTGCTCACGACAGCAAGCTTGAAACTGTGTCTGTGCCCAGGATAGTCCTTGCAATAATATCTTTCGCTTTTGTTTTTTACCTGCTTCCCGGCCTTTGGGGTGCACCTTTGAGAACGGTCAGTTCTTTTCTGCCTCCCATGACGGCTCAAAGTTTTAACATAACACAAACGGCTACTGCACCGGCTACTGCACAAATAGTCTATGAAGGTGAAAGCGTCCAGGAAGGCCCTCATGGGTTAATGGCTTTTACCGATTATTATGAGGGAATGGCATTTGCCGAAGAACAGGGGAAACCTGTTTTCCTGGATTTTACCGGGCTTGGATGTGCAAACTGCCGCAAAATGGAAGCTGCCGTATGGTCCGACCCGAGAGTTCAGGAGCGGTTGAGAAATAACTTTGTAAAAATATCCCTTTATGTTGATGAACGTACACGGTTGCCCGAAGATGAGCAATTCGTCTCAACAGTTACAGGCAGGGAAAGAAAGATACGTACCGTCGGGCAAAAATGGAGTGTGTTCCAGGCCGAAAACTATAATATAAATACTCAGCCATATTATGTTATTTTGGATCACGACGAAAACATGCTGGCGGAGCCAAGAGGGTATAATACAAATATTGAGGAGTATATTGAGTTTCTGGATGAAGGTGTTGAGAATTTTAAAATTGCAGATTCTGCAGAGTGACGAGTAGTCTGCATTCCTCAACCTATAAACGCATAGGCATATTGGCACATTTACACATTAAATAATTCTTTATCAACATTCAACACATTGGGAAGTCTTGCTGGTTATTATTTAAAACTCAGTTCATTCGCAGCTATCCATGCCATTAAACCCATTCCTGTTTCAAGGGACTTTTCATCAATATTAAACGTTGATGTGTGCAGTGCTGAAGTGATTCCTTTTTCTTCATTTCTTATTCCCAGCCTGTAAAAGCAGGCAGGCACTTTTTGGGAGAAATATGCAAAATCTTCGGCTGTCATAGCCAGGTCAAGGTCTACAACATTTTCTTTACCCAGATATTCGGTGGCATATTTTTTGAAACTTTCCGACAGTTTAATATCATTAACCAGATATGGGTATCCTTTAAAGATATCGACCTGACATTTGGCTCCCATTCCTTTTGCAGTATTAACGGCAATATCTTTAATTTTCCGGTGAGCTTCATCACGCCAAGCTTCGTCGAATGTTCGGAAAGTTCCGTGCAGCTTAACCTGATCAGGAATTATATTGTTCCTGCCTGCAGCTTCTATTTTTCCAAAAGAGAGCACTGTTGGGGTGTCGGGTTTTGATAAGCGGCTGACCACCTGTTGCAGTGCTACGATAATGTGCGAACTAATAAGTATTGGGTCAGTTACCAGGTGAGGTGTTGCGGCGTGGCCGCCCTTTCCTTTTACGGTAATATAAACTTCATCCGTGGAAGCCATATATTTACCGCTTCTAACACCAACTTTGCCGCTTTTAAGCTGTGGTAGAACATGCTGTCCGAACATAGAGTCCGGCACAGGATTTTCCAATGCGCCCTCCTTAATCATAATTTTTGCCCCTCCCGGGTAGGATTCTTCAGATGGCTGAAAAATTAGTTTAACAGTGCCTTCCAGTTCATCTCCCAGGCTTGTTAGAATCTTTGCAGCTCCCAACAGGCAGGCCATATGTGCATCGTGCCCGCAGGCATGCATAATGCCCTCGTTTTTTGAACGGTAATCTACATCGTTTGCTTCTTTTACGGGCAATGCATCCATATCTGCCCGCAAAGCAACGGTCTTGCTGTCAGGATTACGGAATTTTATCAATCCTACGATGCCTGTCCTGGCCACTTTTTGCTGATGAGGTATCTGGTAACGGTCAAGCACGGAGGAAATGAATGCAGCAGTTTGAAGCTCCTCAAAAGACAACTCAGGAAAAGAATGAAAAAAGTTTCTGAACTCTACAACCTCAGCATAATTTGATGCAGCTAATTTTTGAATTTTTTCTTTTAACGACATTGAATTTTAATTTTCGCTATAATCTTCTTAATCTGTAATCTTTGATTTATCTTTTTAGCGCAGCGCCAGGAAACTTATATAAGATATTACAAAAGTTTTATTGTTATTGCTGCACCTGTTAAGCAGGTTGTTTTAACCTCCCGGTTCCCGGACCAAGATGTGCAAACATCCTTATGATGTAAGAAAATAATGGCATAATTAACAAAGATAACAAAATATTATCTGTGCTCAGTTTTTTGTATAGATTGTTCCAATCCGGCTCTGTTTTTCAGATTAACTATTGTTTAAAGTATTAACAGTTATTGCTGCTTAAACAAGTTTTGTTTGATATCCATTACATTATTTGTCAATAAAAAACTTCCCCAGCTCTACATTTCCTGTTTGAATAAAATCAGGACCCCAGCTCAAAGCACGTTTAAAATCTTCTTCGGTGTAAATAGTCCACAATTGTATTTTTAGTCCTTTTTGCCGGGCTAATTTGATATTTTCAGCGGTCAGATCCTGATCGCCAAAATTGTAAGATATTCCATGATATGATTTGGTTAATGCGAGTTCCATTCTTTCTTTGAAGTTGCTATACCCAAGCAAAAAACATTTTGTTTGAGGCTCTAGTGAAATTATTTTATCAAGAAAATATGTATAATCTGTTTCAACCATAACACATTCATTCACATCATATTCGTTTAATAAGCCACTGAGGCTGTGAGCCAACATATCGAAATATTCTCTTGGAGCATTGTCGTTATCAAAGCAGTTGTTGGGAAAATGGCCTTTTACATCAAGTGACACAACGGGCTTTTTCTCCATTTGTGTAATCAGTTCAAATATTTCCTCAAGCTTTGTAAACGTAAAGAGTGTGTCTTGTTTGGCTATTTCTATAAGCTCTTCATCTGATGCTTGTGGTATGCATGTTAGTTTTAAATCATTTTCAGGCAGCCCGGCATCATGATACAGCCATATTGTGCCGTCTTTACTGCATTGAATGTCTATTTCGGCACCATGCAATTTTTGAAATGCATTTTTTACCGAATGGTAGGTGTTTTCCTGGTAGCCGGAGAAAGTATTAGCGCCACTTCCCCGATGGCCGAGTATTTTGGTTTCAGCCGGAGGGAGCTCTTCGTGTTGCTCCTCTGCACATGATGGAATAAATAGCATCAAAACAATTAAATATTTGAGTTTTTTAATCACGGCTTCTTTGTGTCAAAGGTTTGTAAACAGAGTTGGAATGGCAAACATAGTCGTTAAGAATATTAAAGTATTTAAGAGCCTTTTTCATTTTGGATAGTACTTTTTTGTTTGAATAAGGGGCGATGTTCATATTTTTGTTAACAACAAACAGTCTTCCCTCCGAAAGGAAGTATTTCCCCCAGAGCAGTTCATCTATATTTCGGTTAACACGCATTAATGGTATAAACCTATTGCTTTGAAATGCGCTGCTTGTATTGATTGGATGGCCTAACCAATGAACCCATTGTGGTGTTTCCAGATTAAACTGCTTACTCATCATACTCAACAGGGTAGGGGTTATATCAGCAGTTGATGAAATTGATGGAAATGTTTTGGATTCTTTCAGCATAGGCGAATAAATGATCAAAGGAACATGATATTTTTCTAAAGGATTATAACTGTGTAAAGGCATATGGTGGTCGCCATATATAAAAAAGATGGTGTTGTCAAATTCCGGCCTTTGCTTATAATTATAGAAAAATTGCCGAATAGCATCGTCAGCGTATAAAATAGTGGAGAACTGAGCTTTGCGATGCTGATAAAAACTTCTTTCTTCGTCAGAAATATTTAACAGCTCCAGGTGGTTGTAAAAAACTTCTTCCCAATGTTCCGGTGAAGGGGGCAAAAAGGGGTCATGCATGCTTAATGTCATATAAATGTCGAGCCGTGGTTGATAAGGCATAGAGTCAAGTATCTCCAAAGACCTCTGATATACGGCGTGGTCGGGATAGCCCCATGTGAAGCCATCTTCAAGGCTGTCAATCTTTGTGTACTCTTTTCCAAAACCATTGATATCAAGAATGAAGTCTACTCCTATTTCATTGAGAAAAACTTCTTTATAATCAAAATATGCCCATCCGCCATAAAAAAAGTTGTTGCGATAACCTGTGTGGCTTAAAAGTTCATGCAGTGAAAGGAAGTCGGGGTATGGCTCCTCCTCAATTATACTCATAAAGCCTTTGTCACCATAAGGTAAAGATGCAAAGGAAGAGGGTAAAACGTTAAATGTTCTTTCGGAAGTTGAAAGGAAATTGCTCCAGTATAGACTATTTTTTGCCAGGGAGTCCAAAAAAGGAGTAAAGCTGCCCCAGCCGGCATCTGGGCCGGAAAAGTTTCTGTCCAGGCTTTCAACGATCAAAAAAACAAAATTTGGTTTATCTTCATTGAAATCAAAATATTGGCCAATAACATCTGCATCATTGTTTGCTCTCATAAACGGAAGCTGGGGGTTGAGGTAATCATGATGGTCAACCAGCTCATGATACTTGCTTGCTATAGCCGTAATATCATAGTCGGAAAAGTGAAGGCCGTTTTTGTAGTTTAGTATAAGCTGTTTGGAAAGGTAAGAGGTCTTGTTTACGCGCTTATAAAAATCATGGTTTTGATCAAATTTTCTTATGTCGGGAGTGATGTTGTTAAAAAAGAGAACGAATACCAGGAATGGTAAAAACACCGGAATATTAGCCTTTGGAGGACAGTTTAATTTTTCTATTAAAACCAATGGTAGCGCAATGGATGTAAAAACCACCAGCAAAAACTTTAAAATTTGCCCAATGCCTAAACCCGCAGATGAGCCAGCAATGTATAATATGTCGGAAACAGGATATATCAAAAGTGAATGATCTAGTGGAATAAGGGTTACAAGATAGTATTCTGATAATGACAACGTCAGCAAAGAAAGAATTGCGACAGAGATAATTGAGAATATTAAAGCCGGCTTATGAAACTTGCGCGGTAATAATAAAAACAGCAGTATCAAAACTACGCCAATCAGTCCGGCAAATAAAAAATCATATCGTATACCTGAGAAATAATCGGAAAAACCGGCAACTGTAAATTGTGATGAAAATGAAAAGTATTCAAAAGTCCTTATTAGTATGAAAACAAAGACTAATGACCATGTAATCTTTACGGGATATTCAATTTTGTGTAAAAGGGATTCTGTTTTTTTTAAAAAACTTTCTTTTTTCATCTGGTAAAACTTTGACTACAAACTTCTTAAACTGCAAATTTAACATAAAAACAACGTTTACTTGAATTATCAATTTTAAAACGTTCATCAATTCTGTATCCCGCAATCCAAACTATGTTTTCGCCCGAACACAGCACATAAATATTGTCTTTTTGATCTATTGAGACTTTTTTGTCAATCAAAAAGTCGCTTACTTTTTTCTTTCCACCCATACCAAGCGGCTGAAATATGTCTCCCTGCTCCCATTGTCTCAGCTTGAGCGGGAATTGCAGCTTGTCGTAGTCGAGAAAGGCACAATCTTCTGTTTTAGGAAAAGTTAGTTGATCTGTTATATCAAATACTTCTGTTTTTAAATATATGTTGTTTAGCTTATAACTGCCGGGCTCATTTCCAATAAATATGTTTTCAGGAAATGTTTTGCTTTTTTTTGGGAATAGAATAAAGCAATCACGGTCTTTAACCAAACAATATTCTTTTGCATAAAATATTTTGCCGGGCTGTTTTTCAAAAGAAGCCACAATGTCTGTAGTTGTGGCGCTGTTGAATCCATAATTTCTTAATAACTCAAAGAGAACTGTTTCAGGATGTTTTAGTTGCTTTAACTTCTTTAATGGTAATAAAAACCGTCCATGATCTTCAATTATAAGCCCTTTCTTTTTTTCTTCGATATATTTCATGAAGCATTGGTAAGGCAGTTCAATATTTTCGAAAAATTCTTTAAAGCTTTTCCTGAAGTCAGGGTTGATTTTTTCAAAAGCAGGGATAACTATATTTCTTAGCTGGTTACGGATGTATTTATTTTCTTTGTTGCTGAGGTCTTCACGGTAGGTTAACTTGTGTTTTTCAATATATTGTTCAATATCGCATTTGGTTGCAAACAAAAGGGGACGTATAACATTCTTGTTCTTTACCGGTATTCCTTTTAAACCATGCACTCCTGTTCCCCTAAGCAAGTTAATAAGCAATGTTTCAATGTTGTCGTCATGATGGTGGGCGGTAGCTATGAGGTCGAAGTTGTTTTTTAACCTGACTTGTTCAAGCCATTCATACCGGATTCTTCTGGCAGTCATTTGAACAGACTCTCCGGCAGCTTCTGACTGTTCGGTTGTATTAAATGATTTTGAAAAGAATGGCACTGAAAGTTTTTCGGATAGTTTTTTTACAAAAGCCTCATCTTTATCGGAGTCAGCCCCGCGCAGCTTAAAATTGCAATGAGCTATAGCAAATTTAAATCCTGCATCTTTAAACAGGTAAACCATAGCCACAGAATCCATCCCCCCGCTAACAGCCAGCAAAACACTTTGCCCTGGTTTTACCAGGTTTTGTTGTTCAATAAATGATATGAATTGTTTCTGTAGCATCAAATAAGATTGATTGGAACACTGATGACGCGGATATAACTGATATACACTGATTTTTATCTGCGATTATCCGCCATATCCGTGTTCTATTAAAATCAAAACTGCAACCTTATCCCCGGCCCAAAGATTGCAAAAAAGTCGCCTTCACTCAACAGGTATCCAACACCGAGGTATATTGGGAAGCTGAATTTTGCGCCTGTTCTTACCGGTTCCAGTGAGCCTATAACAACGACACCTATGTCGCGACGTATATCTGGTGATTCTCTGAAATTAAAGGCGTTCAACGCAATAAATCCCGCACCAATTTTGTATGGCCTTTTTTGGCCTATTCTTTGCGGGTCATAAAAGCTTATTTCGGCAAGCACGCTGGTGCTTATGCCTGAAAGGTTTCCAATGCCGGGTTGTTTAAATTCTTTGACAAGCAAGCCTGTAGGGAAGCTTACCATAATATCAAAACTGCTTGTACGTTCAATGAAAATGTTAGCTTTTCTTTCCTGTACAGGAGCATTGTATCTGTTCTCGTTGTGTTTTACTGTTATTTGGATCTGTGAGAAAGCATCCAAAAGATAAGTGTTACGTAATAAGTGATCGTTAAGCCTTATAACATTTTGGTTACAATCATCTTGTGAGTAAAAAGCATGACGCGGAGAACTTTCTCCGGGGCAAACAACTATATTTGAAATGGTTTGTATATCCAACAGGTTGTTGTTATCGTCAAGGATTCGCACTTCCATATTAATGTATTGTTTGCCATGAAGGCGCCCGTCTTTATCTATTTTATCAGCGTCAAAAAGAATGTTAACATCTTTAATGGTTTCAGAGTAAAACACCGGCCTGTTGAAGTGCTCGTTGGTTATGGGTATATCTTCTTCTCCATAGTTTATCAAAACGAAGTCCAGGTCTGCCGGCCGCTGATATTCCCTGACCCTGAGCTGATGCTGGGTTATTTCATTGTTCAGGAATATCATTATTTGCCTTCGTGTTATGTTGACAGGAACTTCAACTTCATAGAACTTTACCCTGTCGCTTATACGTTCACTGTCTTTTTCCTGTTGGCAGCCGTCAAACTTAATATCAACATCCAAAAGTCCATTGCCTTCTACTTTTACTTCAATTTTTTCTCCCGGGTATACGTTGAGGTTGGAAGTCCAGTCCTGGCCTTCGCGCATAATTTCTATGTTTGTAATCTCCGGCCTGCTGATGATGTTGAAGTTGGTCATTGCGAGTGTTTGCCGCCCATCTTTGATATACAAGTATCCGTCCGTAGTTCTGTGAAATTCATAAGGCCTGATTTCAGCCAGTATTTTGTTGTCTGTGGTAAATGATTTTACGTGTAGTTCTGCAATAAGAGTGCCGCCCGGTTCTTGCTGGTTTTCTATGCGGTATGTTTGCCTGAGTTGCAGGCCGCTAAGATAGTCCATCCTGACATCTTCACCCCGCCTGCGCCCCTCATCATAGAAGATGTATTCTTTGTCAATATTTACAAACGGCAGGCGGCTGGGTTTAACATTGAACAGCAGATCAATAGTGTCAAGTTTATGTGTAACTTCACCTTCTTCATTTACCCATGGGCTAATAGTCTCAAGGGCTAACGGCAGCTTCTGGTCACCCGTGGATAAAGCTTTGACAAAAAGCCTCAGGTTTGAACCCGACCTTGTAATACGATATTCAAAATCGTCGTATGTCTTCCACTCCCCGGTTGCTCGGATATTAAATATGTTATTGGCAGGAAGATCAACAGCTTTTTCTTCCCCCCGGAAAAGCTCAATGGGTTCACGATCATAAATGACGGAAGGAATATAGTATGGATAAAGCTTTATCTCCCGGTTTTCAGTTTCTCCGGCAAAATTTTGAAAAGAGAGAATTAATGAAGGATATTCTATATCTCTCAGGTTGTTGAACCTGATGCGTGCCCTGTGGTATTCATTATTTAAAAACACCAGGGAGTCTATAATTTCAAAATCAGCTGAGGGAATAATCCTTAAATTTTCAAGCGGTAACCCTTCTTTCTCGGGATATATTCTTACCTCTGCAATGGGCTGGTCATGAGTTACACGAAAGAACAAGAATTTTTCATCGTCATATTCCAATCCATCGCGTAAATAAAAATAATCTACGTTGTTGACCCTGAAAGCAACATCGTCAAAGTCAAAAGAAGTTGTTTGATAGTGCTCTTCTACCAAACTAGCTTCCCGGGCTATCTCTTCCAATAATTCAAAATCCTCTTCCTGCAAATCCAACTCAAAGAGAGGTTCTTTTTCCGGTTCATGAACTTCCCCGGCTTCAATCTTTTCTAAATCCTCTTCAGGTCCAACCTTCTCTATTGTGTCAGATATTGCAGTATTTTTATTGCTTTCATTATCTTGAACAATGCTGTTTTGAGAAAACAGTGCAATTGGAAACACTACAAGCAAAATAAAGGGTAAAAAGCTTCTGAGTTTGTTTTTATTCATTTCGTACAAGTTTTAAATCAAAAACATAAATGTTATATGGTATAAAATAGACGGTTTTTTGATATTGTTTATTATTAAACAAATTAAAACACAGTATGTGTATAACACCCTGGTGCAAAATTATTAAAATAGTTTTGTTTTTTACTGTAACAAATTTGCAGTATATCCGTCTTAGGTTTAACTAATCAGATGGAAACAAGAGAAATAAACAAATAATTGTAAATTAAAAAATCTTAAAAGCCATGAAAACAAAAATGACCACTATTATTGCGATGCTCTTATTTGTTATGCCTTTGTCAGCCAATGGTGATAAACCGTTTTTTACAATGAAGATATCAACATTTGGAGAAAAAACCCTGGAGGTAATTGTATTGGTTGAGGAAACTGTTAATGATATTGACCTTGATCTGTCCGCAATATTTAAGGAGATTAAACAGGATGAAGAGAATATTGAAAGGCGTAATGTTGACATTACCGACATATATTATGAAGAACCGGTGGTTGATGATTTTGGCATTGATACAAGAGCTATTTATGAGGAGATTATTAAGGAAGAGAAAATAAAATGAATGATTTTTAAACCCCAGGCCTGAATCATAAAACCCCCGGCAAAAAAGTATTAAAACAGAAGCGAAAGAAGCTTTTCTCAAAGTTCCTGCCAAGCCGGCGCAACAATTTTAGAAATACTTATTGTAATCTTCCATGGTATTGATATTTGCCAGAATTTTTTGATTGTTCACGGGCAGGGTTCTTTTTTTAAAATTTTTGAGCAGGTCTCTTAAGACAAAATCTTTCTCTTCACGAACGAGGATTTCTTTAATAACATTATGTGAAATTAGAACCGGATGCCCTCCTTCACCTTGATATTGAGGTGAAACACAGTCATAATCTTTTAGGTTTTCTAACATTAGTTTTAATATATCGGTAGTTATAAATGGGTTATCAACATTTTGAATGAACACCTTTTCATTTCCCGGAATATGTTTTAAACCCAGTGAGATGGAATAAGACCTTCCCCGTTCCGGAAACATGTTAGTTATAACCATAACCTCATTTGATAAGTGAGGCAGGTTTTTTTGGAAAAACTTTACCCCTTCAGCGTTTAGTACTACAATGATTTTTTTACATCCAAGACTTTTGTATTGACTTACCAACCTTTCAACAAAAGTTGATTTTTCGTTAAATTTAAGTGCAAACTTATGTTTTCTAATGCGGCTTGAATAGCCCGCTGCAAGAATTAGTACCGAAGGCTTATGCATACTGGTGGTTTTAAAGTTTGCAAGTTACTAAGAAATATTTATACCAATTTATACCAAAGCTCAAAATGCACCCTGTCAAAACAAAAACATTTAACAGAACAAGTTTTGGTTTTTTAGCTTTGAGTTTATTTTGAACCTGGGGTTTTGAGCTTTATCCAGGAAATTAAAACCACAGTTGCTCCCGGGCTATGCTTCCATTTTACCCTGACCTTTGTTTTAAGTCTTGTTGTAAAATCCGGCTATTACACTTTTATCAGATTAGTCGGTTCACGACGAGCAAAATTCGATTATTTTCCAAACTTTATTACCTTAGCTTTTAAAATTAAAATAAACAGAATATGTCTACAGATAAGTTTTATGTTACTCCATTGCGGCAGTTAATAGAGATTATATTTAAACAGCTTGATGTTAGTGGTGAGGTGTTTAACATTCCCCGGGAGCTTTTTTATTTTAACAAGGGTAATGAGTCATATGTTAGTGAGCGTTTCGGGCAGGTACTTGAAACACCGATTGGTGTTGCTGCCGGTCCGCACACTCAGCTAAGTCAAAACATTGTTGGCGCATGGCTTACAGGCTCAAGGTTTATTGAACTTAAGACAATACAAACGCTCGATGAGCTTGAAATAGCAAAACCTTGTATTGATATGCAGGACGAAGGTTATAACTGCGAGTGGTCGCAGGAGCTAAAAATCGAACAGTCATTCAGCCAGTACCTTGATGCCTGGATACTTATACACATACTTAAGGACAAACTCGGAGTTGGCCGTAAAGATCAGCCCGGCTTTATTTTCAATATGAGTGTTGGCTATGACCTGGAAGGGATTTTAAAACCTAATGTACAATGGTTTTTTGATAAAATGGCTGATGCTTCGCAAGAGTTGCAACAAAAGATTGATTCCATAAAAGATATTTACCCAAAGGTTGTGGATTTGAATATCAGCCCGAATCTTTCAGACAATGTCACCTTGTCAACAATGCATGGATGCCCGCCCGGCGAAGTTGAAAAAATTGCTCTTTACTTATTACGGGAAAAGAAGCTTCATACCGCTGTAAAGTTTAATCCAACCTTGCTTGGAAAGAACGAGCTGCATGAGATTTTGGGCAAGTCAGGCTTTGACACCAAAGTTCCGGATCAGGCTTTTGAACACGATCTTAAATATAATGATGCTTTAAAAATCATTAGTAACCTGAGAAAAGCTGCAACTGAGAACAATTTGCAATTCAGTTTAAAGCTCACAAACACTCTCGAAAGCATTAATCACAAAGAGGTTTTCCCCTCAGAGGTTGATATGATGTATAATAGCGGCAGGTCTGTTCATCCGGTTTCGGTTGCTCTTGCCAATAAATTGCAACAAGAGTATAATGGTGAACTTGACATTTCTTTTTCCGGCGGAGCTCATGCTTTCAATATTGCGAAACTTGTTTCCTGCGGACTGGCACCGGTCACTGTGTGTACTGATTTGTTGAAGCCCGGAGGCTATGGTAGACAGCGTCAATATATAGAGGAGATTAATAGTGCATTTTTGCAGGCAGGAGCTAAAAGCGTTGAGGAATTTATAACAAAAACGGCAGGCAAGAATGAGAAGTCTTTTAGTGAAAGCATATTGCAAAACCTGAAGAAATATTCTGAAGAAACTATACAAAGCGGATTTTATAAAAAAGAGGATCTTCATGATCCCAGCATAAAGACAGATCGACCATTGGGATTTTTTGACTGCATATATGCTCCTTGCGAGGATACCTGCTCAACAAACCAGGATATTCCCGGTTACAATTATCATGCTTCGAAAGGCAACTTTGAAGAAGCCTCTAAGGTTGTTCTCCAAACAAATCCGTTTCCCCGCACTACCGGTATGATATGCGATCATTTATGCCAGACAAAGTGTACAAGGATAAATTATGACAAGCCGGTATTAATAAGAGAGATAAAGCGGTTTATTGCTGAAAGGGCTGCACAGGAATTTCCCGGGCAAATACCTTCAGAGGTAAAATCAAAAGCTTCCAAAAAAGTGGCCATTATTGGGGCCGGGCCTTCGGGGTTTTCTGCCGCCTACTTCCTTGCTATGGCCGGATTTACGGTAGAGATTTTTGAAGGGAAGAACAAACACGGCGGAATGGTTTCGGGAGTTATCCCTGCATTTAGGCTTACGGATGAAGCAATAGACGATGATGTGAAAAGAATAAAAAGGCTTGGAGTGAAAGTTCATTTCGGCGTGGAAGTTAACAAACAAAAGTTTGAAGATTTAAAAAGCAAATTTGATTATGTCTATATAGCTGCCGGCGCACAGAAGTCAGCCCGTTTGAAAATAGAAGGGATAGATAGCAAAGGAGTCATTGATCCTCTCGAATTACTTGAGAAAGTTAGAAGCGGCACATATCCAAATATTGGCAATACTGTTGCTGTAATCGGAGGAGGCAATACAGCTATGGATGTTGCCAGAACAGCTTACAGGCTGGTTGGAAAAAGCGGAAAGGTAATTGTCATTTATCGCCGCACTGTGAAGCAGATGCCTGCTGATATAGGTGAGATCAAAGCAGTTATGGAGGAAGGCATAGATGTGATGGAGCTTACGGCTCCTGTAAAAATAAACACAGAAAAAGGTGCAGTAAAATCTGTTACTTGTAAAAAAATGAAGCTGGGAGATAAAGATGAGAGCGGAAGGCGAAGGCCGGTGGAAATATCGGGTTCAGAGTTTGAAGTAAAGGTTGACACTGTTATACCTGCCATAGGCCAGGACATTGTTTTTGATTTTGGCGATGGTAACTCTTTAAAAGCTAAGGATGACAGTTATGAAACAAACCTAACAAACGTATTTATTGGTGGCGATGCTATGCGTGGGGCGGCCACTGCAATAAAAGCAATTGGAGATGGCAGGAAAACAGCTCAAATAATTATTGACAGAGAAGGCATTAGGTTTAACACAAAACCTGAAAATAAACGAACAGAACTTAGCAAAACAGAACACCTTCTGACCAGAGCTAAAAGAGTTTTCCCTGTTGAAAAGAAAGAAAAACCCATTAACAACAGGAAAAACTTTGACCTTATAGCTTCTTCAATTACCGAAAAAGAAGCTGTGGAAGAAGCAAAAAGATGTTTGCTGTGTGATGAGATATGCAACATATGTACAACGGTATGTCCTAATTTTGCCAACTATTCATACAAGGTTAAACCGGTTGCTTACAAGTTGAAAAAAGCTGTTAAGCCACCTGAAGGTGATCCTGATCTTATTGATGATGTTGATTTTGAGGTTAAACAGCAATACCAGATTTTAAATATAGTCAACTTCTGCAATGAGTGTGGCAACTGTAATACTTTTTGCCCCTCGGCAGGAGCGCCTTATAAAGAAAAACCAAAAGTACACCTGACTGTTGAATCATTTAATGACGCACAGGAGGGGTATTACTTTGCAAATCTGCCCGATATAAAGAACCTTATATACAAGAATAACGGCAGTATTAGCACTCTTGGAGATACCGGAAGTGAGTATGTTTATGATAACGATAATGTTTTTGCACGCTTCAATAAAGAGAATTTTGAAATTAAAGAAATCAAGTTTCTGAATCCCGCCTTAGATAAAGCTGATTTTAGGGAAGCTGCATTTATGAGTGTTGTTATGAAAGGTGTGGAGGGCTTGGTGTTTGGGTGATACTATTCTTTTTCCAATCTATTTCTTAGTTGCACCATTTCTGCTGTCGAAATTACAGATAAATAGCCATTTTCTTTTAGCCCTTTTATGAGTTTTTTATCACCTGTCCAAAGAATAGAATCCATATAATCATTTAATGCTACAAACGCAACATCTTTATAATCAACATCCTTTACCAATTTTACGGCTTGTTTAAAATACTTCTCCGGTATCTGTTCTTCATTAACAAATAGTATCTCGCTACAAACCAGGTATTCGATCTCAACTAATTCTTTATGTGTTTTTTGTGCCAATTCCATAAGCTTGTACCGGTGAGTTTCAATTTCATTCCTAAGATAATTGCAACTGTAAAACTTAAACAATTCGCCGGAGTTCAATAACAAATCTCCAATGGTACTATCTGTATTCAGAATGGCACTAAAAACAAGGTTTGTATCAACTACTATTCTCATTTTATAAATCTATCCTTGTTCTTTAACCACCAGTTTTTATCGATTTTATTAGCAAGGTAATCAGCATCTTGTTGTTCTACCTTTGACCCGGATGTTAATTCTTTGTATCTGATATAGTTGATAAACTTTTGAACACCTTCTATATCTACATTGCCTGGTATCCGAATAACTATTTCCTTATCTGTTCTTTCAATAATCATAACATAATTAGTTTATACAAAGATAGTAATAATATTAATCAATTTTTGTAAGTAAAACTTGATAAGCATTTTGCATCTGACGATATTTTAGCGCTTTTCAGCTCCTCACAGCCGGCTCCTGCCGGAGCGTTTCGTGTTTACGTATTATCACGTCCTGTTGAATCATTTAATGACGCACAGGAGGGGTATTACTTTGCAAATCTGCCCGATATAAAGAACCTTATATACAAGAATAACTGCAGTATTAGCACTCTTGGAGATACCGGAAGTGAGTTTGTTTACGAAAACGATAATGTTTTTGCAAGGCTCAACAAAGAAGATTTTGACATTAAAGAAATCAAATTCCTGAATCCCGGTATAGAAACATCTGATTTTAGGGAAGCTGCAGTTATGAGCGTTATTATGAAAGGTGTGGAGGGTTTGGTGTTTGGATGATGAAAAATTTTAATTAATTTTATTCATAATCATAATAATATATCAATAGCCGAAGCATTCGTGCTACGGATTAAATGTTTCCCCCCGGGGGGTATTGTCGGTAAATTATCCACCACACAAATGTGGTGTCTAATAATTTTAAAATATAATTTTTTGATGTTGATTTAATTACAATACGTCATATCAATAGCCATGGTATTCATTATCTGTTTTCGTAAAGAAAAAGCAGGGTATAGATTTTAAATCTTTATCTCAGTTCCTGTCTTTTTAATTTCAATAACGAAAGGGTTGTTTGAGTTAA
>SLSZ01000203.1 GCA_007130125.1 Bacteroidales bacterium
CACCTTATTAAAAGTTCACTGGTTGAAGAAAAGATAGATAGTAACAAAATCGTTGCTGGTGCTATTGTTATCGTTTACGATCATCACAAACGTGAACTCAACAACAACCTCATGAATTTACAGCACGATTATCATGATTTGGTATTATCAACCCAGCATGTTCACCTTGACCATGACCTGTGTTTGGAAACAATCGCAGTGAAAGGAAACGCAAAAAGACTTATAGAACTTGCCGACCTGATAATCGGCACTAAAGGCATCAAACACGGCAAGTTCGTTATGACTGATATTGAATAAAATTTTTTGAATACAAAGTAACACGTTTTATCAAAATCTTAACACGTAAATTCCTGATTATTAACCTCAAAAAATTAATTTAGCAAATATGCTTTACACTCATTACCCGTCACCCGTCACTCGTTACCCGTTACCACTAAGACTTGTAACAAACATAAAACCCTTGAAGCAAAATTTGATAATATTATTATTTACAGCCATTGGTACTCTTTCACAAGCCGAAGTAAAAGACACCATCAGGCCTTCAGTTGATTTGCATGAAATAGTAATCACCGCAACCAAGTCCGAACGCAACAAGCTGGAAATACCATCAAGGATATCTGTAATAGATGCTGATATTCTCAAGCTTTCGGCTACTCAACAGGTTGATGATGTTATCAGGTTCACACCCGGAATAAATGTAAACCGTGGATCCGGGATTTACAGCCAGCGCCCAAGGGTAACGATGCGCGGATTATCAGGCGACGAGCAGGCAAGGACGCTTGTTTTAATGAATGGTGTACCCATTAATACATCCGACGATGGCGGTGTTAACTGGAACAGGATCAATCACTACGATATTGAACGAATTGAGATTTTTAAAGGCCCTGGTTCTTCTCTTTATGGAGGCAATGCAATGGGCGGAGTCATTAACCTTATCACCAAAAAACCTGATAAACCACAGGAAATTTTCAGTGGCGTTAGCTTTGGTACTTTCAACACTATCCGGCAGGACCTTAATGTCAGGCTTCGAAGTGATGAAGGGTTTTACGGCGTATTATCGCAATACTACCTCCAAAGCGATGGATACATCAACGTGCCAGAAGAAGACCGCAGTCCTTTTGATATTGAAAGGCATCTTGAAGCTGTCGGCGTTTCAGCCAGGGTAGGTTTTGACGAAAGCAAATGGCTAAACTGGGAACTGCAATATGATGTTTTCAGAGATAAAAGAGGCGAAGGCGTTCAAATATATGCGCCCGACGGAAATTACAGAAACTTCAATACAAACCTCGTCAGAGGTAACATTAGCGGTGGTAATGAAAACACTTCATATACTATGAGTGCTTATTATCAGCTTGAAAATTATTATAATATTAATGAAAGGATGATGAACGAAAACTACTCACGGTTTGATGTAAGCTCATTGCGTGAAGATATGGGAGTGTTTTTAAATATCAACAGGGAGTTGTTTGAATCTAATACTCTTACCGCTGGGTTTGAATATAAAACCGGAAGTATCAAAGGCGGAGATTATTACCAGACTGCTCCCTATGATACTATTTACAATGAAGGGCAACTGTCAGGCATTGCTGCTTATATTCAGGATGAACAATCTTTTCTTGACAACAGGATAAGACTAATAGTAGGTTTAAGGTTTGACCATGTTATATTTTCAAATGGAGAGTTTTACTCAACAGACCCCTGGAGCACCACTCCCGCCCTTTCTGATAACTCATGGACTAAGCTATCACCACGCGCAGGAATGCGTTTTAACTTTATTGAAAATTTCAGCGCATACCTGTCATATTCACATGGATTCAGAGCATCTATACTTGACGACCTTACACGTACTGGCTGGATGTGGGTCGGACCAAAATATGCAAACCCAAACCTTGGCCCGGAATCAATAGTTAACTATGAGGTTGGTTTTGACGTATTCCCAACATCCAACATGAAGTTTTCGGTATCAGCATATTATATGCAGGGTGAAGACTTCCTATATTATGTGGCAACAAATGACAGTATTTTTGGCAGAGCAGTATATCGCAGAGAAAATGTAACCGATGTCAAAACAAGGGGCTTTGAAGCTGAGTTGGAATATACTGTTTTGAAAAACCTCAGGGTATTTGGGGGTTACACTTATAATGATTCAAAAATTGCCGGCTTTGAAGAAAGGCCTGAGCTTGAAAACAAATATCTGAAATACGTGCCAAAACATAACGCATCGGTTTCGCTGTTCTGGCAAAACAGCTTCGCAGACATATCAACCAGGGCTATGTACAAAAGTCAGCAATTCGCTGATGATGCCAACAAACAGGTCCTGGATGATTATTTTACTGTTGATATAATGATGTCAAAAACTTTCAGGGATAAATACTCTGTTTCACTGGATATACAAAACATATTTAATAACAGGCAAATGGAAACCATTAACTATATCTCGCCGGGAAGATTAATAACGGCAAGAGTAGCGTTTAATATTTAAGCTTTAAAATTTTAGGTAAAAATAAAAATGTTCATCAAAAATAAACAGTCTCACACACAAACAATAGCTGTAATTTTTATACTATTTTTTCTTTCATCATGTGGCAACACGGATCGCCCTGCTACGGGTGATCCGGTTGTTGTTACGGATTTGCTGGGACGTGAAGTTGTTGTTCCTGATAATATAGAAAGAATTATAGGACTTAGAGCCGGCGCCCTGCGTTTGCTTGTTTATATGGATGCTGTACAACTGATTGCAGGCGTTGAACAATCCGAAAAAAGAGGTAAGAAACCATACCTGAAAGCATACCCTGAATTGATGCAACTACCTTCAATTGGCCCTGCAATGGGTGGTGATGCCGAGATGATCCTCAATGCACAGCCGGATGTCATATTCATTACTTACACAACAAGGCAGGATGCCGATATGCTCCAAAGAAAAACCGGAATACCTGTTGTTGCCCTTGAATGTACCGACCTGGGCACTGATAATGAAACACTGTTCGCCTCTCTGAAGTTAATCGGACAGGTTATTAACAAAGAAGAAAGAGCAGATTTGCTGATAAGTTATATCACTAATAATATAAATGAGCTTGAAAAACGCACATCCAAAGTATCAAAATATAACAAACCATCCGTTTACACAGGCGGGCTTTCATACAGTACATCTTATGGCATAAGTGCTACACATTCAAGATTTGCTCCATTCATGTTTGTTAATGCAAACAATGTTGCATCAAGCATTGACGAACGACTCACATCGCATGTAAGGGGAACATTTGTAGATATTGAAAAGTTGATGTTGTGGAACCCAGACTATATATTTATTGATGAGTCAGGCCTGCAAATGGTAAGAAAAGACATTAACAAAAAGCCTGTCCTCAGGAGTTCTCTCAAAGCAATTAAAAACAATAATATCTTTTGTCTGCTTGCTTATAACAATTATGCTACCAATTACGAATATGTGCTTTTGAATGCATGGTATATCGGCAAGCAGCTATATCCGGCAGAATTTGAAGATATAAATATTAATAAAAAAGCAGAAGAGCTGCTTTATCAGTTTTATTCAAAAAATGTTGCTGACAAGTTGCTGACATCATCAGTAGCTTTAAACAGAATACCGGTAGAAGAATTATGAAACAACGTGATATAAAAGTGGAATATCAGAAGTCAAGGCAATTCAAGTTTTTGTTTATGCTGTTTGTTTTTATTGGCTTGCTTTTGACGGCATACATTGCTCTGGTGACAGGTTCGGCAGAAATTGGGGTAAGACAATTAGTCAGCTTGTTTCGCGGCGATGATTCAGGCTTTGTCGGGCAAATCGTTTATCATATCAGGCTGCCTCGTATTGCAGGGGCAATTTTAGCAGGCACGGCACTGGCAATTTCGGGTGCTGTGATTCAAAGCCTCCTTCGCAATCCGCTGGCTTCGCCATTCACATTGGGGATATCCGGAGCATCCGCATTTGGAGCGGCTTTTGCTATCATCGTTTTTGGAGCAGGAAGCAGCTATGCCGGCTCAGGAGACCTGGCCACGGTAAATAACCCGTATATTCTTACTGCTTCTGCTTTTGCATGGAGCCTGATAGGTGTTGC
>SLSZ01000102.1 GCA_007130125.1 Bacteroidales bacterium
ATTTTTTATTAATTATTAATTGGAGTATTTTGCTGAATAGTAAAGAGTTATGCTAAAAAGGATACTGTTAGATTAGTTTAAATTATTACTAAATCTTTAAGGTGTCATTTTTATATAAAATTTAAAAGAATGGTTAAAAAAAATATTTTAGTTTTTACGTTAATATTTTTACCATTAATAATATGTGATGCACAGATAAAAGAGAGAGGCGTTCCTTTTATAGTTAATCATTCTCATAGCACATACAATGCCGGAACTCAAAATTGGTCGATTACTCAAAATGATAAGGGGTTTTTATATTTTGGGAATAATGAAGGCATATTAGAATTTGACGGTACAAGCTGGAATACATTTCCAGTGCCAAACAATTCGGTAGTTAGATCAGTTTTGGCTGTTAATGATACTATTTATGCAGGAGCTTTTGAAGAAATAGGTTATTTAGCCCCTGATTCAAACAATACCGGAACATTAATTTACCATCCCCTAAACCATTTGATACCTCAACAATATAGAAACTTCGGTGAAGTATGGAATATTTTCGAATACCAGGGTGATATTATTTTCCAGTCATTTGATTATATATACATAAAGTCAATGCATAGTGAAGATTCAATCAAAGTGATTGAGCCTTTAAGCAGTTTTTGTATGATGCATTTTGCAAATGAAAGGTTCTTTATTGTAGATAAGGAAAACGGGCTAATGGAGTTAAAGAATGATAGTTTACAACTGATAAGTGATCATCCGGTATTTTTTCGTAATGAAATTAGAAGTATTATACCATACTCCAGGGATACTTTTTTAATTGCAACTTCTAATGAAGGCCTGTTTTTAATGAGTGAACAAAAACTGGAACCCTGGGACACTTTTGTTAATGATCACCTTAAAAAGAACAACGTATATAAAGCGATAGTAGTTTCTGATGATAATTTTGCTTTTGGGTCTATTAGAAATGGCGTTTATATAAGCGATAAAGAAGGCAATGTGTTGCAAAACTTAAATAGAAGTAAAGGATTGCAAAATAACACTGTACTTAGTCTGTTTTTGGATAAACGAAAAAATTTATGGCTTGGGCTGGATAATGGAATAGACTTTATAGAAATTAATTCTCCAATTTCAATATTAAACTTTACCTATAATATAGAAACAGTATATACAAGCATTATACATAACGGAATAATGTATGTTGGTACCAATCAAGGTTTGTATGCTTCTGAAGTTGAAAAATTAAGTAATTTAAATTCAATTAATAATAAGTTTGAACTTGTAAAAGGCACAGATGGCCAAGTTTGGGAATTAGAAGTGATTGATAATACATTATTATGTGGTCATGACTTTGGTGTATTCCAAATTGATGGTTTAGATGCAAGAAAAATTTCCGATATCAGAGGATTTTGGTCTTTTATAAAACCTGATCCTGATAAAAACATAATAATTGCAGGAACTTATAATGGTTTGGTGAGATTAATTGCACAGAATAACCAATGGTTTTATGATGGGAAAATTGAAGGCTTTGATGATTCAAGCAGAAAATTGTTTTATGATAATAATGACAATTTATGGATTTCCCACGGATATAGAGGACTATATAAACTTAAGCTCTGTGATAACTTTAAAAAAATTGAAAAGAAAAAACTCTTCAGAAATGAAGCCAATCTTCCTGAAGCATTACCTTACAATATTAACGTTTATAACAACGATATGGTTGTTACAACACATTCTGGGATGTACATGTATGATTATGATGTAAACAAATTCGTAAAAGAAGAAAATTTGAATAAAATATTTTCCGGTGAAGAGTTTATTGACAAATTGTATCAAGATAGCAAAGAAAGTATTTGGTATTTTACCGCTAATGGCATGGGAGTGATGAGACTATTGGAAGATGGCTTATATATGGATATCTCTTCGCCCTTTAACAGAATTAATGAAACTTTAATACCGGCATTTCAAAATATTTACGTCCATAATGATGAAAATGTATTTATTGGTACACAAAACGGCCTTGTGCATTATAACCCGGCAATAATAAAGACTTCAGAGTATCAGGCCGAAGTATATATAAAAGAAGCAATGTTTTATGGAATCCAAGAGCATGTTACTTTTTACATGCCAGGTAATATATCACAGGAAGAAAAGAAAGGATTTAAATCTATCCCCTTTTCTCAAAATTCGGTAATATTTAAATTTACTCTGCCCTCATATGAAAATCCTGATAAAATAAGATTTTCATTTCGCTTGAAAGGGTTTGATGAAGAATGGTCAGAATGGAGTGCGGCAAACATAAAAGAATATACAAACTTGAAAGAAGGTGACTATGTCTTCAAAGTAAAAGCTGTAGATTCATTTGGAAATGAAAGCCGGATGAAAAGTTTTAATTTCACAATTGATCCTCCTTTACATCGCTCAACATTAGCCTATCTGATATATGCTGTAATATTATTATTTATATTGGCAGGTAATTTTTATTATATCAGAAAAAAGATAATAAAAGCCAGAAAAAAAGAAAAAAGAAGACATGAAAAAAGACTAAAAAGACGTGAAGAAGATTTTAAAGAGAAAATGTCTTTAAGTGAAAACGAAATAATGAGTTTGCAACAAAAAAATATTTTAAATGAAGTAAAACACAAAAATAAAGAACTTGCTAATGCAACTTTGCACCTGATTCATAAAAACAAAACTCTTTCAGAGCTTAAAAAAGATCTGGATAAACTATATAAAAACACAAATGAATATAGCAACGAAAGAGATCTTGCAAAAAGTTTGATAAAAAAAGTAAATAAAGATCTGAATAATGAAAAAAACTGGGAGTTGTTTAATAGGTATTTTGATGAAGTACACCAGGATTTTATTAATCGGGTTAAAGATAAACACAACAATTTAACACCTAAAGAATTGAGACTTTGCGCTTTTTTGCGAATGAATATTTCGACTAAAGAAATAGCACCGCTGATGAATATCTCCGTAAGAGGAGTTGAAATTAGCAGATATAGATTGAGAAAAAAAATGAATTTGAAGCGCGATGTAAACTTAACAGAATATATTATCAATTTATAAAATTGAAAAATGTAAAATAAATATTAAACAATTATTATTGTTAGTTTTTTTACAACCATCTTATTTAACTCCACTCTCCACAAACCCAATTTTTACATACTGCAATATTTAAATAACACCCACCATAAAATATTATTACTTATTAATGATTGGTTAACACTATAACCATCTTTCTGTCAATTGTTTTCGCATCCGGCATTCAAAAAAAATTATTAATGATATTCTGATCGCAAAAACTAAATTGATGTATTTTAAATGTAATTATGATGTATTCATGATGTAATATTTAGCTAATGCTTGATTTGTTTTTCAAATACATTTGTCTGTATATAAAGTTAATTCTAAAACAAAACTAAATCACATTCTTTTTATTTTATAAACTAAAACACTAAATTACATGAAAAAACCTATTAATCATTACTTGCTGATCTTTATCCTCGGATTAGGAAGTATCGGAATTTTTGGAAGTGCTTCGTCATTACAGGCACAAACAATAAGTGGTGTTGTAACTGATGGAGAAACCGGAGAGGCTCTCCCGGGAGCTACCATCAGGGTTGCAGAAACAACTATAGGAACAACCACAGATGAGGATGGTGCTTATAATTTATCGCTGGATCCAGGTAATTATCGTGTATCTGTTTCTTACATTGGATACAAAGAGGTAATTTTTGAAATTTCAATAGCTGCCGGCGAAAATATTACACGCAACATCGAGTTAAATCCTGAAGTAACTGTTTTTGAAGAATTGGTTGTAGTAGGATATGGTGCTCAACCCAGGAGTGTGGTTACAGCTGCTATAAGCAGCATATCCTCGGAAGATATAGAACGTGTAAGACCTACAAGGGTAGAGGATGTTTTAAGGGGTCAAGCCCCCGGCGTAACCGTAACTCAAAGTACAGGACAACCGGGTTCAGACTCTAAAGTACGTATACGCGGTGTTGGTACAATTAATGTCAGCGACCCGCTTTATATTATCGATGGTATGGCTGTCGACGGAGGATTGAATTATTTAAACCCTGCTGATATTGAGTCTATTGAAGTATTGAAAGATGCGGCTTCTACAGCAGTATATGGTGCACGTGGAGCAAATGGAGTTGTTTTGATCACTACAAAATCAGGTCAAGCTGATGATTTCAGGATCAATTACAATTTTTCTGCAGGTTGGCAAAACCCATGGAAAAAAAGGGCAGTACTGAATGCTGAAGAGTATATGATTATCAGAAATGAGCAAATGCTTAACGATGGAAATGCTCCTTTATATTCGCAGGAAGAAATTGCCGCAGCCGGTGAAGGAACAGATTGGCAGGAAGAAACATTCAACTTTAACGCACCTATTGAAAACCACCAGGTAAGTCTATCAGGTGGTACCGAAAGAAATACGTACTATTTGTCTTTTGGCTACTACAACCAGGAAGGTATTGTTGGAGGTGACTTTGATAAATCATTTTATGAGAGATACAGTATCCGCTTAAATAGCGAACATGATATTTACAAGGCTGACAGGGATTTTCTTAATAATATTACAGTAGGCATAAATGCCGGTTACTCAAGATCTTTGTCATCACAGGTAGTTCCCAACACTGAATATGGATCAATATTGGGTAGTGCTCTTGCGTTTAACCCTACTGTTCCCGTATATGCTGAAGACCCTGAAGCAGTCCTGGAAAGCAGGCCTACTGCAGTAACTGATGAGGAAGGCAATGTGTTCTCTCTTCCCCCGGCAGGTTTTCAGGAAATAGCTAACCCTGTTGCCATGCTGCATGAGAGAAGTAATTCTTATAATGATGAAGACAAGATCGTATCTAATATGTTCGCTCAAATAGACTTATTAGAAGGCTTATCTTTCAGATCTAGCTATGGTGTGGATTTAGCTTTCTGGGGAACTGATGGATATGTGTTTGAACATTTCCTGGCTTCGCAGGGAGGATGGGCTGACCGTAGTAGTGTTTGGTCTAATATGCATAGAGGGTTTAAATGGCAACTTGAAAATGTCCTTACGTACAATACCTCATTTAATGATATTCATAACCTAACAATAATGGCCGGACAATCAGCTGAAGAATATACATTGAAGGTGTTAGGCGGATCAAATTATGATCTATTGGAAGAGGATCCTCGTATGGCTGTTATTGATTATGGTATAGCACCTCCGGAAGATCAAACAGTTTATGGAGGTACAGGCGGATTTACATCTCAAACGCTTGCATCATATTTTGGAAGAATAGACTACAACTATGCTCAAAAATATATGTTACAGGCAACTCTTCGCCGTGATGGTTCGTCAAATTTTGGCCCGGAAAATAAATGGGCTTTATTCCCTTCTGTTTCTGCAGGATGGACAGTAACAGAAGAAAATTTTATGGATGACCGCCCTGATTGGCTGGATATTTTTAGGTTACGTGCCAGCTGGGGTAGAAATGGTAATCATCAGATTGATATGTTTGGATATACCAGTTTAATGGATGGTGGAAATAACTACTATTATGGCTCAGGTGATTATTCAAGAATGGTATTTGGCAGCAGCCCTGCAAGAATTCCAAACCCTTACCTAAGATGGGAAGAATCTGAACAAATTGATGCTGGGTTTGATCTTTACTTATTTGATGGAGCTATAAACTTCGTCTTTGATTATTTTCAGAAAAAAACTCATGGTATGTTAATGGAACAACCTATTCCATCTTATGTTGGTACAGGTCCACCATTAGGCAATACAGGTGATATGGAGAACATAGGTTATGAGTTTCATTTGGGCTCAAGAGGAAATGTTGGTGATGTACGTTATAATATTTCTGCTAATGCCACATACTTGCAGAATACGCTTATTGATATGGGTAACGAAGCCGGAGAAGCTATATATGAATCTGCCGATGCTGCAGGTATAGGAGATTTCGTGAAAGGACAAAACGGAATGGTATTTCCTTTTTTCTATGGGTATGAAACAGACGGTATTATCCAGACCCAGGAAGAAGCAGATGAATACAATGCTCAATTTGGAGAAAATGCCAGACCCGGTGATGTTCGATTTGTAGACCAAAACGGTGATGGTGTGATTGATGGTGATGACAGAGTTAAAATCGGTAAAGGTATGCCTGATTGGACGTTTGGGTTGAATTTAAACTTTGAATGGAAAGGATTTGACTTGAATATGTTCATGCAAGGGTCGTATGGTAATGATATTTTCGACTTATCGCAAAGAGGTGATATCCCGGCTATGAACAGACCTGCATATATTCTTGAACGTTGGACAGGAGAAAATACTTCTAATGAGATACCCAGAGTCACAAGCCAGGATCCAAACCGTAACTGGAGATCTTCAGATCTGTATATCAAAGACGGATCATTCGTAAGGCTTAGAAATCTGCAATTAGGCTATACCGTGCCACAAGATATTGTACGGAGAGCTACTATACATAATGTAAGAATTTTCATTATGGCAGAAAATTTATTTACTCTAACCAAATATGATGGTTTTGAACCTGAAGTAGCTTCTGAAGGTTATACTACAATAGGAATTGACAGAGGAGTATATCCTCAATCCCGTACAATATCCATTGGAGCAAACATTTCATTGTAAATTAATAAAATATATATCAATTATGAAAAAATATATCATAAAAACAATTATTATTGCTTTGGTTGCTTTATCATCTTGCGACGAGGATTTTCTGACTGTTTATCCAACAGATTCTCAGCAAGCTGGTGGTCCTGCAACTGAAGGCGCGATTCGAGCCAACCTGGCTGGAACATACCAAATATTACTATTTGACAGCTATGCTAATTTTCAATTTAATAGTATAGTTTTAATGTCTGATCTTCGCTCAGATGATATTTTCAAAGGTGGCGGAGATGCCGGAGACCAAGGACAATTGTATCGTCTATCTCTATTGGATGCAACACCCACAGAACTGCCTGAAGGCTTATGGGATATATATTATAGTGGGTTGGCACGTGCTAATAATGCAATTATAGCATGTGAAAACGCCGTTGATGTGGACGAAGACCTTTTAAATGAATTTAAAGCCGAAGCTCATTTCCTTAGAGCTTATTTTACACATTGGCTATGGAAATTCTGGGGTAATATTCCATACTACCAGGAGCCCCTGGATGAACCTTATATGGCAACGCAATATGATGCTGATGAAATATACGAATTTATTATAGCAGATCTCGATTATGCAATCGAAGATGACAAATTACCAATGAGAAGAACTCCTCAGGATGACGGAAAAGCATCTAAAGCAGCTGCTATGATGTTGAAAGCTCGTGTGGTTCTGTATCAGGATGATGATACCAGATTTTCTGAAGTTCTGGATGATATGGCTAAAATTATCTCAAGCAATCAGTACCAATTGATGGATGACTTTGGCTCCATATGGGTTCGTGAAGGCGAGTTTAGCGATGAGTCAATCTTTGAAGTTAATCACAAATCATTAGGTAAAGATTGGGGTGCCGCATGGACAGGTTATGGCACTAATTTGCCCAGGTTTATTTCTCCAAACGAACTGGATGGAGTTGATCTGCTTAGCGGAAGTGATGAATTTTCTGGAGGCTGGGGCTTTGGACCGGTTCGCCCAGAAGTTCTAGATATTTATGATAACGATGATACACGTTTAGCAGCATCAATAAATCAATTTGAAGAAGGTACATATACTGAACGTTTTCAGGATACCGGGTATTTCATGGCAAAGTATGCTGCACGTAAAAATTACTCTGATGCCCCATGGACTCCTGATTTAAATTTTGAAAATAACCTTAGAATCTTCAGGTATGCAGAAACTATTTTGGTTGCTGCAGAATTGTTGATTAGAGGCTATACTGGAACTGAGACTCTGCCTTCAGCAGAAGATTTATTGTTTGAAGTTCGCGATCGTGCCAACGTAGGTGATCTTGCTGCAACAATGGAAAACCTGAAAGAAGAAAGACGTCGTGAATTTCTTGGTGAAGGATTGCGTTTCTGGGATCTGGTTAGATGGGGAGATGCAAATATTCTAACAGAAGATATTCCGGAATTTTCCCATACACGTACATGGGAGCCTTATAAAAAGTATTTACCTCTCCCTGACTCGGAAATTCTTAAAACAAGAGGACATGGTGAGTTTGAACTTGAACAAAATCCGGGGTATTAATAAAATTTTAATAATATAACTTAAAAGTGAATATAAAATGAAAAAGATAATAAAATTAATAGTCATATTACTGGTTGCACCAGTAATATTGTTTAACTCCTGTGAGCCTTTAGAGGAGGCTAAGCCAGATATTGGATCTCCTCCATCAGCAGAGGATCTTAGTTTTACTATTACACAGGATGCAGATGACGAATTTCTGTTCATCTTTGAAAATCAATCTGATATTACCGGCATTGTCAGCTGGAATTTAGGTGGATACAGAACAACCGGAGAAAAGGTTGAACGCAGGTTTCCTTTGCCAGATGAATATCTGATTGAGATGACAATTGCTACTTCCGGAGGTTCGGCTACAATTTCTGAGACTCTTGTACAGGAAGATGTTGATCCGGAACTTTTTGAAAATCCAATGGTCTTAATGTTAGCAGGTGGGCTTGACAATTTTGAAGAGGGGCAAACCTGGGCAATGGATAGTATGTCAGTTGGCCATATGGGTGTTGGCCCTGCCGACTCAGAAGAGCCTGATTGGTGGCAGGCGCAACCACTTGATAAAGCTGAAGTGCTGGTTTTGTATGAAGACCGAATGACTTTTAAATTGGATGGCTTTCAATTTGTATATGAAAACCATGGTGCAAGCTATGTGAAGGACTATAGAATCGACGACCCCGCCTATTCAAATCCGGAAGAAAGAGAAACTGATTATAAAGTGGATTTTGATCCTCCTGCTGCAACCTGGAATATCGTTGAAGAAAACGATTCCTGGTTTTTAGAACTTAATGCTCTTGAAGACAAGCCTATTTTCCCAATATTTGATGTTGGGGCAGTTGGGGATAAATATAAAATTCGTAAGCTTACTGAGGATGAATTATGGTTGCGTGCTATTGGTGAGGATGGAAATGCATGGTATTTCAAGTTTATCAGAAAAGGATATGAACATGATAATGATGATTGATAATCCATCTTAAAAAAATAAAAGAATTAACATCAGTTGATGTGATGATAAATAAATATTCTAATTTGGCTATTAGAGGAGATATTTATAGAGGCTTGGAAGCAGGTATTCCTAAAACCTCATCAATTTAAGTTAGTAATTAAAAAACCAGTCGTTTCTTAATTGAAATGACTGGTTTTTAAAGCCTTTTGATTAAAATTTTAATCATATAACATTTATATGTTATAGAAGGTGATTTATGCTTATTATACATTTATGCAGGCAAAGGATTAACATATGTATTTAAAACGAATAATAAAGCTGTGCTGCTGTCAATATTAACTGGAAACTCCAAGGAATAAATGTTTTTTACATTTTTTCACTATAAAATTTCAACTATAATTTAAAATAGAACCTATGAACTTTAGTTTTTTTATTAGAATAAATTTGATTTTGTTCTCAATGTTATTGTTATCATGTTACCCTGAAACAGAGAAAAACGAAATTGAAAGAAAGATTAATCGTTTGATTGAGCAGATGACACTTGAGGAAAAGGTAGGTCAACTTATGCAGAAAAATGGTGATCATGCTCAACTTGAGGAGCTTATAAGTCAGGGTAAAGTTGGATCGGTCCTTAATGAGCCTGATCCTGAGAGAATATATAAATTGCAAAAGATTGCGGTTGAAGAGAGCAAACATGGAATACCTCTGCTTATTGGGCGTGATGTTATTCATGGATTCAGAACTATTACTCCAATTCCATTAGGTCAGGCAGCCAGCTGGAATGTTGATCTTGTTGAATTAGGTGCCAAAAATGCTGCTGTTGAAGCTGCATCACAAGGCATTAACTGGAGTTTTGCACCTATGATTGATGTTACACGGGATCCTCGCTGGGGAAGAATAGCAGAAAGTTTTGGAGAGGATCACCTTCTCAATGGTGTTTTTGGAGCTGCTGTTGTCAGAGGTTTTCAAGGTGAAGACCTCTCCAATCCTACAACAATTGCCTCGTGTCCCAAGCATTATTCAGGTTACGGATGGGCAGAGGGCGGAAGAGATTATAACACTGTCAGTATTCCGGAAAATGAACTCCACGACATTATCTTACCTCCATTTAAAATGACAATTGATGCTGGAGCAGCAAGCATTATGACCGCTTTTAATGAAGTTAACGGGATCCCTGCATCCGGCGATAAAGCATTGCTAAACGACTTGCTTCGTAAAGAGTGGGGCTATGAAGGGGTTGTGCTTAGTGACTGGGAGTCTGTAATTCAAATGGTCGTTCATGGTTATACACCAAATGAAAAAGAGGCTGCGTATAAAGCAATGCAGGCTTCACTGGATATGGAAATGGCCAGTACTGCTTATGAAGATTATTTGCCTCAGCTTGTCCGGGAAGGCAGGATTAGTGAAAAGCAAATTGATGATGCAGTTAGGAGAATCTTAAAAATGAAGTTTAATCTTGGCCTTTTTAATGATCCGTATGCGCATAAAAATAATGAGTTTCCTGAATTACTTAACAAAAAACATCTTGAAGATGCAAAACAGTTGGCAATTGAAAGCCATGTCTTGCTAAAGAACGATGATGTGTTACCTCTTGATGATAATATTAGAAGTATTGCTTTAATTGGCCCACTTGCTGATGCTCCTCATGATCAACTGGGAACATGGGTCTTTGACGGAAGAAAAGAAGATGCAATTACCCCTTTACAATCTTTAAGAGAAAGAGCTGAAAAGAATGGTATTGATTTATTATATCATCCGGCATTAGAGATTAGCCGCTCTACAGAAATCATGAACCGCACCGGTATAATGAGAGATGTGCGCCGTGCTGATGTAGTATTGTTATTTCTGGGAGAAGAATCAATCTTGTCTGGCGAATCTCATTGTCTTGCAAATATTGACTTGCCTGGCGCACAGGAAGAGTTGGTCAGACTAATAGCATCTGCCGACACTCCAATAGCAACAATTATAATGGCCGGAAGGCCTGTGACTTTTGAAAAAGTGGAACCTTACATGGATGCTGTTTTATATGCCTGGCACCCGGGAACAATGGCAGGGCCTGCTATATCTGAATTGGTTTTTGGAGATCAGTCTCCCTCAGGAAAATTACCGGTCACTTTTCCACGACACGTTGGTACAATACCTATGTATTACAATCATAAAAATACCGGAAAACCCGCATCAGATGAAACATGGGAAAGATATGACGATATTCCCGTAGAGGCCCCGCAACTTTCAATTGGCAATACTTCTCACTACCTCGATTATGGTTTTGAACCTATGTATCCCTTCGGATACGGCCTTACTTATACAACTTTTGAGTATGACAATCTTCAACTTTCAAAAACAGAGCTTGAAGCTGACGAAATTCTTCAGGTTAGTGTTACACTAAAAAACACAGGAGAACATAGAGCAAAAGAAGTAGTCCAGTTGTATACAAGACAGTTGTTTGGCAGCCGTACACGGCCAGTTAGAGAATTAAGAGCTTTTGAGAAGGTTGAACTTGACCCGGGTCAGGAAACAGAAGTTGTTATTGACCTGCATCTGCAAAATATTGGCTTTCACAACCCTGACATGGAATATGTTGTTGAACCGGGCGATTATCATCTTTGGATTGGCACTGATTCTCAAAGCGGTTTAAAAGGGGAGTTCAAAATACTATGAAGTTAATATTACTATGAGCATGAATATGAATAATAATAATATAATATAAAGGTAATATAAAATGAAAATTGGAAGGAAGACGTATTCGATATTAATATCATTGATTGTTGCTTTAGGAGGGTTTTTGCTCGGTTTTGACAGCGCGGTTATCTCCGGTGCAGCTCCGTTTTACAGGCATACTTTTGGACTGGATACAGGCTCAATGCTTTTTGGGTTTTCCGTAAGTGCAGTTATTCTCGGAGCAATTGTTGGAAATATTAGTGCCGGACGGATCGCTGATTTTTTCGGACGGAAAAAAGCATTAATATTAACAGCTGTTCTGTTTACTATTAGTGCTATGGGTACTGCGGTTGCTTTTGATATTATCTCATTTTTGATTGCACGGATATTAGGTGGAGTTGGTGTAGGGATCGCCATTCTGGTTGCACCTATGTACATTGCAGAGATCGCACCCAAGAAGTTACGTGGCACCTTGGTAACTTTTAACCAGTTAAATATAGTAATAGGTATATCAATAGCCTATTTTTCCAACTATTATTTTCAGCAAGTTGTTGATGATATTGACCTAAAATGGCGTGTAATGCTTGGTATTGAAGCTTTACCCGCACTGGCCTACTTTGGATTACTTTTCCTGGTACCACGCAGTCCAAGATGGCTTATGCAAAAAGGAAAAGAGGATGAAGCTAAAACAGTGCTTGCCAAAGTCAATGGAGAGGACAAATATTTATCCATATTCCAGGAAATTAAAGAAAGCCTGCAGGAAGAGCGAATCAAAACGAAACCTAAATGGGCTGATGTGTTTACATCAAGGATGAAAATGGTACTGATTATAGGTTTTGGTATAGCATTTTTCCAACAGATAACAGGCATTAATGCTATTTTCTATTATGCTCCAATGATTTTTGAAATGGCAGGTGGAGCCACTGATTCTGCATTTATGCAAGCTATAATAATCGGTCTGACCAATGTTGTCATGACCATAGTAGCAATGTTCCTGATAGATAGTTTTGGCCGGAAGAAGCTTTTATACATTGGTGCCATAGGTATATTTATTTCAATGGCTATTGTTGGTGGCTCCTTCCATAATGCGAAATATACTATTGATTCCGGCACTATGAAAACTCTTATGGAGGAGGTCCGTGAGAGTGATATCGATGAAAAGCATGTGATAAACATAGAAAAACTTACTGAACTGGAAGGCCAGGAATTTAAAAATGAGATCACTTTTTTCAGTTTGGTAACTGATAAAGTAGGGCAGGAAACTTACAATAGTTATAAAGAACTAATCTTAAGACATTCTATCGATATAAATGCTATATGGGTATTAATAGGATTAATACTATTTGTAGCCTCATTTGCTGTTTCACTTGGACCGGTGATGTGGGCTTTACTATCGGAAATATTCCCCAATAAATTACGCGGACTAGCTATTTCCATTATGGGATTTTGGAATTCAATAGTCAGTTTTAGCGTGGCAACTTTATTTCCGGTGCAAATAGAATATTTAGGATCAAGCAATACGTATTTTATTTATGCTATATTCGGATTTCTCACATTCCTTTTTGTATGGCGATACATACCAGAAACAAAAGGAAAGTCACTTGAAGAATTAGAATCCACATTAATTAAAAAATAAAAATTGTATTATGAAAAACATTAAAAATTTATCGGTTATAATCACAGTGTTTTTGATTATAGCAGGCTGTCAAGAAAGGCCACATGAAACAAAAGTAGAGGATCCTATGGAATTGGGACCTTCAAAAGTGGAAATGAAAGAGGTAGACGGTAAGTACCGTTTATATGTTAATGATGAAGAGTTTTTTGTTAAAGGTGCAGGGTGTGAATTCGGCCCTTGCTATCGTGTAGCTGAACACGGAGGTAATTCCATACGTACCTGGAGAGTAAATGATGGGCAGCGAACAGGCAAGGAGGTATTGGATGATGCCTGGGAGCACGGACTTATGGTAATGATGGGCCTTGATGTTGCCCGTGAAAGGCATGGCTTTGACTACGACGATGAGGAAGCTGTGGCTGAACAACTTGAAAAATTCAGAAAACAGGTGAAAGAACTAAAAGATCACCCGGCTCTATTGGGTTGGGGTATAGGTAATGAACTTAACTTAAGGTATACCAATAAAAAAGTTTGGGATGCCGTTAACGATATTGCACGCATGATAAAAGAAGTTGATGGTAATCACGTTACCACTACTATGCTTGCAGGTATTGGAAAAAATGAGGTTGATTATATTACCGAGAATTGTCCTGACCTGGATTTTATTTCTGTTCAAATGTATGGTGATATTATTAATCTTCAGCAAAGATTGAAGGAAGCAGAATTCGACGGTCCATACCTTGTAACAGAATGGGGTGCTACCGGACATTGGGAAATGCCAAGAACAAAATGGGATCGTCCAATAGAACAAACATCCGCAGAGAAGGCAGATGCTATTAAAGAACGTTATGAAAAAGCGATTTTAGCTGATGATGAGAATTGTATGGGATCATATGTCTTTCTCTGGGGACAGAAACAAGAACGTACCCCAACATGGTATGGCCTTTTTACTGAAAAGGGAGAAAAGACAGAAGCAATTAATGTAATGGAATATTATTGGACCGGTGAATGGCCTGAAAATAAAGCACCTCGTTTTAAAGATATCTTTATCGAAGGAGAAGGCGGACGTTTTGATGATGTAATACTTGAAAAAAATAAAGAATACGTTGTTAAATTCGACGTAGAACATCCTCAAATGGATGATCTTAATGTTAGAGCAGAAGTTATGCCTGAACCTAAGGAGCTTAGCGATGGGGGTGATTTTGAACCCAGACCTGAAACAATTGAAACTCTTATAATATCAACAAACACACGGGAAGTTAAGTTTAAAACCCCGGCTGAAGAAGGAGAGTATCGTATCTTTGTATATGTTACAGATGACCACAATCATGCCGGTACCGGCAACGTCCCATTTTTAATCCGTTAATGATTAAAAATTGTTTCGAATTTGAAGTTTTAATCATTTAATTGTGTGATGTTTTATAAAAAGTTATAAGCGCTTTTTGTAAAGACTAATCCTTTATATATGATGTAAACACGATTATAATCTGTGGTCAAAGCTATACTGTAGTATAGCTAAAAACTCCATTG
>SLSZ01000146.1 GCA_007130125.1 Bacteroidales bacterium
AACAACCGCAACTTGCCTGATCTTGGCCCCCTCTATTCTTCCTCACGTGCTGTTGGCAAAGTTTTGAAAAAAGGAGATTATGTGGTATATGAATCTACTGTCTACCCTGGTTGTACAGAAGAGGACTGCGTGCCAATACTGGAAGAAATGTCAGGTTTGAAAGCAGGCGTTGATTTTAAAGTCGGCTACTCACCCGAACGCATTAACCCTGGAGATAAAAAGCATACTATTTCTACTATTGTAAAGGTAGTGTCAGGGTGTGATGAGGAAGCCCTCGAGAATATTGCAAAAACCTATGAACTGGTGGTAAAAGCAGGAGTACACAAAGCTCCTTCAATTAAAGTTGCCGAAGCGGCAAAGATTATTGAGAATACACAACGGGATGTGAATATTGCCTTAATGAACGAGCTATCCATAATTTTTAACAGGATGAACATAAATACATATGATGTGCTTGAAGCTGCAGGGACAAAGTGGAATTTTCTGAACTTCTACCCCGGACTTGTCGGAGGGCATTGTATAGGGGTGGATCCTTACTATTTGGTTTATAAAGCAAAAGAATACAGATATCACCCGCAAATAATAAATTCAGGCAGGTTTGTAAATGATTCAATGGGATTCTATGCGGCAAAGCAACTGGTGAAAAAGCTTATTTCAACCGGCAAAAATGTTCTGAACACCAAAGTGCTGGTTATGGGCGCTACCTTTAAAGAAAACGTAAGCGATATCCGCAACTCAAAGGTGGCAGACCTGGTAAATGAGCTTATATCCTACGGTGTTAATGTTGATGTTGTTGACCCCCTTGCCCAAAGCGATGAAATAAAACATGAATACGGCTTTGAATTGACTGAAAAACCAAGAAATGATTATGATGCAGTTGTAGTGGCTGTTAACCATGATGAATACACCAGGTATGATGAAAAATACTTCAAATCACTGATGAATAACAATAAATACGGCATCCTGATAGATTTGAAAGGTATATACAGAAAGAAGATTAAAGAACTGACATATTGGAGCTTTTAAATTTAATATTGTTCAGAAATTTGTATTGTTTTAAAATATTCGATTGAACTTTATTTGATTTTTGATAATTGCCAGGGTTGCGGGGATGAAAAAAATAATTTCAATGAGCATTAGATTTAATGAAAAACAAGATATTAGTTACAGGCGGCACAGGATATATAGGCTCACATACTGCAGCAGAGCTTCAAAAACATGGATACAGTGTTGTTATTGCTGACAATTTGTGTAATTCAAAAAAGGAGATATTACTTCAAATTGAAAAGATTACAGGGAAAAAGCCTGAGTTTGAACTAATAGATTTAACCAGTCCGGAAGATACCCAAAAGTTGTTTGAAAAGCATAATGACTTATCCGGGGTAATACACTTTGCTGCTTTTAAAGCAGTGGGAGAATCTGTGGAATTTCCCCTGAAATATTATCATAATAACTTGTTTTCACTGGTTAACATATTACAGGCTATGGAAAAATACAATGTAGCAAACATTGTATTTTCTTCCTCATGTACGGTATATGGTGAGCCGGATTCGTTGCCTGTTGATGAAAATGCTCCTGTAAAGCCTGCAATGTCACCTTATGGCAATACGAAACAGGTTTCGGAAGAGATTATATCCGACTCGGTGGGTGCAGGTTCATTAAAGAGTATTAGTTTACGATATTTTAACCCGGTTGGAGCTCATAGCAGCGGGCTTATTGGTGAGTTACCGCTGGGAGTGCCAAACAACCTTGTGCCCTTTATTACGCAAACAGCAATTGGGAAGAGGGATGTTTTGAAAGTGTTTGGCAAAGATTATCCAACCCCTGATGGCACATGCATAAGAGACTACATTCATGTGGAGGACCTTGCGGAGGCACATGTCATAGCAATAGAGAGGATGATAAAGTGTAACCAGAAGAATGATTTTGAAGTATTTAACCTGGGGACTGGCTCTGGTAATAGCGTTCTTGAAGTTATAAATGCTTTTGAAGAGGTTACAGAAGTAAAGTTAAACTACCGCTTTGCCGAAAGAAGGCCTGGCGATGTGCCTGAAGTTTGGGCTGATACAAAATTTGCAAATGGTGAGCTTGGTTGGGTAGCTAAGAAAAACCTTGCTGACATGATGAAGACCGCATGGAAATGGGAACAAAACCTGGCAGAAAAAAAGATTTTTTAAGATAATTATCCTACAGATTTTTGAAATATGAAAAAGATACTAATAACAGGTGGTGCAGGATTTATAGGTTCTCATGTTGTGAGATTGTTTGTGAAAAACTATCCGGATTTTGAAATTTTTAACCTGGATAAACTTACATATGCCGGCAATCTTGAAAACCTTAAAGACATTGAGGAAAATAGTAATTATAGGTTTGTTAAAGGAGATATTGTTGATGAGGCGTTTGTCTTTGACTTGTTTAAACAGGAAAGGTTTAACAAGGTAATTCATATGGCAGCAGAATCTCATGTTGACCGCTCAATATCTAATCCTACAGAGTTTGTTTATACTAATGTTATAGGAACTGTTAATCTGTTAAATGCTTCACGTGCTATTTGGGGTGATGATTTTGAAGGCAAAGTATTTTGCCATGTTAGTACTGATGAGGTTTATGGCTCACTGGGTTCTGAAGGTCTTTTTACCGAGAACACACCTTATGACCCACGTAGTCCTTACTCAGCATCGAAAGCCGGCAGTGACCATTTCGTGAGAGCATATTACAATACCTACGGTTTGCCGGTGGTAATCTCGAACTGCTCCAATAACTATGGCCCCAACCAGTTCCCCGAAAAACTCATTCCATTGTTTATCAATAATATTATTAACCGCAAGCCCTTGCCGGTATACGGCAAGGGTGAAAATGTGCGTGACTGGCTATATGTTGAAGATCATGCAAAGGCGGTTGAGCTACTTTGTAATAAGGGTAAGCCTGGTGAAACATACAATATTGGCGGTCATAATGAGTGGAAAAATATTGACTTGATAAAAACGCTTTGTCAGATAATGGACAAGAAGCTTGGACGTGCAGATGGAGAATCGGAAAAGCTGATAACTTTTGTAAAAGATCGTGCAGGCCATGATATGCGCTATGCGATAGATGCCTCAAAAATTGATAGAGAACTTGGCTGGAAACCAGAACACCGGTTTGAGCAAGGACTGGAAAAAACGGTCGACTGGTACCTTGAAAACGAACAGTGGCTGAAGAATGTTACTTCCGGAGAGTATTTGAAGTATTACGAACAGCAATACGAAAAAAGATAAAAAAGATCATGTATAGTAAGCCTTTTCATAAAGAGAATTTGAATAGTTACAAGTTTTTGGTAACAGGTGGTGCCGGCTTTATTGGTTCACATATCGTTGAATATTTGCTGAAATATAATGCAGGCAGAGTAATAGCTTTGGATAATTTGTCTACCGGGTTCATTGAAAATGTAGATGCTTTCAGGGGCCACAATAATTTTGAATTTGTTGAAGGTGATATAAGCTGTGTTGACACTTGTGTTGAGGCCTGCAAGGAAGTTGATTATGTTGTGCACCAGGCAGCCCTGGGTTCGGTGCCACGCTCTATAAAGTATCCGTTGGCTACAAACACAGCAAATGTAACAGGTTTTATAAATATGCTTAATGCCGCTAAAGATGCAAATGTTAAGCGCTTTGTATATGCCAGCTCTTCGAGTGTTTATGGCGACAGTCCCAAGCTGCCCAAAACCGAAGATGTAATTGGCAACCCGCTTTCACCGTATGCTGTTAGTAAACGAGTAGATGAGCTCTATGCAAATGTGTTTGCCAATACTTATGGGATGGAGATCATTGGAATGAGGTATTTCAATATTTTCGGGCCACGGCAAAGTCCTACCGGCCCTTATGCTGCCGCTATACCATTATTTATGTTTGCAGTGCTTAACAATAAAAGCCCAAATATTTACGGCGACGGTGAGCAATCAAGAGATTTTACTTTTGTTGAAAACGCCGTTGAAGCCAACATAAAAGCATTGTTTGCCG
>SLSZ01000228.1 GCA_007130125.1 Bacteroidales bacterium
AATTATCTGACTGTGCTTGATTATCTTGATTATCTTGATTTGATAAGGGTTTTTTATTTTTTTCTATCATAATCAAAAATTGTTTTTAATTATTCTGCAAAAACAATACTCATCAAATCTTTTGCCAGTATTAATAAAACGACAAATTGACAGGTTTAGCTTTAAATTCTGTTGATTTTTGCACCGAGATTCTGTAATCTTGTATCAATATTTTGATAACCTCTGTCAATTTGCGCGATATTATGGATTAAGCTTTTGCCTTCAGCGCTAAGGGCTGCAATAAGCAGTGCTACACCTGCTCTTATGTCAGGTGAAGTCATTTCTAAAGGCCTGAGTGGAACTTCTCTGTTTAGACCTATCACTGTTGCTCTGTGTGGGTCGCAAAGTATAATTTGTGCACCCATGTCAATAAGTTTATCTACGAAGAATAACCGGCTTTCAAACATTTTTTGATGTATCAATACGCTACCCTTTGCTTGTATTGCGGTAACCAGTGCAATGCTAAGCAAGTCGGGGGAGAAGCCCGGCCATGGGCTATCTGCAATTGTTAAAAAGCTGCCATCAATGAAAGTAGCAACTTCATATGATTCCTGTGAAGGTATAAACAGGTCATCATCTTGTTGCTCAACTGTTATTCCTAGTTTTCTAAAAACATCCGGTATCATACCCAGCTGGTCACATCTGGCGTTTTTGATCCTGATTTCCGATTGAGTCATTGCAGCCAAACCAATAAAGCTTCCAATTTCGATCATATCAGGCAGTATTGTGTGTTCGCAACCGTGTAGTTTTTTTACACCATTTATTGTAAGCAGATTTGAGCCAATCTCAGTAATATTGGCACCCATCTTATTGAGCATTTTGCAAAGTTGTTGTATATATGGCTCACAGGCTGCATTATAAATTGTTGTTTTTCCCTGCGCTAGAACCGATGCCATAATAATATTTGCAGTACCGGTAACTGATGCTTCATCAAGCAACATGTATGTTCCCTTGAGATTTTTTCCTTCAATATTATAAAAAGCCCTTTTATGGTCATAGATAAAAGTAGCGCCCAGTTTTTCAAGTCCTATAAAGTGAGTATCAAGTCTGCGTCGCCCAATGCTGTCACCGCCGGGCTTGGGCACATAACCCCTGCCAAATCTTGCCAATAGCGGCCCAATAATCATCACAGAACCACGAAGGCTTTTTACTTGATTAATATATTGACTCGTGTTAAGGTAGTCAATATTAATATTGTCCGCCTGGAAAGTATAAGTATTGTTTCCACAATTCTCAACTTTTACTCCAAGGGATTCAAGCAGTTCAATGAGTTTTAATACATCTCTGATCAAAGGGATGTTTTTTATAGTAACCTTTTCTTTTGTAAGTAATACTGCACAGATAACCTGGAGAGCTTCGTTTTTTGCGCCCTGGGGTATAAAATCACCTTTAAGCTTGTTGCCTCCATGAATTTCAAATGTATTCATAGTAATTTTATATTAAAAGGATTTTGCTGTAACATTACAAGATTTCCGGCAAAGATGGCACTTTTTTATTAAAAAACGTTGGAAAACATCTCAACAATTTTTAATTGTCTGATCGCCGGAAAAATATTATGGTAGTAATTAAACTATTAAAAAGCTTTTTAGACTAAAAATCGTTTTTCTGCTTATGTTTATTATTGGGTTTTTCTGCCTTTGTAGTGCTGACTTTTTGATGAAGGTGGTTTTTGATGATGTTTTCTTCTTTTATTCTTTGACAATATCTCATTTGTATGGTTCAGGCGTATATTTTCATTCAGCTTTAGTTTCCCATTTGAAAGAGTAGAAAGGTGCTTCGCTATTTCTTCGTCGCTTACAGATTCACGATTCCATGTGAGGTAAGATTTTTTCATATGATTAGCTATGAGTTTGATCAAAGCGTCTTTTTCCTCTCCTTCCGGAAAAGTAGAAGCTTTATCTATCATTCTCTCCAGGTTTCTTCCGTAATGTTTAAAATTTATATTATTACTGGCGTATTTTAGTCTTTCCGGTTTTCGGGTTAAAACTTCCGGAGAAGGTATTGGATAGGGGGAGTCAACATCAAGTTTGAAGTCAGACATAATAAACAAATGGTCCCAGAGCTTATGCTTAAAATCACTGACATCTCTCAGGTGAGGGTTTAATCGACCCATAACATCAATGGTAGCCCTGGCAAGTTTGTTTCTTTTATCCTTATCTTCAACGGTTATGATGTATTCAATCATCTTTTGAATATTCCGGCCATATTCGGAAATACTCATTTTAGAGCGGGAAGTATTATATTCCATATTGTATGTTAATTATAAATGTTTTAATTGTAAATAAATCTGTTTTAATTTAGTCAAAAAAGCTACTATATGCCTTTTAAAATAAACTGCCGGGCTTGCCAATCTGTTCCCGGAAAATACATATTTAAAGGCAGCTTTAATAATATTACCTGAAATTATTGATTGGAATCAAAACTTCTATTAATGTTTAATATTTCAAACTACGCATAAACTCAAAACGATGCCAGTAAGTCTTTTAACCAATAAGTTGAAAAAAATGGTAATACTTATGTTTAATGTATGGTTATATATTCAACGGAGCTTGTAAAAAGTAAGGATTAATATTAATCTAAGTGCAAAGATATTAAAATTGTTTTAAACGAAAGCCGCAATATTCATAAATTTTATTCAACAATTTTAATTTTTGCATATTTCAGGAGCAGCTTTTTCTTACCGAACCCTCCGAAAACAACCGTTGCTTGAGCATTATCGGCATTACCATCTACTTCAATGATCTTTCCCTGGCCAAACCTTTGATGTTGGATAGTCATGTTTGTTTTCAGACTTGCCGGGTCTAAAATTTTGAATTCGCTATTATCAACTTGTTGAATTTTCTTATTTGAGGTTTTCTTTAGCGGCGTCAGATTTTTAGTGTTAACAGTTTTGTTTTTTGGTACTGTGTTTAAATCATTGGTTGCAGGATCGTTTTTAGTTGTTTTATTATCTGACAAAAAGGTCTCCTCTATATAATCTTTATTAAGTTCTTCAATAAACCGGCTTGCTTCACAAAAGTTGAAGTTACCATATTTAAAACGTGTGTCACAGTATGAGATTGTAAGTGACTTCATCGCCCTTGTTACGGCAACATAGAACAATCTTCTTTCTTCTTCGAGTTCGGTTTGTGAACCTGTAGACATAATTGATGGGAATAGGTTTTCTTCAACACCAACAAGGAAAACGTGTGGAAACTCCAATCCTTTTGCAGAGTGGATTGTCATTAACGCAACTTTGTTTGTTTCTTTCGCATCGTCTTTAGTATCAAGGTCGGTAAGCAAAGCAACGTCGCTCATAAATAACTCCAGTGAAGCGGGGTTTTCGTTTTCTTCTTCTCCTGTTTCTTCGATATTCTTTTTGATCTTTTCACAAAACTCGCTCAGTCCGTTTATAAGCTCTTCAACATTTTCTTTGCGGTTGATAGCCTCGGGTGTATTTTCTTCGAAATAGTGTTTAAGTATTCCACTTTCTTTTGCGATCTTTTTCCCTATTTCAAATGCATTGAGTTTTTTCATTTGCACTTTGAAGCTTTTGATCATATTTGCAAATGCTTCGAGTCTGTTCATTAAGCCACTGTTTAGCGCGACATTAAATTTTGCAGGGTTTTCCACAACGTTCCAAAGCGGTGTGTTGTTGTTGTCTGCAGCGACCATTAGTTTGTTAAGTGTTGTTGTTCCTATTCCGCGGGCAGGGAAATTTATGATCCTGGTTAGGGCGTCTTCATCATAATGATTTATTACAAGCCTGAAATATGCGAGCAAGTCTTTTACTTCCTTGCGCTGGTAGAAAGATACCCCTCCATAGACCTGATAGGGGATATTAAGCTTCCGGAGAGCTTCTTCAATTGCCCTTGATTGTGCATTTGTACGATACAAAACAGCAAAATCACTGTTTTGTAAATGTTCGTTCATTTTATATTGATAAATGGTATTACCGACCATAGAAGCCTCTTC
>SLSZ01000178.1 GCA_007130125.1 Bacteroidales bacterium
CAGTATGGTACTAATTCCAACTATACCGCTCGGATAATCCGGATGATTGTTGTTGTATACTGTCCAGTTATCATCCAGTTCTCTTACCAATCCACTACCGAATGTCCCAATCCATTTCTTTTCTCCTGTTTGTTTGCTTTCATAAGTGTATGTCTCTTTTTTCACTTTGTTTTCATGTTCATCAAAAACTATTCTTTTTCTCAGGCTTGGTTTTAGATTGAAATTTTCGAAGTATTGTGTATAGTATTCTTTAGTATTACCACCGTTTATGTTTTCAATTTTTACTTCCCTGTAAAAAAAGCCGCTTTCATGTGGAATGTTTGCAAAAATATTATTCTGTAAATTGTAGGGATTTGATGACCACCTGCGCATATTGATGTGTGCTTGTGGAGTTTTTATTTCTTTGTAGTAATCGTTATAGTTATGTGCTACGTGTGAGCTTTTTGCTCCATAAAAAGGGGAAGAGTAGTGAAAACGGCGGTCATTGTATATTGCTCCATCTATATTATAATCTCTTATCCTTGCAACTCTTAATCCCGGGAAGAAGCGTATGCTTGATGGTTCATATGACACATTTGGTTCATAGGAAAAGACGGTCATACCACCTGTTGGATATTGGATTGCATTTAAAACACCAGTATTTAATGTAGTACTATTAACTTCCCTGTCAGCCGGAGTGAAAAATATATTTAATTGATCATTTGAAGCTGACAATGGTACCATATGTTCGTCATTCCTGTTCAGGTTAATATAACCAAATATATCTTGTTTTAAGTCACCTATTTGTGGTAAACTGCCTTCATTATAAATAAACCCATACTCCATGCAATAATCATCATCATCAGCTTCTCCACCATAAATTTTTAATCCTGTTAGTTTCAGCCTGGGGTCGCCACTGTATTGATCATGTTCAAAAATGATCGTTTTTAAGATTTTCCCGGTGCTTTTGCCTTTAACTTCTATTTTTTTAAGCCTTTTTTTCATTAAGGATAGAGAGGTATCTTCTTCATAGGTAAATATGACTTTTTCAAATTCCGTTTCAATTGTTTTGTTCAAAGCAATATTGTGTTTAATATTGTTTTTGTATTGTATAAAGTCAGTATTTCCTGTAGCACCTTCATCTACCGACATTACGAACTCATTAGTAGCAAGAAAAAATCCTGTTTCATACTCATATTGCTCATAGGTAAAATTGATGTTTTTGCCGGCAGGAGTCTTTATACTGTCAATTTTCCAGGCTGTTATATTTTGTTCACTGGATTTTGGTTGTATAGAACTGCCTCCAAAAGCTTGTGTATACACACATGTTGTTTCTATTGAGGTGCTGTTATTATTGTTTTTACTCTCATTTTTGTTGCCGCTATAATTTCCGTCATAACCGTCTTTATTATAAAAGTACCTATTCCCATGTTGGTCTGTTATTGTAAATTTTCCGAAACTAAAAGGGTTCTCTTCTCCGGAGATATATCCCTGGTCTTCACCAAGGTCATAGTCTGGGTCTGTATATATCGGAAGCTCAACATCTATTTTGACATCTTGCCCGTTTATTTTGATAATATTATTTTCATAATCAAAGAAGAAGCCACCACTTTGTTTGCCGGCTTGATATGAAAATACATCTGGTGTTGCTTCTACTGACCCATTGTAATAGTTTTCCAGAATATTCAGGTTACATGTTGTATCTGTAACCTGTCCTCGATTAAAATAGAGCCAGCCTCTGTCAGGATTTTCATCCATAATTCCGATGACATTTCTGGAGACTGCCCCTCCGGCGCTAAGCATCCATTTTAGTCCTACAGATGATGATATGTCATTTACTTTTATTCCTGTTGCCAGATATGATATCGAAATAGGAATTTTCACACCATCGTATTCAATGGTATGTAAGGGGATGGTAATATCCGGAACTCCCGTCGCATGATTAACAGCAACATTACCATATTGATCAATCGCCGATAGTTCCGGAGATTTGGGAATGAAATCAATGTAGGTCTTGTTTATCTGACCTGATATTCCCGAGCTGGAGAAAAGTAAACAAATGCCAAAAAGGCATTTGTTTACTAATGATATACGCATAACTGATTAAGGTTAATTGGGTTTAAACTAACTGCACAATTATATATGAAACATTAAAAAACAAAATAAATATAAAAAAATCGATTAACAAAATTTATTTGTAATTATTTTATAAATTTATATCAAGTCTAAATAAAAATAACGCGGATAGGTTCTGCAAGTCCATGATAACAAAAATAACAGGCGTTATGCTGATTGTAATAAAAAATATGCGAAACATTAAAAAAATGCAGGAGGGTTATTTTGCAAAAGACTTATAAATACAGCATAAGTAAGTGCATTTTGTTTTAGATAAAAATCACAACTGGCTTATTTGCAATTTATTATAAGATGTCAGAAAAAAGATGCAAAAATGGAGTTTAAAATTTAAAATTTTGCAAACAGCCTGGGTAGTTTTTCCGAATTTAATTGTAACGGGTAACCGGTAATCAGTAATCGGTAGTTGGTAATAGGTAATGGAAACCACAGATTGTTTAATTACAACTCAACGACTCAACGACTTGGCGACTCAACATCCCCAAAAACCTATCCCCCCAACAACGCTCAGCTCTTAGGGAGGGGCATCTATTTTTGTATTTTCCCTACAGATTTAATGAACCCGGTATTGGGATAAAACTCAATTTCAAGATTTTCGGAGGGAAGTGATGCAATAGTGCCGAATTGCGTTATAAGCATTCGTGCATCAGCTTTTATAGTTTCGCCTTGTTTTATAGTTACCTTGGCATGTTCGGGTATCCGGTAATAAAAGCCATATTCCTTTATTTTGGGGTCTGTGTTTCTTCTGATAAAAACCTCCGGCTGCCTGGTGGTTTCACTGCGTTGTAATTCAAGTGTCACCATTGTACCTTTATCTCTCCGCGATGCCGGAAATAATCCCTCTTCATTACAAAACCTGAATATTTGCCTGTGCCTTCCTACAGCTGACTTGTCGGGCAGATATGAAAATCGGTATTTTATCTTACTGGTAGATGTCATGCCTGTGAACAGATCAAGGTAACTGCTTTCAATTTTGTTTATCTCCTTATGCATATATTCTATGGTTTCCTTCTGGTAAGGGATTTCCTGAAAACCGCTTATAAGATCCATTTTTTGGTTTCTCAGTTTCATGATAAAGTCAGCTACTTCCTTGGCCCTTGTTTCTTTGCCCTTTTCAACCCAGCTGCTTTGAAATATTTGTCGTTCAACAATCACAGTGTCTTTTATGACCATCTGTACTATTGTATCTATTTTTTCCTTGAGGTTGGTATCAATGAAATAATCAAATGTAGCTTCACCCTCCTGGTAACCGTATTCGTTTTGTTCTTCCAGTGCAAGCTTGTAGCTTTCGCTGTCAAAGTAAGTGTTTACGCTTTTTATCAAACCCGATTCGGTAAAAGAGATATAGAAGGGTTTTTCTTCAAATGCCTCAGGATCATATTTAACAAAGTAGAATTGTGTTGGGTCCGGCTCTGCATAACTGCTGATCTTTATATCGCTAAGATCGTAATTGACGGATTTATCTCTGATAACATCGGTCAATCCCAGGTATTTCCCTGCATATTCGGCGAATGGCCCCGGGATTTTTTCAGTTTTGGTTACAGTAACATCTATATTCAATACTGTGCGTGGCAATGCATAATAAAACCCTTCCTGCCCGGCTAATGCTTCCATCTGCCTGACATGCATAACCTGCACAGGCCTGGGTGTGCTGCATGATACAACCAACAGTAAAAACAATAAAGAAAAAAGTCCTGGTTTCATTGTTAATGGTTTTTAAGAAGAGTTTATTTTTAATGGATACTTTTTATTAACAATGCAAATGTAATCAATTATTATAAATAATATGTGGTTTGTAAAGCTACCTTATTTAAACAGGAAGTCCAGGCTCACCGCTTTATCAAACTCGAGAACAGGTTTATCGCACTGAAATATTTTTACGGTTTTATGACCCATCAGGGTTATTTTCTCATTCTCTACCAGTAGCATTGCACCCTCTTTTAACCCAACAACTTTATAATCCGGGTTTAAACTTAAAAATTCCTTAATCCTCTCTTCTCGTGTTTCTCCCTTATGGTTAGGTATAGGAGTATCGGTGTAATGTGGGTTTATTTGAAACGGGACCAGGTTTAGTGTTTCAAAGCTTTTGGGTTGAATTATTGGCATGTCATTGGTTGTCATTAGTGTGGGGCATGCAACATTGCTTCCTGCGCTCCATCCAATGTATGGTGTGCCTGAATCAACTTTTTTCCTTATATCCTTGATAATCTTTTTTTCATGTAACATATGTGTGAGATGAAAAGTATTACCTCCTCCAATAATAATTGCATCTGCATTTTCCACAGCCAAAGATTCATTTTTTGCATCGTGTATAGATTTTGCTTCATATCCCAGCTCCATAAAAACATCGTTGACTTTGTTTGTGTATTCATCGTATGCTTCAGGAATCACGGCGTATGGAATAAATAAAACCTGTTTTATTTCATTGCCCAAAAAACTCTTTATGTAGGGTTTTGTATATGCAAGATACTCTTCACCATAATTGGTGGAATTACTTATAAGTAATAATCTTTTTGACATAGTGATATTTTTTTAAAAAAACGTTATTAACACCTTTAATAATGTAAACAATTCATTTTACTAATTTGTTGTTTGATTTTTTTTAAAAAATACTAAACTTTATGTGTCTTCAATATTTATAGTAAAGTATAATTGAGTTTATTACAAAACAAGTTGATTGGTTTTGATTAAATAGATTATTTTTATTGCGGTTTTTAAACAACACAATTGAAACCCTCATCCACTAAGCGTAGACAAAAGATAATGTATAAAGCATGAGGGTTCCATCGGGATAGAAACACCTGAGATTAAAGGCTTGAGTACGTAAATAATTGTAAAACAGTTTGGTAACTATAATTTATACAGATAAAAAATGACATTTACTGAATTGCCTGATTTTGAGAAGGATTTGATTCGTAGCTTAAACAAGAGTGAATATGATTCAATTACTGATAGGCTGAAATGGTTATCTAAGGAAGAGGCTTTTGAATTAAAAGGTGAACGGCAGCAATTATGGGAAAAGCTGTTATCTCTCAACTCCAAGCCGGGCTATAACGATACCAAGATAGACTGCTCTGATCTTTCAGCCGGTTGCAGGTATTGTGCTGAAGGCACCTGGTCGTGTATTTTTATAAATAACAGGTGCAATGCAAGCTGCTTCTACTGTCCTGCACCACAGAAGGAAACAGGCATCCCATCAACAAACAACCTTACTTATAATAATGTCGGTGACTATATTGACTACCTGGATACATTTGGATTCAAAGGCTGCAGTATAAGTGGTGGTGAGCCATTGCTTACCTTTGACAAAACTCTGCAATGGATAAAGGCGATAAAGAAAAGGTTCGGGCAGAATATCTATCTGTGGATGTATACCAATGGTATCCTTATTGATAAAAAGAACCTCAGCCAGATGGCTGGTGCAGGCCTGGATGAAATCAGGTTTGATATTGCTTCAAAAAATTATATGATTGATAAAGTTGATATGGCTGTGGATAACATTCCGGTCGTTACGGTAGAAATACCAGCAATACCCGGTGACGAAGCTAAACTGAAAAAACTTGTAGATAGCCTCAGGGCTGCCGGTGCAAAACATTTAAACCTTCACCAGCTAAGGTGTACACCCTACAATATTCAAAGCCTTGCTAATAGAGGTTTTTCATTTATACATGGCCCGAAAATACTTGTAGCACATTCGGAATTGACTGCCTTGAGAACGTTGTTATATGCCAAAAAAACCGCGCCCGGGCTGGGAGTAAATTATTGTTCTTTTGTATATAAAAACGCTTTTCAGGGCAGAGCTGTGCGGATGAGAGCCGCTGATAAACTGGTGAAAAGTTATGAAGATTTGACTATGGCCGGTTATATCAGGTCTTTTTTCGTAAAGGGGCAAATTGATGATCTGCGGAAAATTGAAAATGTGCTCTTGAGAAATGGTGCAGACAAAAGTTTGTTTAGCCTCATTCCGCAATGGAATAAGCTCTGTTTCAGCTTAAAGGTAAGTCATTTGATCGATGATGATTGTGAGGTTGGGGTTGATTATTATTCGTCAACGTTATACGCGGAAGTAACATATGCTAACTATTTTGTTCAAATACCCGTTGGCAAATCAAAAAAAGTTTCGGCAGAGAGGTATCCCGTTATGAAAGGATGCTTGCTGCCCAAGACGGGACGGTTTCTTGCTAAAGAGTTGCCCGGTTTTGAAAACGAAAAAGATTTTTTCCGGTATTTCAGCAGGATGGAAAGTATTCCAAATATCACAACTGAAGAAAAAGAGTCGTTGATAATCATTAAGAATCTGGAATTCTTGAGATATGGCTTGCAAGATTATTTTTGATATTAGTTGCATGTTGTGTAACTTAGCACTCATTAACTGTATTTTTGATCGTTTTAGTTTTTTGAACTGCAAATAAGGTTAAGAAAGGATTGACTATGTTGCTAAAGATTGAAGAAAAGGATCTGCATAAGTTTATAATGATTGGCGACAGGGTGTTGATTAAGCCGAAAACTACTTCTGAACAAACGAAGGGGGGCTTATATTTACCGCCGGGCGTTGAGGAGAAGCGTAAGATACAGAGCGGTTATGTTATTAAGACCGGTCCCGGATACCCCATTCCTTCTCCTGATGAGGTTGATCAACCCTGGAAAGACCGTAAGGATGCGTTAAAATACTTTCCATTGCAGGTTTCAGAAGGTGATTTGGCAGTGTACCTGCAGGACAATGCTTTTTGGATTGAGTTCAAAGAGGAAAAATATGTTATTGTACCGCACGGTGCCATATTAATGGTTATACGTGACGAGGAACTTACTGATGGCTGATTATTGTTTAACATAGCCTTTTTCCACAAGGTATTGTGCGATCTGAACTGCATTAGTCGCAGCACCTTTGCGTAAGTTGTCAGCAACAATCCACAGGTTCAGTCCACTCTCAACAGATTCATCTTTTCTGATGCGGCCAACAAACACTTCATCTTTTCCCTCGCAGTTTATCGGCATGGGATATATATTGCTGGCGGGGTCATCCTCTACAACAACACCTTCCTGGTTTTCAATAATGGTTTTTGCTTCATCAAGCTCAACAGGTTTTTCAAATTCAATGTTAACGGCTTCGGAGTGGCCGCCTTTGACGGGTATCCTTACGACGGTGGCTGTAATTCTGATGGCCGGCTCGTTAAGTATCTTGCGGGTTTCTTTGACCAGCTTCATTTCTTCTGATGTATAGCCATTTTCATCAAAGTCGCCACCATGTGGAAGGCAGTTGAGGTCGATAGGGTGGGGGTACGCCATTGTTGAGCTTATACCTTTACGCTCGTTGTCAAGTTGTTGAACCGCCTGAACACCTGTGCCTGTTACTGATTGATATGTAGATACTACGATACGTTTGATTCTATACCTTTTGTGCAGAGGAGCCAGTACCATTACCATCTGAATCGTACTGCAGTTGGGGTTTGATATGATCTTACTTTGAGGAGTGATAGTGTCTGCGTTGATCTCCGGCACTACCAGCGGAATGTCAGGGTTACCACGCCATGCCGATGAGTTGTCTATAACAAAACAACCCTCAGCAGCAAATTTTTCTGCCCATTGAAGTGAAATCTTTGACCCTGCCGAAAAAATTGCTATATCCGGTTTTGAGCTTAAAGCATAATCAATGCTGCAAACCTTATATGATTTACCCTTGAAATCAACCAGCTTACCTATAGACCTTTCAGAGGCAACAGGATAAAAATCATCACAAGGAAGGTCTCTTTCTTCTAAAACTTTGCGCATAACTTCACCTACAAGGCCGGTGGCGCCTATCAATGCAATTTTCATGATTCCGGGCTTTTGTTCTTTTTGTTTAAAGCGTTAATAATAAAAACATAAAACTTCTTAGTCACTGTTGAATGAAAAAGACTATTTTTGTGTTTCGCAATATTGAATGGGCTCCGAAAAAATGTTTCTTTTTGATAATGAATTGCCGGTTTTAATTTGACAAAATAAAGCTTTTAGCTATTGTGGCAAAAAAAACTCTTCGGAGCTGCTTTGTATTTTAGTTAGCAAAAATAGTATATTTACTTCGTATTTAAAATATTATATGGCCATGTACAAAAGACTTTTTCTGCTTCTGCTTTTTGTTCCGTTTATTTCATTTGCACAGGTACAAGATAATTTCAGCGATGGTGATTTTACTGAAAATCCTGAATGGACCGGAGATGCTGATAAATTTATAGTGAATGAAAACTTTCAGCTCCAACTTTATGATGACGATGCAGGTGAAGCATTTCTTGTTACGGAAAATGAAATGATCGATGATACTCAATGGGAGTTCTGGGTACGCCTGGCTTTCACTCCCTCTGACAATAACCACCCACGTATTTACCTGGTTGCTGATAATGATGATCTTCATGGCTCAGTTAACGGGTATTTTATGCAAATAGGCAAAACAGGTACTGAAAACAAAAGAATATATTTTTACAGGCAGGATGGTGATGAGGTTGAAGAGCTAATGGAGGGTGCTCAAAATATTGCCACCGGGAGCAATAATATTTTACGCATTAAGGTAACCCGTGATGATGAAGGAAACTGGGACTTTTTTGCAGATCAACAAGGAGGCGAACTATTCATGCCGCAAGGTTCGGTTAATGACAATACTTATGCTTCCACACTATATTTTGGCTTGTTTTGCAAGTATACTGTGACAAACTCCAGGCGCTTTTATTTTGATGATATATATGTTGGTGACATAATCCCCGATACTATCCCACCGAAAGTAAAAAGGCTTAATGTTGTTGATCCCAACATACTTGACGTTCATTTTTCAAAAGCTATAGATGTAAATACTGCTGAAAATACAGACCATTATTATGTTAATAAGGGGATAGGAATGCCGCTTATAGCCAGTGTTGATCCGGAATATCCGAGCGTTGTCAGGTTGATGTTCGGGGAAAATTTTACAGAAAACGTTAACTACAGAATCACAATAATCAACATTGAGGACTTAGCAGGTAATGTTATGGATGATTTTGAAGATGTGTTTGTCAATTTTGCTGCACAGCGCTATGATGTTGTGTTCAATGAGATAATGGCAAATCCGTCACCACCGGTAGAGTTGCCCCCATATGAGTTTATTGAGCTATATAATACCACGGAGTTTGAAATAGATGTTGAAGGGTGGTTTTTTAAAGACCACAGAAGCAAAAGAGAAATGCCCCATGCCATAATTCCACCGAAAGGTTATTTGGTTATAACTACCGAGGATGGCTATGAGCAAATGTCGCAATACGGTAATGTGGTCGCCGTACCCGGTTTTACTTCCACCTCGCTTACTCATGGAGGTTCAGAACTCGTGTTATATAATGAAAACGAATATTTGATCTCTACGGTATATTATTCTGACGAATGGTATCGTGATCCTGCCAAAGATGATGGCGGCTGGTCGCTTGAAAAAATTGACCCTTATAATTTCTGTGGAGGAGCTGATAACTGGCGTGCAAGTGAAGATCCCAGGGGTGGGTCGCCGGGAGAAACAAACTCCATACGTGATGAAAACCCAAACCTGGAACAACCTGACCTGGTCAGGGCAGGTTTTAACGCTGTTGACACAATAACATTGTTCTTCAGTGAACCCATGGACGAATATACTTTAACAGACCCGGCCAACTATGAAGTTTACCATGAAAGTCATGATATAGGAAATCCCGTAGCTGTTGAACCGGTACCACCGGCATTTAAAACGGTCAGGCTGGCTCTTCCAGAAAACCTGAAGGAAGGCTTGATTTACAAGGTAGGAGCGAAGAAGTCTCTTACTGATTGTGCTGGAAATGAACTTAACAGGAATATTGTCAATGTTGCCGTGCCAGAACCTGCCGGACACTTTGACGTGGTGATTAACGAGATACTATTCAACCCTCCCGATGCTTCATCGCAGCGTTATATTGAGCTGTATAACAGGTCAAACAAGACTATTGATCTGGAGAAATACCTGTTGACATCTAAAGATACTGTTGAAAATGTTTTAACTACAGTTCGGAATATTACGGATGTGAGCTATTTGTTTTTCCCGGAGGATTATGTTGTTTTGACTACCAACCCCAGGGGAGTTAAAGACCATTACATGACAAATAACCCTGATGCTTTTATCCGCATGGAGTCAATGCCAAGCATGACCAACGCCGGAGGTATTGCGGTGTTTGCAAACAGATCTCTCCACGTTGTTGATATGGTAGTTTATAAAGAAGATATGCATTACGCTCTGCTTACAACCAAAAAAGGAGTAGCCCTTGAAAGGCTAAACTATCACAGGCCTTCCGACAGTAAATCAAACTGGCATTCGGCTGCAGAAAACGTAGGCTTTGGAACACCGGGATATAAGAACTCTCAATTTACGCATGATCCTGATGTCATTGAGCATGACATTACCATCGAACCCGAAATCTTTTCACCAAACAACGACGGCCGGGATGATGTCTTGAATATTTATTTTAAGCTTGATGAGCCCGGATATACAGCTAACATTACGGTGTATGACTCCAGGGGCAGGCATACAAAGAAACTTGCCAGAAGTTTGCTGCTTGGCACCGATGATGTTGTGATATGGGACGGCACAACAGATAACGACCAGAAAGCAAATATCGGAATATATGTGATATTCATTGAATTGTTTGATCCGCATGGTAATGTAAAGAGATATAAGAAGAGTGCGGTTCTGGCAGGCAGGTTGTAGGTTTTACGATGCGATAGCCAGGGCAGCAACCCATACTTTTGTGCCCTCTGTTTCGAGCAGCTTTTGTGCACAGGCTTCAATAGTGGAGCCTGTAGTGATCACGTCATCCACAAGCAAAAGGTTTTGGTTTTCAAATAACCCGGAGTTTTTAACATTATAAACAGTTTCAACATTCTTCCAGCGCATAAACCTTGATTTACGCGTTTGGCTTTCAGAGTGAAACTGCCTTACAAGGTTGTTGACAGATAACCGGATCCCCAAACCTTCTGCTATACCCCTGGCAAAATATTCACTTTGGTTGAATCCTCTTTGCCTTTCTTTTTTTGGATGTAAAGGTACAGGCAATACAATATCAATGTTTCTCCAACTATCGGTTGTTTTGAGTCTGCTAGCAAGAAGCTTCCCGGCATAAATGCCAACCTCTCGCTTGCCTCTGTATTTCAGCTCATGAATAAGCTTCTGAACTTTACTTCCTTTTTGATAATAAAACAGCGCGGTAACTGCTTCCAGCGGAACACGACCCCAGAAAACCCGGCTTAATTTGTTGTCGGGATCGTTATGAAAGTTGGTCTCGGGAAGGTCATAAAGACAATACGTGCATATAACTTCTTCATCATAATGCAAAACGTTGCTACATGAGCAACACACCTTAGGGTAGATAAGACCGGCGAAATCTTTTAAATATTCTGATAAATTCATTCTTGTCGGTTAATGGGTTGATGCAAATATATAAATAAATTGTAATTATTGTTGTCGAATCATAAACCCTGGTAAAAAACCAAAAGCACCATTAACTTTACAAATATTACAATAATCGCATTATAGTTAAGTTTATATTACAATTAGTTTTTGAAAACTTTTTCAAGTTTTTACAAAATTTTCATTATTATTTGATAATTAACACATATAGCACTATTTTTGCACACTTAATAAAAATATATTAGATTAACATTCAATAAATTATAAAATTGAGAAACTTTTGATACTTTTATTTCGTAATATCAAAAAAATAGAGGTATCAGCTAAAAAACTGATTTAAATATGGAAAACAATAAAAACACTAACCAAAACCGGGAAAAACAAGGCGAAAATAAACCGGAGAAGAAAGACTTTAAAGTCTATAAGATAACTATTATTGCTCTTATTGTGATAGTAGGAACTTTGGTTTTCATGCTGCTTACTACTTATCAGTCATTGCGCGATACCAGGGTTGAGAAGGTTGAACAGATTGAGTATAGCGATGAACTGAAAACAGAACTTGATTCGTTGATGTATGAATATACGTCCTTCAAGCACCAACACGATAGTATTTTGCATGATAAAGACAGTGTCATTCAGCATCAAGCAAGGGAAGTTGAGCGTCTTATTGGCCAGCAGGCAGATTATCGCAGGATAAGGCGTCAGTTGGATTATTTACGTGAAGTTGCCCAGGATTATGTTGTTAAGATTGACAGTTTGTACCAGGTTGCCGAGGTATTGAGGTTTGAAAGAGACGAAGCCAGGGAAGAAGCTGCGCAAATTCAGGATTATGCTTCAGAACTTGAAAAAGACAGAGAGGAGTTATCTACAAAAGTTGAGGTGGCATCAGCTTTAAGAGCAACTCAAATATCAGCTTCCGGATACCGTACAAGAGGTTTTACAGGAAGAGAAGTTGAAATGGATAGGGCCGGTCGTGTTGAATACGTTAGGGTTTGTTTCACAATAGCTGAGAACCCTATAGCTCCGGCAGGCACCCGCAATGTGTATGTCAGAATAGCCGGGCCTGACGAGAAGATACTCAGGGTCAGTGATGAGGATGAATATGCATTTGTTCATAATCAGGATACTCTGCAATTTACGGCAAGTAAACAGATCAATTATCAAAACCGCTCAAAAGAGGTATGTCTGACATGGGACAGGCACATGGAGTATATGGAAGGAGATTACCTGGTGTCAATATTTACTGATGAGCATCGTATAGGTGAAACAGCATTTACTCTTAGATAGATTTTAATATCACTTAGCCTTTTAAAAAGGTACAATTAGTATTTAACGAAAAACAATAATTATGGAACCAAATAAAGCAAAAACCGGTAAGGTTGATGAAAAGCCAAAAAAAACGGCAGGAATCGGCCCGGTGATCTTTTTGTCAATTTTTGCTGTCTTGCTGGCTGTTGCTGCAGGCCTTTTATTGCGTGAAGTTTTTGAAGCAAGGCTTCAAGCTGAGGTTGCTTTGGAAGAGAAAACCATTGCATTACAAGAAAAGCAGGAGATAGAAGAACAGTTGAATGAACTTGAAGAAGAATATGTTGAACTTTCCGTCAAGCACGAACACCTTGAAGGTGCTATAAGGCAAGAACGGGCAAGGATAGCACGCCTGAGACAGGAGATGAGAGGTATAGACCCGGCTGATGCCCAAAAATACAAGGAGCAAATACAAGAGCTCGAAGACCGGTTGGAAGAGTACAGAGAACAAGTAAGAATGCTGGAAGCAGAAAATCAGTCACTGGAAAGTGAAAAGTCTCAAATGCAATCTACCCTTAACCAAACAACTGCTCGTTTTGATGAACTGGAACAAAGAAAAAAAGAACTTGAAGAGTTGGTTGATAAAGCCTCCTATTTGACAATATCCGGAATAACCGCACAGGGAATAAGAGAGAGAAGAAGAGGAGATGAACCAACCGACAGGGCCAGAAGAACCGACAAATTGCAGATATGCTGGACAGTCAATGAAAACCTTGTTGCCGAACCAGGAAACCGTGAATTTCATGTCCGCATTATAGATCCTAATAACAGGGTCCTTGCTGCCTCCGATCAAAATACTTTTGATCATAATGGGGAAGAACTTGTTTATTCACTCAGAAGGCAGATTAATTTCAGAAATGATCAGCAAAATGTTTGTGTGGTTTGGACACAGGACGAAAGGTTTGAAAGCGGTTATTATAATGTAAATATCTATGCTGAAGGACGTGAAGCAGGGTATAAACTTTTTGAACTTGATTAAACTTAACTTATAGATTTATATTATAAATAAAAGCCCTCATGTGCAATGTTTCACAGGAGGGCTTTTTTTGTTTTTTAAAACAAACCGTTTATTCAGCTTCTTTAATCTCCTTATCCAGCTCCATGACTGCTTTGTTAATCTCTTCAAACAACTTGTCGAATTCAATTTCTTCCAAGGCCTTACCGACTTCATTCATTGCTTTTCCGACTTCACTCATTGCCTTTGATACTTCCTTCATTGCTTCCTGTATCTCCTTATTGATTTGATCCCAGTCGACTTCTTCCAGCTCTTTCATTGCCCTGTTTATTTCTTCCCTGATTTGTTGCCTTTCATCTTCGTCAAGCTCTTCTAAAGCTTTATTTATTTCTTCTTTTATTTTTTGCATTTCTTTTTTAAACTCCTCTGATTTAAACTCACTGGCAATTTCCTGATGTGCCTCTTTTATTGCAGGGCGGACCTCTTCTTCCATAGCTCTGCGTATTTCTTCCCTGGCAAGTTGCATTTCCGATTTAAACTCATCAGAATTTATCTTTGCAAATAATTCACGGTTAACCATTTCCATAGCCTTGTTAATATCTGCACCGGCTTGTTGCATTTCAGCCCTGAATTCATCAGAATTTAATTTTTCAAACACCTCCTTGTTAACTTCCTGAATAGCAAGGCGTGCTTCTTCTAAAGCTTTGCTGATCTCTTTGCGGTCTTTTTCACTTAATTCCTGCCATGTTATTGAGCTTCCATCCTGGAGGTAAATGTTTCTGGGCTCTTTGTCCTTAATAGGCCTACCTTCCTCTGGTAATTTGGCAGAACCGGTATCTTCAACTGTATGCATGGTTGCTTCATGCTTGTCGATACCGGTTTCTGCAGATGCAAAGAGGTTGATGTTCATAGCCGGATTTATCCATGCCAC
>SLSZ01000130.1 GCA_007130125.1 Bacteroidales bacterium
CTATTGAATTACACAGATTTTAAAAAAATTAACGGCCTGAATAACAATTCAATTTGCCAGAAAAGGCAAAATGAATTACTTTTGCAAAACAAAAATCAAGTTATTCTTATAATAAACATATTTTTATACCCAACCCAAATTAACCACCAGGCACTTCTCTTGTTTTAATAAACAATATGCCTTAAAAAGCGTTATACAAAAAAGACAATTTATTAATATTAAACAGATAAAAAAAATGACAAATTCGAAAAATTCAGAGTTGATTAAAAAAGTTGAAACAGTAATTGAACAAATAAGGCCACACCTTCAAGCTGATGGTGGTGATATACGTTTTGTCGAACTGACAAACGACAATGTAGTTAATGTCGAACTTCTCGGTGCATGCGGAACATGCCCAATGAGTACCATGACTCTTAAAGCCGGTGTGGAACAAGCAATGAAAAAAGCTATTCCAGAAATAAAATCTGTAGAAGCAGTTTAAGATTAACAAGGTTTAGGTTTATTACATTATAATAATTGAATCCAAAAGATTTTCTAAACACATACCGTTCAGATGAGCTAGTTCAAACCATTGCTGACACTTTAAAAAACAATAAATCAAGTGCTTTTTTCATCAAGGGTTTGGCGGGTTCGTCATCGTCTGTAGTTACAACAGCAGTGTCAACTTCTGTTCCAAATCCTTCATTGATAATCCTCCCGGATAAGGAATCAGCTATTTACTTTTTTAACGATATTGAAAATCTTTTAAATGAAAAAGACCTTGGGTCAGAAAACCGCTCTGTCTTCTTCATGCCGTCAACGTACAAAAAGCCATTTGAGAAACCGGAGATTGACAATAACAACGTATTGATGCGTTCAGAAGTCATCAACCGGCTTACTTATGGTAATAAAAAATTCCTGATTGTAACTTACCCCGAAGCTATTGCCGAAAAAGTTGTCTCAAAAAGCAGTCTTAAAAAAAACACTATCTCTGTGCTTAAGGATGAGTCTGTATCAGTTGACAACCTTATTGACTTGTTGGTAGAAAGCGAATTCGAACGGGTTGAATTCGTTATAGAACCGGGCCAGTTTTCAATAAGAGGCGGTATAGTTGATGTGTTCTCTTTTGCTTACGATTATCCATTCAGGATCGAAGTTTTTGGCGAAAAAGCGGAATCACTACGAACATTTGACCCCGAAACTCAATTGACAGTCAAGCTGCTTGACAAAATAGAAATACTGCCCGACCTGAGAAAAATGGCGCAGGGTGAAAAATTTACCGACTTCTTTTCATCTATCCCCTCACATACTCTAATATGGGTTGAAGACAGTAAACTATCAAGTGAAATTATTGAAAACAGCTTTTCAAAAGCAGGTGAATTGTTTAACTCTCTTTATCACCCTGAGGAAAACAATTTAACTGTTGAAGATGTTTTCATCACCTCATCCTTTTTCAGAAAGAAGATCAGCGAGTTTAATATTATTGAGTTTGGAAGGAGAAATCTTGCTAACGATGACAGCACTTTTGAATTCAACTTTTCACCACAGCCATCATTCAACAAGAATTTTGAACTGTTAAGGGAGAACCTGCATAAAAACACAACCGAAGGATATACTAATCTCATTTTGTCTGACAACCCACGTCAGATTAACCGCCTGCACTCTATTTTTGATGCCATAGCAGGAGAAGATCCTGATGCCAAAAGCTTTACTCATGATATTATGATGATCGCACTGCACAGCGGTTTTATAGACCACAAAAACAAAGTTGCCTGTTATACCGATCATCAGATCTTTGACAGATATCACAGGTTCAGGCTTCGTGACAGATTGCCTGCCAAGCAGGCTTTTACTCTTAAAGAGCTTAACAGTCTGAAACCTGGCGACTACGTCACGCATATTGATCATGGTATTGGTGTGTACAGCGGACTGGAAAAGATAGAAGTAAACGGCAAGATCCAGGAAGCTATAAGATTAATGTATAAAGGTGGAGATATACTTTACATAAGTATCCACTCTTTGCACCGTATAGCCCGTTATACAGGGAAGGATGGCAAACCTCCGGCACTTCACAGGCTGGGCTCAAATGCATGGAGCAACCTTAAGAAGAAAACAAAACAGAAAGTAAAAGATATTGCCAAAGACTTAATCAAACTTTATGCAGAAAGAAAATCCAAAAAAGGGAATTCTTTTTCACCTGATACTTACCTTCAAAACGAACTTGAAGCATCCTTTATTTACGAAGATACACCCGACCAGATAAAAGCCACAGCCAATGTCAAAAAAGATATGGAACGCGAATATCCCATGGACAGGCTGATCTGTGGTGATGTGGGTTTTGGGAAAACAGAAGTGGCAATCAGGGCTGCTTTTAAAGCCGTGGCTGACAGCAAGCAGGTAGCTGTGCTGGTTCCAACAACAATACTTGCTTTACAACATTACCATACATTTACCGAACGACTGAAAGATTTTCCATGTAACATTAACTATATTAACAGGTTTCGATCAGCTAAGGAAAAAAAGCAAATACTCAATGAACTTGAAGAAGGAAAGCTGGATATAATTATCGGTACCCACAGGCTTATCAGCAAGGATGTTAAATTCAAAGATCTTGGCCTGCTGATTATTGATGAAGAGCAAAAGTTTGGTGTAAAAACAAAAGAGCAGCTTAAAAGGATAAAGTCAAATGTTGATACCTTAACCCTCACAGCCACACCAATACCCCGGACCCTTCAATTTTCACTAATGGGTGCCCGTGATCTCTCGCTTATCAATACTCCGCCACCAAACCGCTTCCCCATCGTTACAGAAGTCCATACATTTAATGAAGAGCTTATCAGGGAAGCCATTATGTATGAGGTATCAAGGGGTGGACAAGTTTTCTTTGTACATAATCGCGTGCAAAACATTATTGACGTTGCGAATATCATCAATAGAATTTGCCCGGGTGTCGATGTGGCAATTGGACACGGACAGATGGATGGTAAAAGCCTGGAAAAGGTAATGATTGATTTTATTAACGGTGAACACGATGTGTTGGTCTCTACTACAATCGTTGAGTCAGGGCTCGACATACCCAATGCCAATACTATTATTATCAATAATGCCCACCACTTCGGGTTAAGCGACTTGCACCAGATGAGAGGAAGAGTAGGTCGCTCAAACAAAAAAGCATTCTGCTACCTCCTGTCACAACCTATGAGCACACTTACCGATGAAGCCAGGAAAAGACTGAAAGCACTTGAAGAGTTTTCAGAACTCGGCAGCGGCTTTAATATTGCCATGAGAGACCTGGATATTAGAGGTGCCGGAAATATACTTGGAGCAGAACAAAGCGGATTCATAAATGAAATAGGATTTGAAACTTACCACAAAATCCTTGATGAAGCTATTTTAGAACTTAAAGAAAATGAATTTAAGGATGTCTTTAAGGCAGAAGGTGATGAACAGAAAGAAAAATCATTTGTAGATGATTGTTTGCTGGAAACCGACCTGGAATTGTTGATCCCTAGCGACTATGTTTCAAGCATAGAAGAACGCCTGACTTTATACAAAGAACTTGATACAATTACAACCAACAAAAAGCTGGACGCTTTTGCTGACATGCTGCGCGACAGGTTCGGCCCTATACCTGAAGAAACACTAGGCCTGTTTGAAGCTCTGAGATTTAGATGGCTTGCCGCAAAAATGGGCTTTGAAAAAGTGGTGCTTAAATCAGGAAAATTCATCGGTTACTTTATATCAAACCCCGAATCTGCATATTACAACACTGACGTTTTTAAGAAAGTGTTGTTGTTCGCACAAAAGAACCACCGCCTGTGTAACATTAAAGAAACAGACAAAAACCTTAGCCTTACTATAAAAAATGTAAAAACGATCGGACAGGCATTTGAAAAACTAAAACTAATGGAAGAACAGAAAATAAATGAATTATCAATGCATTAAATTCACCTTGTATTATCGCTTAACACTTTTCAATCATTTCACTCACCACC
>SLSZ01000249.1 GCA_007130125.1 Bacteroidales bacterium
TAAAAATAATTTATATCAAATATTTTTTTCAATGAGCCCCTAACTCCAATTACTACTGATTACTGATTACTGATTACTGATTACTGATTACCGATTACTGATTACCGACCACCGACCACCGATTACCGGCCGCCTCTCTCCCCTCTTCTAAGCTCATCTTTCAGTCCTTCAACAACAATAGTTATTTCACCTTTAATATTGGCGGCACTAAAGTGTTCAATAGCTTCTTTTATTGTTCCCCTGAAATTTTCTTCATGAATTTTTGTAAGTTCTCTTGAAACAGATACTATACGATTTTCACCGAAGTGATCCAGAAAATCCTGAAGGGTTTTTAAAAGCCTGTAAGGTGACTCATAAAACACCATAGTTCTATTCTCTTCAGCCAGTTCTTTTATTCTTGACTGACGGCCTTTCTTTACGGGTAAAAATCCTTCAAAGGTAAATCTGTCGGAAGGTAATCCTGAATTTACAAGGGCAGGAACAAATGCGGTTGCTCCCGGCAAGCATTCAACTTCAATATCATTTTTAATACATTCTCTGACAATTAAAAATCCGGGATCTGAAATACCCGGTGTTCCCGCATCAGTTACAAGAGCTACTTTTTTACCATTTAGAATCTCTTCTACAACCTTTTTATAGATCTTATGCTCGTTGTGTTGATGGTATGACAAGACTTTTTTGCTGATCTCATAATGATTGAAAAGCTTGGCTGAATTACGGGAATCTTCCGCAAGTATTACATCAGATTCTTTAAGCACACGTAATGCCCGTAAAGTAATATCCTCAAGATTACCTATAGGTGTAGGCACCAATATTAGATTTCCCATCACACAATCAATTGGTCATATATCTTCTCTGAACAAGATAAGCAAATTTATCAATAGTTTCTGAGGAGTGATTCTCATCCCATGCATAAGTATTATTCAGTTGATTAATGAATTCAAATGCTTCATCAATATCACTGAAAGAATTAAGCTTATTAATTGCATCATTATAAGCTTCAATATCACCTTCAAAAAGCTCATTTATAAACAAAAACTTTTCATTCACTCCGATGCTTTCTTTCAAATTTTGAATTGGTTTATGCTGCATACGTGTGCCAATTGTAACATCCTCCTTCATCTTTGCCAACCTTTTATTTAAAGATGTGTCTTCATCACTGGCATACTTATCTCCGAGAAACTTGCTCTTGCTTTTACCAACAGTTTCAGCAATAGAAGCATTTTTATTCTTTGATTTTTTTTGTGATGTTTCAGACTGCTCTTTTACCTCTTTTGATTCTTCTGGTTTTTCTGCTTCATCAACTTTGGTTTCATGTTCTTCATCCATTTTAGAATTTTTTTCTACAGTTGCTGCACCAGTAGCAACATCCTTATCTGTTTTGCTTGTTTCTTCTTTTTCAGATGTCTTGCCAGCTGAATGTTCTTTTGAAGATAGAGTTTCTTCAACTTCCTGTTTATTTTCTTCTGAAACTACCTCTACACTAGAATCTTTACTTGATGGTTGCTCTTCATCTTTTTGCTCCTCCTTAACGTCTTCCTGATTTTTCTCCCCAGGCGGAGGTGTAACAAATGTACGGGGGAATGTTCGGCTTGCCGGATCAGTGGAGCTTATTTTAGTTTTATCAACCCGGCCTGTTTCGCCTTCCAATTGTTTCTCAGTAACTTTTTTAAGAAGAATAAACTCGTTATAAAGTTGCTTCAGCTCATCGATTACCAAATCAACATCCAGCAGGTAATCGGGCGAATCAGATTTGTTAATGTTTTCAGTTTTGTCAACAATAGATTCAAGCAGATTGCAAATCCGTTCTTTTATCATTGTGTCTTTCATATATTGTTAAGTATTTATATTTACCTGTTTTTTTGAAATTACGTTTTTTAAGCCTGTTTTGAGAGTGATCTTTTTATTTCATTATTGCATTTAAATCTAAATCAAAAAACGATAAAAACATAATTTAATTATTGTTTTATCTTTTAATAATCCTTGAAAAGTTTTTTTAATTTAGCACTCAATATAAAATTCAGTTCAAAAAAGCTCATTCTTTGTACTGCGAAAATAAGATTTTTAAAGGATAAACACTAAAAAGTTTATTAATGTTTTTGGAAAAAGACATGTCGGGTCAGCCTCGTCGAGGATGGATTGAGGTTATATGCGGCAGCATGTTTTCGGGCAAGACCGAAGAGCTGATCCGGCGGCTGAAGCGTGCCAGGTTTGCGAAGCAACGTATTGAAATTTTCAAGCCTGCTATTGAAGTGCGTTACGATGAAGAGAATGTTGTCTCCCACGATGAAAATGTGATTCAGTCAACGCCTGTACAATCTTCTTCCAATATCTTATTGCTGGCAGACGACGTTGATGTAGTCGGTATTGACGAGGCCCAATTTTTTGATGCAGGCCTGGCAGATGTGTGCAATCAGTTGGCAAATCAAGGAATAAGGGTTATTGTTGCCGGGTTGGACATGGACTTTAAAGGAAAGCCTTTTGGGCCAATGCCTGCATTACTGGCATCAGCCGAATACATTACAAAAGTTCACGCGATATGTGTCAAATGTGGCGATCTGGCACAATATTCGCATCGAACAATTAAAGATGAAAAGCTTGTTGTACTAGGCGAGACCGAAAGCTACGAACCGCTCTGCCGCACTTGCTATATTAAGGCAACACACTAAGAAAAAATTTAATCCGCAGTATGAATGCTGCGGCTATTGATTTCAATTGGCATAGTAAGCAGATTTCACCCCCAGAGGTGACATAAACTTAGAATTAATGTAAATAAAACAGTGCAGGGATATCCTGTTTTTGGAATTTAGCAAGATAACGTGATAATTTTATTTATCTTTGAAACCGGCATTCCATTTACTACTATACACTTCATATGCTCAGGGAAATTAACAAATATCTTAACAAGGATTTTCCGCAGAATTACATTATCAGAAATCCTTTACCAGGTGCATTAATAGTGGCTATATTTTGTTTTGCATTTCTTTTAATGTATCAACCCCTGGGCACTCATGCCGGCTGGTTTCTTAGTTATGAAGCAACAATGGCTGTTTACTGCCTGGTAGCTGCTGCAGCAATATTTATTTCTGCCAAATTCATTAAGAACATTGGATATTTTTCAAACACAGAAGACTGGACTATTTTTAAGGAGTTTGCCACTATAATTATCTCACTTTTTGTAATGGGTGTCTTTGGTTATTTTGCCGGATTCTTAATAGAAGAGCCTGCCGCAAGATGGAACTTTGCAACTTTCTTTGATTCCCTCAAAAATGCTTTCCTTATTGGCATTATCCCTTTTCTGTTTTTTACCTCGGTTAATATGCGGTTTTGGTTTTTGGGTGATAATATAGTTCAAAAAGGAAGCGAAAGTTATAAAACTATAAATCCAAACGAAGACTTAATAAAAATAAGTTCTAAACTAAAAAAAGAGGAACTTAATTTTTATCCAGGCCAGTTTATTTGCGCCGAATCAGAAGGCAACTACGTTGTTTTTCACCTGTATCGCAACGAACAATTGCAAAAGGTTGTGATTCGCAACTCCATCAACAATGTTGAACGGCAACTGTCAAAAATATCATACATAATGAGGACTCACAGGGCGTTTATTGTAAACCTGAAAAAAATCATTTCACGAAAAGGCAATACCCTGGGTTATCGTTTGAAGTTGTCGGGAGTTGATGATGAAATACCCGTAGCAAGAAACAAAACAAAAGAGTTCAACCGGCTACTAAAACAATTATAGCCTTGCCGCCCATCACAAAAAACTACCATCCATAACAAAATTTTACAGTCACCTATTCCCTTGGTAACAAAACCTTGCTATATATACCATTTACTTGCATATGTCTTTTTATTGACTCAATTTGTATCCCGTTACCCGTCACTCGTCACCCGTTACTTAAATATTAAAAACAAAAAGCTATGAAAAAGAACATTAGAAAATCAGTTACAGTTAAGAAAAACATTAA